>OKRF01000498.1:164-3981 GCA_900290315.1 Candidatus Sulfopaludibacter sp. SbA3 | reverse complement strand
ACGCGCGCTCTGGTAACTACGCACCAGCAGACCCGCGCCCATCAGCAGCACCATGGAAAGCGCGATCTCGCAGACCACTAGCGCGTTCTTCATGCGGCGGCGAGCCGCTCCGGCGGTGGTGCCGCGCGCCGTCTCGTTGAGCGCCGCGGCCATGCTGCCGTGCATCGCGGCGAACGCCGGCACGCTGCCGAAGACAATGCCGGTGACCAGGGAAAGCGCCGCGGCGAACGCCAGGACGTGCAGATCCAGCGTGATATCCGAAGAATGTGGAATGCTCGCCGGCAGCGCCGCCACGAAACCGCGCAGCCCCAACCACGCCAGCCCCACTCCCAGGGCCCCGCCGGAGAGGCCCAGCAGCAGGCTTTCCGTCAGCACCTGGCGCAGCACCCTGCCACTGCCCGCGCCCAGTGCCGTGCGAATCGCCATCTCGTGCTGCCGCCCGGCGGCCCGGCTCAACAGCAGGTTGGCCACGTTGGCGCAGGCGATGAGCAGCACAAGCGTCACCGCGCCCAGCAGCAGGAACAGGATGGGACGCACCGGTCCGGAGATCAGCTCCCCCAGCAGCCTGGCGCCGATATCGAGCGTGAGACCGTCCTTATAAGCGTCCGGATACTTGGCCTCGATTTGGTGCGCCAGCGCAGTCATGTCCGCCTTCACCTGGGCCATCGAAACGCCAGGCCGGATGTGTCCCAGCACTCCGATATTGAAATTGTCCGCCACGTTGGCGAGCTCCTCCTGCTTGTAGGCCATCGGCACCCAGAACTGTGCGGAGTCCGGCAGCATGTGTGGCAGGCCCCGCGGAGGAAACACAAACTGGCGCGGCATCACGCCGATCACGGTGTAGGGCTGGCTATCGATCAGAATGCGGCTGCCCAAAATGCTGGCGCCGGCAGCGAAACGGTCGTGCCACAGCCCGTAGCTGAGAATTACTACGTGGTGGCCCGGTGCGTCCTCCTCCGGGGTGAAGCTGCGGCCCAACAACGGCGCCACACCCGTGGTCGGGATCAGGTTGGCGGCGATGCGCGCTCCGGCGAGCCGTCCGGGCTCGCGGTTGCCGCCGGCTATGTTCGCCTCGCCCACTTCGAACCCCGCCACGGAGTCCAGCGAGCGGCTCCAGCGAGCCATGTCCAGGACATCCGGCGCCGAAACGGAGAAGAAGTTCGGACCGATCTTGGGTATGCGTTCCTCTACCAGCACCAGGCGCGCGGCATCGCGATAGGGCAACGGCTTCAAGAGGACGCTATTCACTACGCTGAAAATGGCGGTATTCGCGCCGATGCCGAGTGCCAGCGCCAGAATGGCGGTAGCGGCGAACCCGGGCGATTTGGTGAGGGTGCGGAAGGCATAGCGAAGGTCTTGCAGCATACCCGAGTGATAGCACTTTGAAAGCCCTTGCGCCAGACATGCATTCGTAGTAGTATTTAATACAAGAGTAGTAGAGAATGGCGCAGACAAAATTCACACCCCTCGAACTCCAGATCATGCAGGCGCTATGGAGCCATGGCCCCACCTCCATTCGCGAGATGCAGGAGGCGTTTCCCGAAGCCGGCCGGCCTGCTTACACCACCGTGCAGACCACGGTCTACCGCCTGGAGGCGAAAAAGGCCGTGCGGCGGCTGCGCAAGATCGGCAACGCCCACATCTTTGAAGCCGTCACCTCGCGCGACGCGGCGCAAGGCAGATTCATCGACGAATTGCTGGCCATGTTCGGCGGCAAACTGCAGCCGGTGATGTCGCGCCTCATCGAATCCGGCAAGCTCACCAAAGACGAACTGGACGCCGCGCAACAGACGCTGCGCAGGCTCTCGAAGAAGGAGAAACCCCAATGATCGCGGCAATGGCGAATCACTTGCTGCAGTCCACCCTGTTCGCTCTGGCGGCGGGGTTGGTGGCACTGGCGCTGCGAAAGAACCATGCGCGTTCGAGGCATGGGGTATGGCTGGCGGTCTCGGTGAAGTTCCTGGTGCCGTTCGCCCTGCTCTCGGAGATCGGGAGCCGTATCGGGATGTCGCTTCTTCCGGCAACGCCAACACCGGCGCATCCGGCGACAATCGCCCCGATGTTTTTCCCCTTCCCGGCTCCAGGCGGCGGCAATGCCGCCTTGCCTGTTCCAACTTCATCCCACGCGCTGACCACTATCCTGTGGATCGCATGGGCAGTCGGCTGTGCCGCGGTTATCCTCCCGTGGTGTGTGCGGTGGCGGCGCATGGCGCGCCTCGTGCGGTCCGCTTCGCCGCTGCCCACCCACGCTTCGGGCCTCCCCGTCCGCTCGTGTGAGTGGTCTGTGGAGCCGGCGGTGTTTGGTATTCTCCATCCGGTGTTGCTGCTGCCCGCGGGGCTTGCGGAGCGGCTGCCGGCGGACCAACTGGAAGCGATTCTGGCGCACGAGCTCTGCCACGTGCGCTGGCGCGACAACCTGGCTGGCGTCATCCACATGGTGGCGCAGGCGATCTTCTGGTTCTATCCGCTCCTCTGGTGGCTGGGCGGGCGCCTGGTAGAAGAGCGCGAGCGCGCCTGCGACGAAGAGGTGCTGCGCCAGGGTAGCGACCCAGAGGTGTACGCCGCCAGCATCCTGAAGGCCTGCGAGGTCTGCCTGGAAACGCCCCTGCCATGCATTTCGGGCGTGACGGGCGGAGGTCTCGCCAAGCGCATCGAGCGCATCATGACCGGGTCTCTCGGAACCGGCCTGGGATTGGGCAAGAAACTGCTGATGGCCGCGGCCGGCCTCGTGGCAGTCACAGCGCCACTGCTGATCGGCCTCCTGAATGCACCCAGGAGCGCCGCGCAAACGCCGGAGACCGGCCCGCCGCCGGCATTCGAAGTGGCATCCGTGAAGCCCACCACGGTCAGCGTGAACCCGGGAAGATTCACCGCCATGGACGTCTCCTTAAAAATGTTGATCCAGTTTGCGTATGGCGTGAAGGAGTTCCAGATCTCGGGCGGATCCGCCTGGATTGGCAATGACCACTGGGAGATCGAAGTCAAGTGCGATGGCACGGTCACCGACTCGCACCGAAAGTTGATGGTGCAAACCCTGCTCGCCGACCGCTTTCAATTGAAGTTCCATCGGGAGAACCGGGAGATATCGGTGTATGCACTCGCGGTAGGCAAGAACGGGCCCAAATTGGGCCCGCCGAAACAGGAGGAAAAAAAACGGATCTTCATGCAGCCCGCGCCGCAAGGCTTAAAGCTGGTTGGGATCAGGACTACCATGCAGTCGCTCGTGGGCTTCTTGGGAATGCTGCTGGATCGCACCGTATTGGATAAGACCGGACTGGCTGGCGAGTACGATTTTGAGGCGGCATGGATGCCGGACGAGACGCAGGCGATGGGGATGCGCATCGTGGGGACACAAACCGATAGGGCTGGCCCCTCGCTCGCCGCGGCGCTGCAGGAGAGCCTGGGCCTCAAATTGGAATCCACCAAAGGCCCAGTGGAGTTTCTGGTCATTGACTACGCCGAGAAGGCGTCAGGTAACTGACGGGTTGCATCTTTGCCGCCGAGGGACAGACGATCGTATTGCGTCGTTTATCTTCCCGCGGACCTGCTAATTCGTGCCAGCGCCTTCGCCACATCTCCGGGATCCTCACCACCGTGCTTGCGGAAGGGCCTTCCAAGGCCCCACCGGCCAATCCGCGAAAGCCGGCCGCAGGCTCTTCTGTGGCGCCTGGCTCGAAGTACACGCCGCAAAACGGTGCCAGTCGGCTCATGCGAAGCCTCACCCGCCCTGATGAAAATGGTGGGAAAACGTGTTGGGATTTCGCGAAGGGGCAAACTCGAGCCAGGCACGAAGATTCGCCAAAAGGCGGCGAATTTC
>OKRF01000498.1:0-154 GCA_900290315.1 Candidatus Sulfopaludibacter sp. SbA3 | reverse complement strand
GCCAAAAGGCGGCGAATTTCGAGCCTGGCACGGATTTGCGGCGGACACGCGGTTCGGGATTTTGGAGGGTGGCACGGATTTGCGGCGGACACGCGATTTTCGAGAGATTCGGCTCGTGGCGAAGGCTCACGCGGCGGGACGAAAATGGCGGGAA
>OKRF01000130.1:17353-20255 GCA_900290315.1 Candidatus Sulfopaludibacter sp. SbA3 | reverse complement strand
GATGTCGTCGGGCTCGTTGAGTCCCCGGGTAAAGGTGTTGTTGTCGATGACGGCGGCGAGCTTGAGGCGCCAGCGGTCGTCGGCGACGGATTGGACCAGGTCACATTCGAAGTGACCGACTGGTACGAGGGATTCGACCATCCCTTGGCAGTGGGCCCTATAGGCGGCCTCATCTTCCGGGGTCATGATGCGGACCTGGCCTGTGAGGCCGTGACGGTACGCGTTAAAGGCGCGCGGATCGCGCTGGGGTTTGGTTTCGATCGTTTCAGCGAACATTGGGTTTTCTCCTCCCACGAATACTTGTACCATTGCGACATTGAGCTGGAAGACTAAGTTATTGAAGGGATTGAGTAAGATTGTTGTGACCGGGTTTTACGGGAAGGCACAAAAGGGGTAAAAAGGGGACAGTCGGGTCATGAGGCGCCAGGGGCGGATGCGTTGGAATCGGGCGTCGCCAATCGACCTCGGTTCGCGTGATCCGTTTCTGCTGGCCTTTCGACCAGTGTGGCCGGGCTGTTAGCGACAGCGATTGGTGCACGTTTGGCAGTGCGCCGTGTAGTCCGCTCGTCTTCGGGAGTGCGGACGACGACCTAGCCTGTCAGGCCGTGTCGGTAAGCGTTCAGGGCGCGAGGGTCGCGCTTGGCTTTTGGTGTGATTTGGTTTTCGGTGATGGCCAGCACGGGCGATAGGACTCCCCGAACGCAAAAGATAACTTCGCGTTTGACTGGCGGCTGGAGTTTCGGCGGGTGCGGATTGATTTGTGTCGTATGCGGTTGTAGGCTCGCCGTCGGCGCCGGGTGTTGGGGGTCAATGGAACGGAAAACCGGGTGAAGGTAACCTGAGTTTTACAGGCCCTTCCGCGCGGTGTGCAAAAGTCCTCGCAATACTGGATGCTTATGCAAGACACTTCTGCAAACGTGAATCGTAAGGAAAGCGGAATGTTCGCAGAGCTTTGCAGAACTTATGAGTTCTGCAAAACCAAAGTTTCGGTAACGCCGTGTTTTGTCCACAAACCCCGGTATCAAGTCACCATCCGTTCGTTGTTTTAGGCTTTCCATCTGGGCAATTGTCTGGTCGCCTGTTGAAATCTTCTCTCTAACGCGCCAGAATGGCGTCAGCGCCATGTCACGCAATCCTCTCAAGCTCAGCCGCCGCCAACTCTTCTTACTGGCAGGCTCTGCCGCACGGGTTGCAACTGCCGCTGAGGACTTCTGGGACGCCAAGCCGGCGACGGAATGGAGCGTAGCTGAGATCTACCAGTTAATGAACCGTTCTCCGTGGGCAAAGCCCGTTCGCGGGTTTCTTCCACCCGAGAAACATCCGCAAACGTTTGGATCGAGGCGTTTAAGCAAAGCTCCGCTGCCGGAATCAGGGCCACAAGGTGTCGTGACATGGGAAAGCTCGCAGCCAATCCGCGACGCTCGTAAGACCCCACTGCCGAGTGTGTTTACCGACTGCTACGTCATCGGCGTGGATGGCGTTCCACTGGGTGGGGCGTCCACGGACAAGCTGAAGATGACGGCCGCGCTCCACTCGCGGGGTAGGGTAAGGTGGACCGTACGTCCTCAGGTTGTGTACGAATTGGTTCGTACCAGCACGGTGTACGCAATCGGCTTTTCCCGTGCAGCCGCGCCCATCGGGCTCGGTAAGGAAGAGATCATGTTCGAAGCCCAGTTCGAACGGTGGCTGGTGGAATCCAAGTTCGAGCCCCAGAAAATGCTCTACCACGGTCAACTGGCGGTGTGAGGGCTCGGACTCAGTCCAGCACAGTGGTTCACGAAGCCTGCACAACTCGCGTTACCTTAACCCGGTTTTCCGTTCCATTGATCCCCACACCCGCGCCTCTGACTTTGGGCTATTTCGGAGCTCATCAACTCCAGGCGAAACCGCCTGCGCCAACATCCCCGCTTCGATTGAACACCCCAGCGATCTGGGAACCTTTGACACAACGCCGGTGTCGGATAAGATAGCCCTGTGCCGGCTTCCGAGACAGATCGCAGTGTGCGCGGCCGCCTGACGCTGCTGGCGGAGATCGGGAGTTTGTATGCCACCGGATGGTTCGTGTGGAAGTTCTCGCTGGCGCCCCAGTTGGCCGCATCCACGCCTTTGCAGTTGATGGAACGCACCATGGGATTTGCGATTGCAGCCTGGCTGTGGAGCCTGGTGATTGCATTCCTGCTGCACTTCGCTATCCGGCAGGTGGAGCAGGTGGATGTGGTGGGCGCCACGCTGCGGACTTCGGAGGCTGCCGTGTGGTTCGCGCCAGCCACCATGCTGATGATCCACCTTTCACCGCTGGCGCTGCCGGTGGCGCTAGTGCTGGTGATCAATGCCACGCGCCTGCTGTATTCCCAGTGGCGCCAGATTCATCCCGAGCCGGAGCAGGTTCCCATCCTCGTGCCGCAATCAGCGGGGCTGCTAGGCGCCGGTGAACTGCCGATGGATTTCCTCCCGCGCCATTTCCGCACGGCGCTGCTGATCGCCTGCGCGATTCAGACGGCGGGCGCAGCGGAACTGATGCGGCGCACGCTGATGGCATCGGCGCTCTTCGCGCTGAGCGCGGCGCTGCTGACGGTATTTGCCATTTCCGCGGGTGCCTGGGATGAGGCCCGTCCGCCGAGCCTGCCGCGGATGATAGTGGGCCTGATCCTGACGGTGCTACTGGCGGGGACCATCACGCTGGTGGGGCTCGCCGGCGGCGGAAGTTCCGATGAGGGAGGCGGCGATGACCCGCTGGGATTGATGCACGGCGGCAAGGGCGGCAAGGGGGGGCCTTCCACCAAGCCCCCGCTGCCACCTCCGGACGATGGCAAGAAGGATGATGGCAAGAAGGGCGATGCCGATGCTAAGAAGGAAGACAAGCCGGACATCCCGGTAGTCACTGGCCCGGATGTGGCTGGTG
>OKRF01000130.1:0-17343 GCA_900290315.1 Candidatus Sulfopaludibacter sp. SbA3 | reverse complement strand
TCGTGATTCCTTTCGGCGGCGAATACTGGATGTTCCGCTTCCTGTTGCCGCGTCCGCCCAGAAACAGCTTCTTCCAGCGCGGCAGCCCGGCGGATCTTTCGTTCAGCACCACTGACCACTGGCCGCTGCAGATGGAAGCTCACCAGAAGCTGGAACAGAATATCGACCTGAGCTGCTGCAGCCGCATCCAACTCGACATTTCGAATGCCGACCGCTACCCAGGCACGGTGTCCCTGGAACTCATCGTGATCAATCACGATTTTGGACACAGCGAATTCAGCCTGGGCAAGGCCATGGTGATGTCTATCCCGGACATCACGCAAGATCCGGTGAAGCCGGTGAGCGAGACCCTTGACTTCGCGGTTCCGTCCGATTTCTCCGGCCGAACCATCAACGAATTCAAAGTGATCTACCAGCGGGTGCGCGGCCGGACCGACAAGAGCGTCAAGGTCGCCATCGAGTGTTTCGTGTTAGTGCCGCGGGGGATGTAAAATCAGGATTCACCCTTCGAACGAACATGAGACTCTTACGATTCGGCGCATGCCTTCTCACTTGCGTGGCCGCCCTGGCCCAGCCGCACCACTGGACCGAGGCCGAGGCCAACGACTGGTACGCCAAGCAGCCCTGGCTGGTGGGCGCCAACTTCATTCCCTCCACGGCATCCAACCAGTTGGAGATGTGGCAGCAGGAGACGTTCGACCCCGTCACCATCGATCGCGAGCTGGGCTGGGCGCAGGACCTGGGGATGAACACCATGCGGGTGTTCCTGCACGATCTGCTGTGGAAGGATCAATCGGGGTTCGAACGGCGCCTGAACGTTTTTCTGCGCCTCGCCGACAAGCACAAGATGCGGGTGATTCTGGTGCTGTTCGATTCCTGCTGGGACCCGTTTCCGGAATTGGGTACGCAGCGCGCGCCGCGTCCCGGGATCCACAATTCCCGCTGGCTGCAGAGCCCCGGCGCTCCGGCCTTGCAGGATGTGAAGCAGGTGGGCCGCCTGATGTCGTACGTGCAGGATCTGCTGCACGATTACGCCAACGACAAGCGCATTCTGGCGTGGGACCTGTGGAATGAGCCGGACAACGGGAATGGCTCGTCCTACGGCAAGGGCGATCTGCAGAACAAGAAGGAACTGGTGGCCGTCATGCTGGCCAAGGCCTTCGATTATGCGCGAGCCGGCATGCCTACGCAGCCGCTGACCAGCGGGGTGTGGGATGGCGATTGGTCTGACCCCGCCAAGCTTTCCCCCATCCAGAAGGTTCAACTGCAAAACTCAGACCTGATCTCGTTCCACAACTACGGCAAGCCGGAAGAATTCGAAAAACGCGTGCAGGCGCTGCAGCAGTATCACCGGCCGATTCTCTGTACCGAGTACATGGCGCGCCCGCGGGGCAGCACATTTCAGGGAATTCTCCCAATCGCGAAGAAGTACAACGTAGCGGCTTACAATTGGGGACTGGTTCTGGGCAAGACGCAGACCAATCTGCCTTGGGATTCGTGGCAGCATCCGTACCTGGATGCCTCGCCCGAGGTGTGGTTCCACGACATCTTTCACGATGACGGTGTGCCGCACAATCCGGACGAAGTGGCGTTTATCAAGCAGATCACAGCGCGCGGCGTGAAGACGAAATCGACGAAGAAGTAGCGGTGGGGATGGAGCGGGAGACGGGAATCGAACCCGCAACCAACAGATTGGAAATCTGTGACTCTACCATTGAGTTACTCCCGCAGATTCCTCTTCATTCTACCTTAAACTGAGAAGGACAGCCTCAAAAGAGATGACCGAATTTCCGATGATCAACGCGCTCCTCTTTGCCGGCTTGGGCGTGGTGGTCTTCGCTGTGGCCTTCACCATCCTGGCCAAACTGGCGCCGTTCGATCTATGGAAGGAAATTGTCCACGAGCACAACGTTGCAGCCGCCATCCTGGCCGGCGCCGTAGCCCTGGGCCTGTGCTGGATCATCGCTGCCACCATGCATTAGCTCTCTGCTGTGCTACCCTCGAAACTATGCTGTTTGAGTCCGATAAAGTGATGTTTGAAATCTATCGCGAGACCGAGTATTCGGGAAAATACCGGGTCGTGTACTTTACCGAACTGCAGGATCACAACAAGGAAACCGAGATCAACCACGCCCTTGCGGGAGAGCATTTTTTCGATGGCTTCATCAAGAACTTTCGTAAGGATGAAGCCAAGGAGATCATTCAGACGATCCTTGCCCGTCTGAACAACGGTGAGCACGTCGATCCGCAGGATGTCGAGCGTGCGCTCGGCGAACACATCGCCTGAGATTGCCGTGCGCATCACTCGCTACCCCAGCATCACCGAGCCTCAATTCTTCGGCTGTGCCGCGGCCTTCGTGGATTCGCTTTTCGGCGAGTTGCATGCCGCCGCCAGCGCCTTGCGCCGCCTGGAGGGCCGCGCCAAAGGCAGCGCATTCGCCTATGAGATGACGCTCGACCGGCACCGCTACGGCGCTCTGATCGTGATCGACCGCTGGTCCACGCTGGTCAGAGCGTTCAGCCCGCACCTGACGCTGTCGCGTTACCCTGGGATCCTCACGGAAGCATCCTCGCGGGTCAGTACCGCGGAGAACATTCTGGGGCGCGCCAACCAACTCATCGACGCGGCGGACCGCTACGGTACGGAAGCTGTGGAGGCTAGCCTGATGGCCTTCCAGTCCCTGCAGGTCACCTTCGCCGAAGAGCGCGGTGCGGCCGATCAGTACACCAAGCTGGGTCCCATGCTACCCGAGGAATACAAAGAGTCGCGCCAGATTTTCCTGGAAGATCTGGCGGCAAGATAGCCGGCTAAACCGCCTGCGCCACCAACACCGGATGGCTTACCTGCATTTGGTGAGGCGGGCTTCAGCCTTCCAACGCTCGCTGGCAAACGCATTTTTCACAGTGTTTCCTACTCTTGCGGAAATCGTAGTTCGGCCCGAAGACGACAGGGTCGAAAAACAGGGGCCGTGGGCGGGGGGCAAACCCGAGCCAGGCACGAAGATTCGCCAAAAGGCGGCGAATTTCGAGCCTGGCACGAGTTTGCGACGGTAACAGCCGCCAGTTTCTCATGAAGTTTCGCGGGCCCGATTAGAACGTCAACCGCGCTGAGAGCTGCAACTGGCGCGCTCCCCAAATCAGGTTGCTGGTGGCCGTGGGCGCCAGGAAGGCCGGATTCGGCACCATACAACCATTGGTGTGGCCGGCGCAGGCCCCTGAACCGGCGGCACTAAACGTGAACCCAGTAGTGTTCAAGCTGGAAACGTTGGTGTGATTGAACAGGTTGAAGGCTTCGCCGATGAGCGAGAGCTTCAAGCGCTCGGTGAACGTGAACTGCCGCCCAATGCGGAAATCCACATTGTGGAAGCCCGGCGCGGTGTAGGAGTTTCGCGGCAGCCATGCGGCGCGCCCCGCGGTGGGGTTGGCGTTGCTGGCTTCGCCGGCGGTCAGACCACCGTCCAGTGGACTGGCCGTGCCGCTGATGAACGGCGTAACGGGCTGGCCGGTGGACAGGGTGACGATGGTGGAAAAGGCCCACCCGTTGAGCACGTACTTGGCGGCCTGGCTTTTCAGCCCGCCGATGGTGGGCATCCAGACTCCGTTGGCCACGAACCGGTGACGCTGATCGAGATCGCTCGGAGCATACTCTAGCTTGCGATTCTTAGGATCGAACGGAATGTCGCTGCCGTTGAACGTGCCGCTGGAACCGATCACTTCGCCGCCATCGAACGTTCTGCTGAGCGTATAGTTCGCGGTAAATTCCAGGCCGTGCCGCATGGGCCGCCGCACGGTGATCACCATGGAGTTGTACCAGGAGTTGACATCGCTATAACCAACGAAGATTTCGCCGGTGGGATCGATTCGCTGCGTATAGAAAGGCGCCGTGAAGGTCTGCGCGGTGGCCCCGCTGGCAGTCAGGATGTCGTAATTCTTGGTGGTGGTAGAGGGCGCGAGGTTGGCGTCCGCGAACATCGGCAGGTGCAGGCCGCGGCTCACCACATATCCGGCCGAAGCGGCGAACCCACCCGGCAACTGGCGCTCGACGGTCACTTCGCCTTCGTGAACCAACGGGTTGACGAAGTTGGGGTCGAGGCCGCGCGTCGATTGCGTGGCCGAAGGCGGAGTGAAGGGGGTCACTTGCGGCGTGAGCGCGCCGGCGAACGGCGCAGAGAGCGCCGGCCCCGGCGGAACGAAGATCACATTCGGGAACGACAGCGCGGGACACGACGTAGGCGTGCAGTTGAATGTCTGCTGATAGACGCCGTTCTCCACGCGCGTCGCGTAGTACGTAGTGTTGGTGGTCTTGGCGAAGAACATGCCATAACCGGTGCGCAGCACGGTATTCGGGCTGATCTGCCACGCGGCGCCGAGGCGCGGGGCGAACTGGTCCTTGGGAATGTGGATCGTCGAGGTGTACAGCGTGGTCAGCGGGGTCAAAGTGTTGGGCTGCGGCGGTTGCGGGATCAACGAGATGTCATAGCGCAGGCCCATGTTGACCGTCAACTTGGGAGTGGCTTTCCAGCTATCCTCGAAGAAGCCCGCGAAATCAGTGTTATAAAAATCGTCCTTGCCGACGTGTGTGATCGGGTCGGTGACCTGCACGAAGGTGCTGTAGTGCTTGCCGGTCAACCCGTCCCCGGTGTTGATCCCATACGCATCGAGAACCCAGTTGTTGAACGCCGTCTGCGGCGCTCCGCTATAGGAGTACTGGGCGGGACCGTTAAACAGGTTGATCATCACCTCGTGAATCACGTTGAGGTCGAAGCCGGTTTTGAATGTATGGCGGCCGCGCACGAACGACACGGTGTCGGAGATCTGGGTGCGATGTTCGTCGGGCTCTGCCGTACGCGGCAGCGCGTAGTTCTCGCCGTAGGTCATGACGCTGGCGATGCTGATGTAAGGCGCGGGTGCATTCGCGCCGGCTACCTCCAAGTCGCGGCCCCATCGCGGCCCCATTGGAAGCGAACGTTGTTGATCACGCTTGGCGTGATGGTGGAGTCCCAGTTGGCCACGAAAATTCTCTCGTGGAAGACATAGCTGCCGTTCGTCCCCAGCGAGAGATTGTTGTTGGTCGGCGACGTCTGGTACGAGTTGGGCGCAGCGTAATTCATCCAGTCAAACGACGTGCTGAGGTGATTGCGCGGCGTGGCCTGAAAGTCCAGGCGTCCAAAGAGCACGTCCTGATTGGTGGCGCGAGGATACCCGCCGATCTGGCCGGCCAGGAAGGCATTGGCATTGGCGCACTGTCCGGCGGTCACCTGCGTGGGACACGGCAGAGCGCGCACGGAGGCGCTGTAGGTGCTGCTGGTGTACGTGACGGGGTTCACCTTGCGCGAGCCATCATAGGTCCCAAAGAAGAAAAGTTTGTCCTTGATCAGTGGACCGCCGGCGCTGGCGCCAAACTGCTGCCACTGGTGGATAGCTTGCGTATAAACTCCCTGTGATTTGGGCAGCGGATCGAGTGCATTCCATGTGGGGTAGCGCAGGTAGTAGAACAAATCGCCATGGAAGTTGTTGGTGCCGCTCTTGGTGACTGCGTTCACCACGCCGCCCGCCGCCTGGCCCAACTCCGCGCTGTAGTTGCTGGAACTCACCTGGTATTCCCTGATGGAATCCATGCTGAAGACGTAGGCGCCGCTGATGGCGCGGCCGCGCGCTTCGGAGAACAGTGCCTGGTTGTTGTTGGCGCCATCCACGGTGTTCGAATTGTAAAGTCCGGAGATGCCGCGATAAGAGACCAGGCCGCTGGTGCCGTCTGTGGTGACGTTGGGAGTCAGCAGTACAAAACTGTCCCAGCGCCGCCCCGCGATCGGCAGATTGCTCACCGCCGTCTCGCTCACCACTTGCGATTGCTCGGTCTTTTCCGCGTCCACCACCGGTGCTTCGGCGGTCACATCCACTGTCGCCTGGGCAGTCTGCACAGACAGGTTAAAATCGATGGCCAGCGTCTGCCCCACTTGCAGGCTCAGGTCTCTGCGCACCGTCTTGGCGAATCCGGCTTTTGTGACGGTCAATTCATAATGGCCCGGTTGTAGAAAGGCCGCCGCGTAGACTCCCGCCCCGTTCGAGGTCACCGTACGGTCTACGCCGGTATCCGCGTTGTGAATTACCAAAGAAGCTTCGGGCACCGCCGCGCCGGACTGATCAGTCACGGTACCGGTGATGGTTCCGGCCGCTGCGGTTTGCGCCAGTGCGCGGCTGGAAACACTGCTGCCAATGATCGCGGCCAGCGCCAGCATTACAATACCGCGCGCCGCTGAAACTCTCCTCGATTCGCTCCACGTCGATTCTTTCATTCGCTCTCCTCGCGTGATCGGTAGTCGGCTTTGATTGTTGAGTGTGTTTCTCTCTCTTGGAGGTAAAGGCCCGCAGGCATGGATGTCTGAGATGTGAATCCGGCATCGACTGCGTCCCCGTGATACGACCCTTTAGCCGACGATTATACAACGGCGCGCCACAGTGGAGAAGAGCTTGAGGACTGCTTTGGACTGCTTTAACACTTGCTATCGCATCAATTGGCCGCCATTGACTTCGACCGTTTCGCCCACCATATAGCTGGCGGCATCCGATACCAAAAACGCGATCACTTTGGCGCATTCGATGGATTGTCCCACGCGTCCCAGGGGAATCCCTTTGACGAAATTCGCGATCATCTCGGGTGTGGAGAAGACTTCATGAAACGGCGTGGCGATGACGCCGGGCGAGACGGCATTCACGCGGATGCCATGGGGCGCCAGTTCCTTCGCCTGCGATTTGGTCATGGCGATCAGCGCCGCTTTGGATGCGGCATACGGTCCGGCTCCCGGTCCGCCGCCGTTGTGCGCTGCGATCGACACTACGTTGACGATGGCGCCGGTTTTCCGCTCGATCATGCCCGGCGCGGCGGCTTGCGTACACAGCACCGAGCTCTTGAGGTTGAGGTCCATGATTTCGTCCCAGTCCCCTTCCGTGAGGTCGCGCATGCGAACGCGCTTCACTAGCGAACCGGCGTTGTTCACCAGAATGTCGAGGGGGCCCAGCTCGCTCAAGGCGCGATCCACCAGGGGGCGGACTTCCGCCATCTGCCGCATATCGGCTTGGATGGTCACCGCTTTCCCGCCGGCTGCGATGATGCCATCGCGCACCGCTTCGGCTCCCGAGCAGTTGTTGTGGTAGCCGATGGCCACGCACGCACCCAGATCGGCGAGAACTGCCGCGGTAGCAGCCCCAATCCCGCTGGATGCGCCCGTCACCAACGCGGTTTTGCCCGTCAAATCCATGTAGTTCTGCATTTCAGCTCCGTTCAAAAGATAAGCGCCGTATGGGACCGCCGAGCCGGAAGATCACTGCCGTCGCAACCACCGGCAGAAGGCCCGCCAATACCAGAATCGGCGTGTAANNGCTCCCATGCCGCCCATGCCGGTTACTGAGCCCACGGCATTTTCCGGGAAGTAGTCGCTGGGAAGGGTCTGCACATTGTTGATCCAACTTTGAAATCCAAACAGTACCACTGCGATGAGGGCCAACGCGACTGACGCACTCTGCGCCCCTGGCGCGAACAGCCCGGCGCACATGCAAAACATGCCGGCCACAATCACTGTCTTGCGCGACCGGTCGACACTCCAGCCACGCGAGATCAGATGGCCCGAAGCCCAGCCGCCGGCGAGACTACCGGCATCTGCCGCCAGAAACGGCAGCCACGCGAAGGCCGCAATCTTGCCTAAACTGAAGTGCCGCACGTTGAACAGGTACAGCGGCAGCCACGTGATATACAGCCACCAGACCGGGTCGGCGAAGAATCGCGCCAGCAGAATCGCCCACGCCTGCGGATGCCGCAGCAATTCGCTCCAGCCGATGCGATCGCTCTTGCCTGGGTCGCGATCCTGCTGGATCAGCGCGAGCTCTTCACTCGTGATCAGCGAGTGCCGGTCCGGCGTTTCGTAGAAGCGCTGCCACAGCGCGAGCCACGCGAACCCCAGCCCGCCCATGAGCAAGAACGTCGCGTGCCACCCCACCGCGGCCTGTATCTGGATGATGAGCGGAGTCGCGACCACTGAGCCGATGGATGTGCCGCTATTGAAGATCGCCATGCCGAAAGCGCGCTGTCGCACCGGAAACCATTCCGCAATCACCTTGGCGGCGCCGGGCCAGTTGCCGGCTTCCCCCACTCCCAGCACAAATCGAAAGCAGTTCAGTGCTAACAGGCTGCGCGCAAGCGCATGCGCCATGGAGGCGAGCGACCAAACCACAATCGACACCGTGAAGCCGCGCTTGGTGCCGATCCGGTCATACAGCCTCCCGGAGAGCAACTGGCTGAGCGTATAAGCGGCCAGGAACCACGTGGTGAGACTGGCGAACTGGCTAGCGCTCAAGTGAAGTTCCCGTGTGATCACCGGCCCCAGCACGGCAATAATCAGGCGGTTCAGAAAGTTGATGAGCGTCGCCAGGAAGATCAGACCGGCAATCCACCACCGCAGTCCCGGCACGCCCTTCTTCATTGCGGCTGCCCTGCCAGTGGGACAGACGATCGTTTTGGGTCGTCTGTCTTCCCGGCGTATCGGCGGTGAAAAGAAGCTTGGCAAGCAGACAGACGACACAAAGCGATCGTCTGTCCTACTCGCTGCATTCGGCCGCCTTCTGCGTGGACGCCCGCACAATCAGCCGGCAATCGAATGAGACTTCGCGATGCTCGCCTTCCACTTCGCCTTCGATCCGCTCCAGGAGCATTGCCGCGGCACGACGACCCTGTTCCGCGGTGGGCTGCTCTACGGTAGTCAGCGGCGGCGTCGTGAAGGCGGCCAGCGGTACGTTATCGAAACCCACGATGGCGACATCGTTGGGAATGGCGAGCCCGTGCTCACGCGCCGCACTCATCGCTCCCATCGCAGTGAAATCGTTGCGTGCCAGAATGGCGGTAGGGCGCGTGGAAAGCGTCAGCAGCCGTTGCATCGCCTCGTACCCATCGGCCAGCGTGGAGTATCCCGGACCGGAATCCTCAGCCGGCCCCACAATCCACTGCTCGCGCGCGGCCAAGCCATGTTCGTGCAAGGCGTCGCAGAACCCCTCAAAACGGCGCAGCCGCCGGGCATGCGGCGCCGAGGCTCCGATGTACGCGATACGCTGGTGCCCCAGCGAAATCAAGTGCTCCACGGCATCGAACGCACCGCGCCAGTGGTTGGCCGTCACGCGGTCCACCACCGCCAGGCCCGGTTCGCGACCCACCGCGACGATGGGCATACCGCGCCGTATGAATCGTTCCAGAGCTTCATCGCCGCTCTTGGTCTCCAGCGTCGCCACCACGATACCCGCCACGCGATGGTCGAAGAACGCGCTCAGCGCTGCCTGCTCCCGCTGCACGCTCTGTTCGGTGGTGGAGATGAATGCCGAGTAGCCCCGCTCGAGCAACACCTGCTGAATGCTGCCCGCCAGCTCAGCCGAAAACGGATTCTTGATATCGGGCAGCAGGATGCCCACCACGTGAGTCCGCTGGCTCTTCAAACTGCGCGCGAGCGCGTTGGGATGGTACTCCAGCTTATCGATGGCGCGCTGCACCCGCTTGCGCACCTCCGCACTCACGTAGCCTTTATCGTTGATGACGCGCGACACCGTCATGGGCGCCACTTTGGCGATTTTGGCAATATCCAGCAAGGTGGGGTGGCGCGCGACCGCGCCCTTGACTGTGGTTGTCTTGGCCATCGGTGCCTACTGTTTGGGAAACGCCATTTCCACAGTTTTGATTTCGTATGGCCCCGTGGGAACCGTGACACTCATGCCGTCCGGCGCGAGAGCGAGCGGCGAGGCGTGCTTCTCCATCAGGTTGGTCTCGATCGCGCCCGTCGCTTTCTGCGGCAACTGCAGCTTCACCTGCGCCGGCTTGCCCTCGAATTCGTAAAAGCGGAAGATGATGCCGTCGTCGTCCTCGGCCTTCTTCATCACAGTCAGGATCACGTTGCCCGGTTCCACCCGCGCCCACGAGTGCCTGGCCGGCAGCGTTCCGCGCCCACGAGTGCCTGGCCGGCAGCGTTCCGGCGTGCGGCTGTGTGACCGTCGCGATCAGTGGATAGTTCAACTCGTATCCCTGCCGCATGGTGTTGCCGGCCTTCCAATCGCCCGCATGGGCGTATAGCTAGTAGGTGAATTCGTGGAAACCCTGGTCGGCGATATGGTTATCGGGCGCGGGCATCTGCGGCGAGCGCAGCAGCGAAAGGCGAATTACGCTGCCCACCGCGTCGTAGCCGTACTTGCTGGCGTTCAGCAGGCTGAAGCCCTGCTTGGCATCGGAGATATCGCCCCAGCGGATGGCCGGCACTTCGAACATGGCCTTCTCTTCCGGCGTGTTGCGTGTGGTGGGCCGCTGGATGGTGCCGTAGGGAATCTCGAAGGTAGCGCGCGTGGCCTGAACGTTGACAGGGAATGCGGCCTTCAACAGAATGTGCTGCTCCTGCCAGTTGACTTGCATGTTGACGTCGACGCGCGGCACGCCGGCGTAGACGATGACGTCCTGCTGGATGGTGGAGTTTTGGAACGTGTGGTTGATCCGCACGACGACGCGCTCGGGTCCGTTCTCGACGACTTTCACTTCCTTGGGCTGCTTCAGGTCCCACTCGTCCTGGTCGAAGCGAATCTCCCAGGCGTCCTGCGTGCGCGGCACGTCTTTGAAGGCCTGCAGAAGGTTGCCGCATCCCCCGGGGGCGACCGCTTCCTTGCCGTCCGCCTTGTTGACAAGGCTAGTGACGCACCCGGTCTTGGCGTCGATCTTGAGGCGCAGGAATTCGTTCTCGATATCGGTGCCGCTCACTTTGAGAGGCGCAGCCGATGTTTGCGTACCCGGCACCGAAACCACGTGTAGCACTTCGTAACCCAGAGCCGGTACGTTCTTCGCCATCGCCTGAATGTTGACCAATTGCCCGTTATGCGAAATGACTTGCGACGCGAGTAGTTGCCCCGCCGAATTGCGGATCGCGAGGTTGTGCCCCGCGGCGGGCGCATGCACTTCCACAGTTATTGGGCCAGTGCGATCCCAGGAGAGCGGATTGTAAACCACCACAGGAATCCCTTCGCCCGCCGTATTGATGCCCGCACTCAAATCATCCAGTGCGCCATCCAGAATCTTTTGACTGCGCAGACTGGCGTCCGTCAGATTCCGCTCCGCATCCGCATAATTGATCCCGATCCCCGACCCCGGCATGATGTCGTGGAAGTGATCGAACAGCACGCGCTTCCAGATGTCTTCAAACGCGGCATTGTCATACGGCCGCTTGGCATTCACGAACGCCAACGACGCGAACTTCTCCGCGTTCTGTAGCAGTTCTTCGTTGTACCGGATGAGCCGCTTGGTCTCCGCCTGGGTGGTGTAGCAGCCGCGGTGATATTGCAGATACAGCTCATCGTTCCACACCGGCGGCTTCAGATCGCCTTTCTGAATGCTCGCCTCCACGTCGTCGAAAAACTGGCGCGCCGTGCTGAACACCGTCTTGGGATACGTAGCCGGCGGACTCTCCATCTTGACGGCCTCATCCAGCATCTGGCGCGTCGGTCCGCCGCCATGATCGCCCACGCCGTAGAGGTGCATGATCTCCGGAAACTTCGTCTGCGCCGAGTAGTCCGCCACGTCCTGCGAAAGACTCACCGGATTGACGCCGCCCGAATAGCCATGCGGGAAATACGTCAGCACGCGACTGCCGTCCGGCGATTCCCACCAGAACAGCTTGTGCGGAAACGTAGTGGTCTCGTTCCACGACATCTTCTGCGTCACGAACGTATCGAAGCCGCTCCGCTTGTAGATCTGCGGAAGCTGCCAGCTATAGCCGAACGAGTCGGGATTCCATCCGATGGTGGTGTCCTTATCGAAATACTTCTTAAAGAAGCGCGTGCCCACCAGAAGTTGCCGCACCAGTCCTTCGCCATCGGGCATGTTGAGGTCGGGCTCGACCCACATGCCGCCCACCAGTTCCCAGCGCCCTTCCTTGACGCGCTGCTGGATCTCGCGAAACTCCGCGGGATATTTCTCGCGCAGCCAGTCGTAGTCCTGCACGCTGGATTGTGCGTAGGTGAAGCCGGGATATTCGCGCATCAATTGCAGCGCGGTGGTGAAGGTGTCGCGCACCACTTCCACAGTCTCGGTCCAAGGCCACAGCCAGGCCATATCGATATGCGAATTGCCCACCAGCCGGATGGTGGATTGACTGCTCCAGTCCTTGATGGGCTGCAGGGCGCGCGCGGCGGCTTCCAGGGAGCGGCTGAAACCCTGCTGATCGCCGCGGTCGAGCGCCGCCAGGTCGATCGTCTTCACGGCATTATCCAACTGGGCCTGATGTTCCGCCGCGCCAGTGGGCGACCCGTTGAGCAGCACTTCCGCCGCTTGAATCTCGCTGCGCAGCGTGGCCGGGTCTGGCTGAAGGGGATACTCCACCTGAATCTGCGCGCCTTGAAATCGTCCCGTGGCCGCATGGAACGGTACTTTCACGGCGATGAGGAACTTCTGCCCCGGCACGGCCTGATTGGTGAGCAGGATCGGGTCCAGCGTGCGTCCCTCTCCTTGCGCCACCAGGCCGCCGTTCACAAACACGCGGCCGTCATTGGACAGTCGCGGCATCAATTTCAGCCGCACGCCTTGAAGGTCCTTGCCGCCCGCCGCGGGCGGCACTTCGAAGGTGGCGCGATACCACGCCATTGCCGCCCCCTGGCCCTGCTGCCCGCGGCCGCCGGAGAGCGTGACCTTCGTCCACGCCGACTCGTCCAGCGACGGGTCTTCGCCGTGAGGCATGTCGCCGTGCGCCGTCCACTGCGCGATCGGGATCACAGTCATCGCCTCCAGGCGCGCCAGCACCGTCGCATATTTTTCCGGAGGGCGCACCGGCTGCGCGTTGCGTTGCGCCAGCAGACCGGCTGCGCAGAGGAGGCCGCAGAGCAAGGCGGCAGCGAGAGTCTTCATGCGGGAAAGCGCCATAAATTATCCGTATGGTAGCGTTATCCTAACACGAAGCGCGGGCCGGTGCTTGTCAGCGCCGGGCCGGCAGGTTGGCCAAGAGCGTCGCCGCGCGTTTCCAGAATTCGCGCAGGGAACCGTCGTCCTTCGGATCCACACCGCGCAGGGCGCTTTCCAATCCCGCCGACGGATCGTGAGGATCGAGCTTCGCCACCCGCCACGCCGCAAACAGGCGTGGAAAGTTCTCCGTGCCGATCACGGTACCCAGCGCATACCACGCTGCCGCCGCATCCGCGCCACCCTGCTCCGGCTTGCGCAAGCGCGCGACACCGTCGACACGGTAGTCGTACGGATCCGGCCAAAGCCCCGGACCTCTGCGCTGGTACAGGCGATCCACCACCAGAGAACCAATGTAATGGGCCCACGCCTCGTTCGCGTCATGCCGCATCCACTTGCACGGGCCCAGCGCGCGGCCCATGGCGATGTGGCCCAATTCATGGCACATGCCATACAGATTGTGATACGGCGACGACGCCGTATCCACCAGGTCGCCCGCCTTCGCAAGACGAAGGAAGATGCCATTGCCGTTGGTATAGAGTTTAGTCTCCAATCCGGCATCGCACTGCACGTCGAACGTCACCCGATCCGGCATGTCGAACCGGAAATCCTCCACGTAAACGGACCGCGCCACTTCCAGCGTTTCCGTCAATCCGCGCGCCCACCGCTCTTCAATCCCTGAGTACGTGGTTTCAAAATGCGCACTGCTGACCTTGTGCCGAGGCGTGCCCGCGGTCAGAAGCAGTACCGCCGTCACTGTTACAACCACAAATGCAATTCGCATAGTCTGGCCGTCAATTCTCTGTCGGAACCTTGTCTGCGCGGTCGATCACCAGGAATTCGATCGGCATCTCACGCTTTTCCAGGCGGAGCCCAAGCTGCTCCTGCAGGGCAGTCGGCAAGGCGGGCGGCGCGTCCGCTGGCGCCGCGCTCAGCTCCGGCGTGTAAGTCAGATCGAAATTGTAGAGGCCGGTGAGCCCCGTCATGTCCACCACCGGCCGGTCGGACGCTTTCGCCAGCAACTCGGCGAACGTGGCCACTGAGGCGGCATTGGCATGCACGCGGCCGGTGATCGACCCGGCAAACACGGTGCGGCCCGCCGGCCCCGTTACCGCCGTCATCTTAGGCCCGCCCTTGGCAAGCACCAGCGCGTACACCGCCGAGTTCCTGCTTTCCCGGCGCAGCACGAGGTGGAAGCGCTGCTCCAGCAAGGTGCGCAACATTTCGGGAGCCTGGCTCGCTTTCGCGCCGGACGGCATCATGGCGTCGATCTCGTACTTTTCCGTGGTGATCCACGGCGGTCCCGAGATCTGATACTCCTTCACCTGGTAAGCCAGCCGAACCAGATCCCTCAGGGTGTTGTCCGTCACCCTCACGCGTTGGCCCGAGATACGCAGTCCAAACGAGGCCAGCGCGGCCCGCGCGCCGGCGTTGTACCCTTCCGAGTATGCATTTACCGTAGCGATCGGCGCGGAGGCCGGCTTGACGGACGCCACTTCAAACGACAGCGGCGGCGCGGTGGTCTGGCCTGACAGAATACACGATGCCAGGACCGCGGAAACGGCTGCGGACCAAAGTCGCATGCGGGATCCTTCCTGGCGCCATTCTGGCACGCCTCGATTACGGAGTCAAAGGTCCTGAATGGATGCTTGCTGAGTTGCCGATCGCCTGCACGGCTTCCGCCATCGGCAGCCAGGAGGGCCACTTGTGCGCTACATCCAGCAGCGCGCGCACGGCATTGGGCAGATGGGCCGTCTTGCGATAGATCAGGCCAGTGACGCTGTAGAGTTGCCGGCTCGACAGGCGCAGGATCTTGAGCGTGCCCCGCTTGGCATCGTTGGATACGCTCCATAGCGGCAGCAGCGAGATGCCGAGTCCCAGCTTCACCAGCTCTTTGATCGAATCGGCCTGGTCGTTCTGCATGACCACTTGTGGCTCGAAGCCCACGTCCACGCAGAACGTCCGGATCGCCGCTTCAATCACCACGCTTCGCTGGTACAGAATGAAGGGCCGCTGCGAGAGTTCCGCCGCCGAGACCGTGCCCAGATCGGCCGCCGGATCGCCCGGCGGCACCACGAACACCATTTCGTAACGCCAAAGCGGATCCTGCACCAGTTCGGGACCATCCACCGGCAGGTTCATGACAATCAGGTCCACCTTGCCGCCGTAGAGATCTTCGAACAAAGATTGATCGTTGCCCGTGATCAGGCGGAGTTCCACATTGGGATGCTGCGCCAGGTACGCGCGCAAAAGATGGGGCACAATGGAGACGCTGATGTGCGGACCGCACCCCAGGTACAACGACCCGCGCTGCACTCCGCTTAGTTCGCGCACAGCGCCCATCGCCTCATCGTGAACCAGAATCAGCCGGCGGCAATAATCGATCATCAACCGCCCGGCCGGCGTGAGGACCAGTTTCCGCCCGGCGCGTTCATACAACTTCTCCCCGACTTCAGTCTCCAGTTGGTGAATCTGTGCGAACACGGCCGGCGGAGAGAGATGCAGTCGCTCGGCAGCCCTGCTGAAACTGCCCAATTCGCCAATAGCAATCAGCGAACGCGAATGCGCAAGCTCCAAAGCGAACACCTCTGGTTAGGGATTATAGCCGATTGTTCAGATTTCTGGAAGAATCTATTGATAAACTTCAAAGCCGCAGCGTCACGTGGCACTCGCGGTGATCACTCGAACAGCTTCAGCACCTCTCCCGGATAAGTCACCTGTTCGCCCTCCACGTGTGCGAAGGCGGTCACCTTGTGGGGATTTCTGGCCTGAGTGCTCATGATGTGCCAGACGGGAATGCCGCGGGCGGCCAGGGCATCGGCGATCATGGAGCGATGGCAGCGCCAGGGGACCGATTCGGCGCACATGAGGGCCACTTCGCCCGGGATGGCGATCAATTCGTCGAGGCTGCGGGCGAACTCCGCAGTCTGCATGTAGTCGGCATAGCCGCGAAAACTGTCGTTGCGCCAAGCCGTATTGAGGGAGTCCTTACGGGCGTGACGCAGGCCTCCCAAGCCGGGCATGTGCAGGTACTGGATGCCCGCGGTGGCCAGCGGCACAGGTAGCGCGTCGCGATTAAATTGCGGGTTGTAGCGCGACTTGGGAACGGTTCGGACATCCACCAGGGTCTGGACGCCGTGGGCCTGCAACATCGCGATCAGGTCCGCCAGGGAGCGGTTCGAATGGCCGATGGTCATCATGCGGGGGGCTTATCGGTCACGGCGCTGCTGGGACGAAAGGGAAGACGGATGCGCAGAACGCGTTCACGGCTACGCTCCTCCTGAATCGAGCGGGTGCGCGCCTGCAACAGATCGTGGAGCCCCACCATGCCGACCAGTGTCTGGCTATCTTCGCGCTCCACCACCGGGAAACGCGTGTAGCCGGTTTCGGCCATGCGGTTGACCACCAGGCGGAGGGGCTCATCGGCAAAGGCGACCACGGGGTTCGTGTCGGCCACCTCTGCCAGCCGGGTGCCCGGCGGCTGGCCGTTGTGCAACAGATGATGCAGCGAATTGCGCGTGATGGCGCCCACCAGGCGCCGGTCTTCACCTACCACAGGATACAGTAGCTGGCCTTTGCGCTCGTGATCCGTATGCACCGCCCCGGCCAAGTCAGCCGCGGTGGCATCGGCGGGTAGCGCCACAATGTTGTCACGCATCACGTCGCGCACGAAGAGGATCTCCAGCGGGTCGACGGCATATTCGCGGCTCAGGTGGAAGCCGCGGCGGGCCACTTTCTCGGTCAGGATGGAGCGGCGCAGCGTGAGCACGGTGAAGCCGTGGGCGATGGTGACGGCCAGCAGGAGTGGCACCAGCATGTTGACATCGTGAGTCAGCTCCAGCGCGAAGATGATACCGGTGAAGGGAGAGCGCATGGTGCCGCCCAGAATCGCCCCCATGCTGACCAGGGGCCAGAAGCCAGCGCCTTCGTGTGGCAGGAACATAGCTTCGATGCCGCCCAGCGCGCCGCCCATCATAAGCAGGGGAGCCAGCACTCCGCCGGAGGTTCCCGAACCCAGAGACACCGCCCAGATGACGGATTTTACCAGCAGGATGCCCAGAATCAGATTGCGTGGAACCTCACCCTGCAACAGTGCCCCGATGGTGTCGTAGCCGACTCCGAGTGCTTGCGGAAAAACCAGCCCACCGATGCCAATGACCAGGCCGCCAATGGCGGGCCACCACATCCAGTGAATCGGCAGCAGGCGGAAAACGTCCTCGGCGGCATAGACAGCCATGGTGAGGAGGGCCGAAAGGGCCCCGGCCAGTACGCCCGCCACCACGCAGCCGAGCAGCCCCTGCGGGCCAATGAAGACCGGGTGCGCGGGCACCGGAAAGAGTGGCCCGAGTCCCAGAAGGTAGCGGCGCGCCGCCCCCGCC
>OKRF01000287.1 GCA_900290315.1 Candidatus Sulfopaludibacter sp. SbA3 | reverse complement strand
CCAAACAAAATCAGACTGTTTTGTTTTATTTCAACAACTTCACTTAATTTTGCAAGTGCCTCCAGTGTATCGGAGATATCGGAGATTTACCCTTACAATCGAGCGAAGGATGCATATGAGATTCCTTCCACTTCTTTTACTGGCGACGCACCTGGGTGCCCAAGTCCGCCCGATTCAAGACCTGACCACTGAGCAGATCCGCGCGCTCGATCGCAACAAGACCGCCGTCATTCTGCCGGGCGGCATTCTGGAGGAGCACGGTCCCTACCTGCCCGCCTTCACCGACGGATATCTCAGCCAGCGACTGGCGGCCGACCTGGCGCACGCCATCGCAGCCCGCCCCGGCTGGACCGCTCTCGTCTTCCCGCAGATCCCGCTGGGTGCCGAAGGCTACAACCATCTCGGCGGGCAGGCCTCCTTTCCGGGATCGTATGTGGTACGCTCCTCCACGCTGCGGGCCGTGTTTATGGACCTGGCATCGCAGTTGGGCGAACAGGGCTTCCGGTGGATCTTCGTCACACACGTCCACGGAGCCGAACTTCACAACCGCGCACTCGATCAGGCCAGCGACTTCTTCCATGACACGTACGGAGGTCGTATGGTACATCTCTGGGGTATGGTGCCGGTGATTGGCGCGTGGGGCAAGGTGCTCGAAACGGTGCCCGCCGCTGCAAAGCAGGAAGACGGCGTTTCCCTCCATGGCGGCATGGATGAGACGAGTCTGATGCTCTACCTGAAACCGGAACTGGTGTCGCCCGGCTATAAACAAGCTCCGGTACATACGGGAGCTACCGTCGACGCCAGTATGCGAACGGCGCACGAGCCTGGATGGCCAGGCTATGTCGGTTCGCCGCGCCTCGCCACCCGGCAATTGGGAGAGCGCATCTGGAAGGCTCTTTCGCAAGCAGCCACCGAGTACGCCCTCAAGGTGCTCGACGGCGCCGATCCCACGCAGTACCCGCGCTACGGCGATCTCTTATCGAAAGTGCCCGCTTATGCGGCGGTCACTCGGAGCGCCGCCGAAGCCGAGACTTCCGCGGCGCGCAAGCAATCCGACTGGCTTCAGCAGAAGCGTATCTCCCAATAAAAAAGCCGCCGGGCAGAACCCGGCGGCTGGACGTCCAATTCCGCGAACCCTAATCGCCGAGGCGGTGGTGCGCGCCATCGACCCCTGGCACGCTGCCGGACGCCCGCTCGGTGGGCCGCAAGCGCCTGCCGACTACGGTCATCGGCCTGTTGACTCACATCGCCAAGCACACCCAGAGGCACGTGGGACAGGCGATTGTCACGGCGCGGCTGGCGCGGCGTACAATGGAGCCATGAACGCGGTGGATGCTGCCCGGTTGGATCGCTCGGCGTTTCAGATCGGCTCGTTGAACGATGACCGGGAGGAAGTGGAATACTGGCGCGCGAAGACTCCCCAGGNNAACTCGAACGAAGTTGAGTACCTCGTGATCGGCGGATACGCCGTCAATCACTATGGGTACGCGCGTGCCACTGCGGACCTGGATATCTGGATCGGCATTACTCCGCGGAATGCCGAAGCAGCCGCCAGGGTTGTTTGCGAATTTGGCTTCAACCAAGCTCAACCTGCGACGTTCCTCGAACCGGGGAATGTTGTTCGCATGGGAGTGCCGCCGGTTCGGCTTGAGATACTCACGTCGATCTCCGGAGTAGAATTCGCCGATTGCTACTCACGGCGACAGCAGAGCGAACTGGACGGAGTTACGGTCAATTTCATCCTACTGGACGATCTGAAGCGGAACAAGGCGGCGAGCGGCCGGCTCAAAGATCGGTTGGATCTGGAGCGCCTGAGTTAGTCATTAACATTTGGCACGGAAACGACGTGGGCATATACGTGACCCCAATAAAAAAGCCGCCGGGGAGAACCCGGCGGCTTGACGTCCAATTCCGCGAAAACTAATCCCCGAAGCTGCCCACTTCTTCCCGCTCTTCCACGGGCTTGACGACCGGCGCCGGGGCGATGGGCATGAGCTGCACGAGTTCTGGACCAGGCTGCTCTTTCAGCACATGCTGCTTATAAAGCTGCGCCATCCGCAGATTCTCGGCCTGCTCCTTCATCTTGGCGTCGCGGGCGCGGATCTTTTCCTCGCGGGCGGTCTTAGCGATGCCCAGCTTGTCGAGATCGTGCTGAATTTCGTTGGTCACAATCTCTTCACGCAGCACCAGCGAATGGTCTTTGCTGTTGAGCTGTACGCTCTTGCCGCCGGCGAAGATCTCGTGCTTGCCGTGCTCCTCGTACCACTTGGTCAGGGTGGCCGTCATGTGCATCTTCTCGATGATGTTGCGCCAGCCCACGCCGGTATTGTACGCGCAGAAGGAGATTTCGCCCTCCTGCGTGGCGTAGGGGATGATGCACTGCTCGGTGCGCCGGAAATCGTAATTGAAGAGGTCCTGGAACCACATGCCGGCAATAAAGAGGAAGTTCCAGCGGTCGCGCCGCCGCTTCTCGATATCCTCCATGGTGCGATCCTTGCCCACCTTGCCGTAGTTCTTGCCGGTGGCGCCAAAGGTTTTATCGAACTTCTTCATCATGTCGCTGAGTTTGAAGTGGGTGGGCGCCTGGAAGGGATCGTAGTTGCGAGCCACTGCCAGGCCCATGCCTATGATCGACAGCCACTTGCCGCGCGCCGCATCATTGACCCTGGCGACGTCCTTGGCCAGTCGGTCGGCATTCAGGAACGCGGTAACGGGCGCGGATTCCCTGGTCTCCTTATCCACCATCACGGCCATGCCCACACCACAATTCGGATGGCAGCCGCAGCTCAACTGTCCCCAATCGGCCTGCGGTCCATGCACAAGGTCGCTCCAGTCGCTGAAGGTGGACATGAACGAAATCGGGAACCAGTCGCGAGCCGGTTGGCCCAGGCCGGTCTGGTTCTTCACATCGTGTGCCAGGTGCGAGAGCGTATACCGCTGGGCGGCGCGGCGCTCGTCCGTGACTGCCTCATCGCGGCCGGTGAACGATACCGGCTGGAACGAAAGGAACGGGATGCGCTTGGGATTATCCAGAGCGAACTGCACGATGCGGCCCACCTGCTCGTTGTTGATGCCGTTGATGATGGTGATGACCGGGATGATGTCCACGCCGTTGGAGTACAGATTCTCGATGGCGCGCAGTTTCACATCGAACAGGTTGCCCACTTTGCGGTGTTCGTTGGCGGCGTTGCCGATGCCATCGAACTGCAGATAGGCGTACCGCAGGCCCTTTTCGGCAGCCTTGCGGCAGAACTCGGGGTCCTTGGCGAACTCGATGCCGTTGGTGGCAGCCTGCACGGAGGTGTATCCCACTTCGCGCGCGTACGCCACGGCGTCCAGGAAGTAAGGAGAAATGGTCGGCTCGCCGCCCGAAAATTGCACACTCATCTGGCGCTTCGGTTTGATCGTGATAGCGTTGTCGAGCAGCGTCTTGATATCTTCCCAACTCAGCTCATGCACGAAGCCCACCTTGTTGGCATCCATGAAGCAGGG
>OKRF01000134.1:87-10884 GCA_900290315.1 Candidatus Sulfopaludibacter sp. SbA3 | reverse complement strand
TCGCCAAAAGGCGGCGAATTTCGAGCCTGGCACGGATTTGCGGCGGACACACGGCTCGGGATTCTCGAGGGTGGCACGGGTTTGCGGCGGGCTCACGGCTCAGGATTTTCCAGCGACAGTGATCGAGACTGTGGCCGAAGCATTCGAATCGGCGAAACTGGTGGCGGTGATGGTGTGTCCGTTGTCGCGTTGGCCGGCGCGGTGTAGTTGCCGTTGGCATCGATGGCGCCGTAGGTGGCGGTCCAACGCACCGCGGTGTTGGGAGTGCCGGCGACAGTGGCCGTGAATTGGGTGGTCTGGCCGGGCGCGAGTGGGGTAACGCCGTAGGCGATGGCGACAGTCGGGAGCGGCTGCACAAAGACTGTGACTGTGAAGAGCGGCGCGCTTACGCCCGCGACTTCGATGGCGTAGGAATTGCCGGCGATCACGTCCAACTGGAGGGACGGGTTGGCGGCCACATTGGAATTGTTGGTGGCGCAGGCGAGCTCGCCGCCCGTTGTGGCATTCGGCAGCAAGTACGCCGTGAGGACGGCGGCGCTGCCCCCGGCGGCGTTATAGACGTCGATGCGCTGGGTGGTAGTGGCCTTATAGATGAACCAGGCGGTTCCTTGATCGGCCGAACCGGTGCAGCTATGGACCGGGTCGGTGCGGTTCGAGGTGAGGGTGCTGACCCGGCCGGCGCGCAGGTAGGGAAGCGAGTTGATAATGGATGCGCCGGTGAGGTCATCGAAGCTCGCCGCGGTTCCGGAAGCGGCGGCTTGTTGAATGGTGACGGTCTGATCCTGCACGCTGAACTGCAGTGTGCGGGCGGCTCCGGTGTAGTTCGCGGAGACGGTGAAATAGAGGGTTCCGGGTCCATTGCCGGCGGCGGGGCTTTGGATGCGCACGGGAAAGGGAGTGGCGNNCGAGTACAACTGGCCGCTGTTTCCGTCCATCGAAAACGTACTGGGGGAAACGGTGTACACACATTCCGTTACGCCGGGAGTCAGGTTGACGCGCCACAGGCCGCGTCCGAAGGTGAAGGCGTAAAGGTACTTCGCCGGGCCGTTCTTATCGAGCTGCAGGCTCTCGGTGACCACGCTCGGGAAGGAACTATCCACGGCCCACGTGTTGCCGGCATCGAGACTCACCAGGATGCCGATATCGGTGCCGATGTAGAGGGTCGACGACGTGTCCGGATCGATCAGCAAGACGTGCACCGGGATGTCGGGAAGGCTGGCGCTGCCGATGGCTTTCCAAGTGGCGCCGCCATCGCTCGAGAGATAGACCTGGCTATCGGAAGGCTGGCCGCGGAATGTGGCGTAAGTGGCGTAGACCACGCCGGCTTGTGTGGGGTCGAAGGCGATGTGCGAGAGATAGCCGGCGCGCGGCTGGCTGGTGGTCCACGTGGCGCCAGAGATGGAGCCGTTGTAGATGACGCCGTTGAGGTCGCCGTACAACACGTTGTCGGAGTTGGCGGGGTTAACAGCGATGGCGGTGATGCCGGCGCCGGTATCGGGGCTGGCGGAGGTCCACGTCTGCGCGCCATCGGTGCTGCGCCACAACTGGTGGCCACCCAGGTAGAGGGTCTGCGAGAGGCGCGGATCGAGCGCGACGGCGGTGACGAAGGGGAAGTTGGCGGCGGGTTCATTGATGCCGGTGATGGCCAGGGCGCTGCTGCTGCCGCCATCGGCGGATCGCGAAAATCCGAGCCCGNNCATGGTGTTGGCGTCCATGGGGTCGAACAGGGACACACCGCCGTCGCCGTTCAGGATGGGCGTCCACGTGCCCGGCGCGGCGGCCGAGGCGAGGAGCGTTACGGTGTCCTGCGTGCCGCCGAAAAGGACGCCGCCGCCCGGGGTCACGGACCCGTGATAGAACTGGTTCACCTGATACCCGTTGTTCACCGCGCCGCCGGCCAGTCCGTAAAAAGGCTGCGAGCAGAACTGAAACTGCGATTGCGTGCGCGCCACGTCCGACCGGTAAACGCCTCCATCGTTGGTCACGAACAGGGTCTGGTTGGAGCGGCCATCGTAGTTGGGGTGGAACGCGAAGGCGTGATGGTCGATGTGGCTGAGCACATTGGCAGTAGTCGTAAAGCCGGCGAAGGTGCGTCCGCCATCCTGCGAGCGGGAGAGGAAGTAGCCGGCGGTGAAGACGGTTTGCGGGTCGGTGGGATCCACGGCGAGGCCGAGGTTCCACGCGCCCTGGCCGCCATGCAGGCCCGCGCCGCCGGGTCCATAGGTGCACGGCGCGGACTGGGCGCGATAGCTGAGAATGTTGCTGGTGAGGGAATCGGGGTCGGAGAGGTCGGCGCGCTCCTGCCAGGTACCGGATGCGCCGTCCTGATTGGACGCGTACAGGCCCAGCAGCGCATTGAGGAAGGGGCTGTTGGGGTCGATGTTGGTGGCCAGGGCGTAGACCGTACTGGGGGCGCTGGGTGCGATGGCGACTACGGTGGGTCCCATGTTGGGATCGGACAGGACGTTGTCCCAATTGCCGGCGGAAAGGTCGGCGCAACGGTAGACGGCGTAGACGCCGACATTGGGGCTGATATTTTCCTGTGCGACGTGCGAGAAGGGGTTGCCGCCGGACTGGCTGCAGGCGGCGAAGACGATATCGGTGGGCTGATCGCCACGGACCGCGACGGAAAAACAGCCGCCCGCGGCAGGCAGGGCGTTGGTCCACGTGGCGCCGAAATCGGTGCTATACCACAGGCCGGAATCGGTGCCGGCGTAGAGGTTGTTGGTGCGGGTGGGACTGATGGCGATGCTATAGACGTAGGCGAAGCTGGTGGTTTGCGGTAGTTGGGTCCAGGTCTGGCCGCCATCGGTAGTTTTGAAAATGCCTGCGCCGGGAAGCACTTCACCGGATCCGGCGTAGAGCGTAGTGGGATTGGATGGATCGATGGCGAGGCTATCCATGGCGAGCGTGGGCAGGGAATCGGTGAGGGGCGCCCAGTTTTGCCCGGCGTCGGTGGTCTTCCAGATGCCGCCGGTGGCCGCGGCGGCATAGAGGGTGTTGGGGTTGGAGGGATCGAAGACCAGGGCTTTGGTGCGCGCGCCGGTGTTGGCTGGTCCCAGAGGTTGCCAGGCGCCGAGTGTGAGCGAATCGTGCCGGGCCTGTTGCACGGCTGCCTGATAGCGATGGGCGGGCAATTCGCCGGGACCCTGCCAGCGTTTCCCGCGGAGGAAGGCGGTGGCTTCGTGATTGCCATCATCTTCAGGCGAATCGGCGGGAGGCGGCGGCGCCAGAGCGGTCCGGTGGTGGGTGCAGGCGGACAGCAGCAGGAAGCCCCAGCAGACCCAGAAACGCATACCTACCATTCCACCATGACTCCCACGGAAGGCAACAAGGGAAATCCATTACTGAGATTGGGCGACGCCTGTCCGGTCTGGAAATTGTAATTGGCGTTTTGGAAGAAGTAATTACTGTGACGGGTCAGGTTGATGATTTCGCCGTAGAGCGTGAACTTCCACTTATCGTGCATCCAGGATTTGTTGATGCGTAGATCGGTTCGCTGGTAGGCAGGAATGCGAAGCTGATTCAGCTCAGGGGCCAGAACATAATAACCGCTGGGCAGGCGGGCAAAGAAGCCCGGAATGGGAAAGCCGCTGCCGTAGGTGACTCGCAGACTGAGGTTGACTGTGGGCCGTATGCGCAAGCCGCCGTATGCGTTGACGGTGTGGCGCTGATCGTAATCCGAGGGGTACTGCAGACCGGTGATGCCTTCGTGCATCACGGTGTGCCCGTAGGCGTAAGAGATCCAGCCGGTGAGACGATTGGCGGTACTGCGCTGCAGGAAGATTTCAGCGCCGCGGGAGTGGCCGCGCAGCGAGTTGTAGTACAGCGGATTCGATGGGGGAATGAAAATGGCTCCGTTGAGGATGCGTGGGTCGAAGAAAGGCTGCGAAGGCAGATCGCGGTCGGTGCGTTGGTACAACTCGGCGCGAAGGCGGGTGCGCGGCCCGAGGCGTTGTTCCAATGCCGCCACTGAGTGGACCGAGCGTTCGGGTAGCAGGGCGGTATTTCCGAAGACGGAACGGAAAACGGAGATTTCGGGAAATTGCGCGGTATCGCTCCAACCGAGTTGCAGGCGGGTCGTCCGCGTAATCCCGAGGGAGGCTGAGGCCTGCGGAGAGACTACCGAGACATGATCGATGGAGTGGTTGTCCCAACGGGCGCCGGCGGTGAGGCGCAGGCGGCCGCTCCATCCGGCCCATGACTGCTGGACGTAGCCGCCGGTCTGAAGGGCCGTGCCATCGGCGTGGTCGATGTTGAATGGAGTGCTGGACGCGGTCTGATACGAATTCGAGTAGCTGCGGTCACGCAGCCTGCGGATGGAAATGCCGGCTTCGAACGGCGCCTGGTTGCTCCAGGTCCACGTAACGGTGGAGTCCCCCACCCACTCGCCGTAAAAGCCGCCGCCCAAGGGCAACTGGGCGGGGTTGATGTCGTCGTGCTTCTCGCGCATCCAGGCAGCGCGATTGACGAACAGCACTTTTGGTGTCGGCGAATACCGCCAGGAGAGGTTGGTGAGCGTGTAATGGTAGGCCGATTTCAAGATGCCATTGACGCTGAGCCGGTCCAGGCGGTTGGATTGATCGAGGTGCGAGTAGCTTTCGAGCAGCGAAAAAGTGACGGTGTTTTTGGGCGTGAAGTCGTAGGCCAGCCTGGCCTGCACGTCTTCCATATCGAACGTGGGGATGCTCGACGTAGAAAGGCGATTGAGCAGGTACTGCAGGTAGCTCTTGCGCACGGCCACCACCCACGAACCCTTGGCCTTGCGGCGGGGACCGAGCGGTCCTTCGGCCATGAAGCCGGCGTCGGTCAGGCTGGCCGTTCCACGAAACAGCGTATTATTGCGGCTGCCATCGCGCGTTTCCACGTCCAGAATACCGACCGTACGGTCTTCGAAGCGGACGGGCCAGGCGCTTTTGTGCAGGTCCATTTCCTCGACCAGGTCGGGGTTGAAGGCGGTGACGGATCCATCCTGATTGCCCGCCGCCGCCAGGTGGAACGGCTCGTGGAGCAGAATCCCGTCCAGGTAGAGCCCGATGCGGTCGAAACCCGCGCCGCGCAGCGAGAAGCGCGCCTCAAAATCCCTGTCGGAGGTGACGCCGGGAAGGCCCTGCACGGCGCGCAGGGGATCGTCCGCCAGCACGCTGCCCAGGTTCTTGGCGTCGGTACCGGCGAGCGTCACCACGTCGGGACTGTCTCCGCGCGCGGTATCGAAGGGGTCGGCCTTTTCGTCCACGGTCTGGGTCTGGCGCAGGGTATCGGGGGTCAGGATCACGCTGAAATCGGTGCTGCTGCCGGCATCCAGATGCACCGCATGCTTCTCCATGTGATAGCCCACTGTGGAAACGTTGAAGACGTAATCGCCGGGCGGAATGCCGCCGATGTGGAAGCGTCCCGAGGCATCGGAGGTGACGCGATAGGGCGTGCCGGCAAGCTGGATTTGAATGCCTTCGAGCGCTTCGCCGCCGTGAGCATCGATCACGCGGCCGTGGATTTCGGCGGCGGCGCCATCCAGCGTGAAATCGAGGCGTGCGTTTTGCTCAGGCTGGAGTTCCACGTTTTCCACCGTCTTGACCTGGAATCCCTTGGCCTCGACGGTGATCTTGTAATGTCCGGGGATCAAGGCGGGCAGCGCATACATTCCGGCGGTGCTTGATTTCACGGAGCGCTCGGTTCCGGTCTCGACTTGAGTGACGGTGAGGCTGGCCTCGGGGATGGCGCTCTGAGTGGCGTCTCTTACCAGGCCGGAGAGGGTGGCATTCTGCGCCAGAAGAGTGGCGGGCGCCAGCAGCATGACGAGGATTTTCATTGTAACCGCCCGAAATTCACCTGCAGTTGCCGTAGGGCGTCGGAAACGGTGAGCCTGTCGCTGCCTCCGGCGGCTAGCAGACGGACCGTGAGATGATCGAGTCCTTGCGCATTCTGCAAGGCGGTGAGCGAAGCGGTCTGCCACGGCATGCGCGAGTTGACGGCTCCGGCGTCGAGTTGGACATACGGCTTCCACAACGGGATGACCTCTCGGGACGCTGCGGCGATGGCTTCCTGATGGGCGGCGACGAGCCGATCGAGCGACGCGCGGGCTTCGGTGGACAGGGCATTGGCGACGGACGAAGGGTAGCGCTCGGCGAGTCTGCGGAGCGCCCAACTGTGCTGCAGGATGTCGTGCGAGAGATGCAGGGCTTGTGAGACGAACGCGCGGCGAGCTTCGGCGTCGGGAAGATCTTTCGACAATTGTTCGACAATTGCGACGATAGAAGCGGGCTGGAGGCAGCGCCGCTGGGGTCGATGGGTTGCGCCTTACCGAGCAGGCCGGCGTCGGGTACAGCCAGGCTGAGCTGGGTGGAGACTCTGGGAAACGCGCGGAGGGCCTCGGCGATCTGATCGCGGCGTGCAGCTTCGTCGAGCGTACCTTTGACTACCAGGTCATCTCCGGCGGCCTGGATCTGGAGCGGCTCACCCAGGTCGGCATCGATGCGGCGGAGTGCCCAGCGGACTTCCATCTCGAGCGCCTCGCGATCTTCCGCGCGATCTTCCGCGGCAGGTACGGACTTCGGGGCCGGCGGGGCTTCGCGAGCGGGCGGTACGGCTTCCGCTTCGGGCGTGGCTGAGGCGGGCGCGACGGTCTCGACATCGATGGTGATGCCGTCGCGCAGTTCCACGTGGCGGGCGCGGGGCTGATAGTCGGCGCTGGCCACAGTGAGGCTGGCGAGAGAGATGGCGCTTTCGGGAGTCTTCGTTTCGACGCGGATTTCGTTGGGCGTAGTGGTGACGGAGTCCTGCCTGGTGTGGAGCGAATCGTGCCAGGAGAGGTGAGAGGCCACGCTGAGGGGGCGCGAGCGATCGACATAGGCTCTCTGGAGCACGAAATTGTCGGTCGCGACAAGGGCGCCGGCGCGGCGTACCAGCACGCGTTGGATGGATGGGGTACCCGTCCCGGCCGCTTCGGCGCGGAGGGCGCGATGCAAGACCATTTTGGCGGTGAGCGGAGCGGGAGAGACGAAGAGCATCGCGAGCAACGCGGCGGCAGCCGCTAGGGAAGCAGCCAGCCAGATGCCCCGCGGGACACGTTTCCACAGGGCTTGCGAGTGAACGGCCGGGTCTTCGGCGTCCCTGAGGCGTGCGGACAAGCGCAGCCACCCGCCAGGTCGCGGAGTGGCCACGGGATCGAGATGCAATTTGCGAAATTTGAGATAGGTGTCAATGCCGCGCGTGAAGCGTTCCACCTGGGCGCGGCATTCCCAGCACTGGTGGAGGTGCGCGAGGATGGGTTCGGCATCCTGGTGGGGAAGTTGGTCCTCCCGGGCGAGCAACAGCTCTTCGGGGGTGGGATGATTGCCGGCCGTCCAACGAGGTTCATTGGCCATGGGCTTCTTCTCCTAAGACATCGAGGGCGCGCCGCACGGCCTCCACCACACGCCAATAACTGATGCCGAGCACTTCGGCGATCTCGCGATACTTCAGGCCATCGGCGCGGAGGTGAAGGGCTTGCCGTTCCAGTTGCGACAAGCGGAGCAGGGCCGCGCGCAGCCACTCCTGGCGTTCGCGTGCCAGCAGTTCCTGCTCGGCGCCGGGGCGGGGGTCGCGCAGAACCTGGCTCCACAGGTCCCAGGCCCCTTCCTGGACGGGGGTTTCCCGCTGCGAGACGCGCCAGCGATCGATCCACAGGCGGTAAGCGACGCGGAACAGCCAGGCGCGGATGTTGTGCTCGGGGCGGCCTTCCGCCAGGTGTTGATGGAGTCGCAGGAAGGATTCCTGGGACAGGTCTTCGGCCAGCGGATCGGCCGCGCCACAGGAGCGCAGGAAGCGGAAGAGCGCTTCGTAGTGGTCGGCGAAGTGGCGCTCCAGGGCCTCGGAGGCGGTCACAGGGGTGGCGCGATCGGCGGCCAGTCCGAGGATGGCAGCCGGCCGTGCGGCGGATTTTCTGGAAAAGAACATGATGCCAAAAGCAGCGCTCTTCTATTACAACGGTTGAGAGCGCCGAATTTGGGAAAAAAGACCGCTTGCTGACGCGCGCGGCTCGGATCCGAGCCACGACCGTAAGGGAGTGATCGTTACCTGACTGTCCATTTCTGCAGGCCCATCGAGAATTTGGGAAAAAAGACCGCTTGCTGACGCGCGCGGCTCGGATCCGAGCCACGACCGTAAGGCGAGCCACGACCGTAAGGGAGTGGTCGTTACCTGACTGTCCATTTCTGCAGGCCCATCGAGAAGTTGGATTGGGCTTGCACCTCTAAGCGCAGGGCGGTGGTGGTGACGGGGGTGAACTTCACGGTGTTGAATTTGTTTCGGTCCACCCGGTAGTCGTCCAGGGTTTCGACGGGCTTCCACACGTCGCCATCTTTGTACAAGAGGCGCCATGAGTCAGGGACGCGCACGCCACCCTGGCCGGTATCGTCGAACCAGTACAAGCCGCATTCGCTGACTTTGGCCGGCTGGGTGAAGGTGTAGTCCACGGTCTCTTTGTTGGCCTTCGCGGGCCACCAATCGAAATAGCCCGCGTGATCGTTGGACGCGGCAGGAATCTCGCCATCCTTAATCACATCCATATTGCGCTGCTGGGGACGGCCGGAGACCGACGGCCGGAGACCGTAACCTTAGCGGTGCTGGCGACCGTGGGGTACGGAATGGGACGGGCCATCACCTCGATGGCGGGCAGCCACACCATCATCTGGCCGCGTCCGCGATTGGCCCACGCGTAGTACGGAATCAGGGTGAGAGGCTGCTCCTGCCGCACGGTTTGGCCCTGCGCGCCGTAGGCCAGAGCCAGGGCCCGTCCGGTGATGACTTCCACGCCGTTCAGCAGCGCGGGCCGATACTCGGCGGTGAGTTTGGCGCTGGGCGGCAGCATCAGGTTGCGGACCTTGCCGTTGGGATTATCGACCCACTCCGCGGCGTACACGATGGGACCGCGCTGGATGGCCACGCGGCCGCGATCGGCCACCACATGGTCGTTGGCCATCACGCGGCGGATGGGCATGGGCATGGCGAGTTCGATGATGTCACCCTTCTTCCAGGTGCGGGTGAGATTGACGTAGCCTTTATCGAGCGTGAGCAGCACAGGCTTGCCATTGATTTTGAGGATCGCGAGCTCGGGGTCGCGGTCTTCGAAGCGGTACAGATCGCTGGCCACCGGTTCGTTGCGCGCCCATCCGGGAATGCGGACGTGGATGGTGAGGGCGGCGGCCTGGTCGGGCGCCACCGTCATTTTGACGGCGCCGTCCCATGGATAGCGGGTCTCCTGGGTCATGTGGACGGTGCGGCCGTTATCGAGCTTGATATCGGCGGCGCTGGCCACATAGAGATTGACCCAGATGGCGTCGTTACGCTGGGCATACACGTAGCCGGGCACGCTGGCCATGAAGCGGCCGGGCACGCTGGCCATGAAGCGGGTGATGTTGCCGGGGCAGCAGGCCACGCCGAACCACGGGCTGCGCTGATCCTTGCCGGCATTGCCCGTGGCCTCCAGCGGATTCTCATAGAAGAAAGTCTTGCCGTCCAGCGAAACACCGGAGATCAGGCCGTTGTAGAGCGTGCGCTCCATGACGTCGATGTACTTGGAATCGGCGTGGAGCAGGAAGAGGCGGTGGTTCCAGAAATCGTTGCCCACGGCGGCGCAGGTTTCGTTGTACGCGCTCAGGTTCGGCAGCTCGTAATCGGCGCCGAAAGATTCGCCCGCGGCGCGCGCGCCGATGCCGCCGGTGATGTGCAGCTTCTTACTGGCCACGTTGTCCCAAATCTTATCGAGGGCGTTGACATATGCTGTGTCGCCGGTGAGCGCGCCCACGTCGGCCATTCCGGAGTACATGTAGACGGCGCGCACGGCGTGGCCGCCGGTGACGGCTTCGGTCTGGTCGACCACTCGCATTTGCGCCTGGACGTACGGATTGCCGGCGCCCTCTTCTTTGCTCTGCGGGCCGCGAACGTCCAGCATGAACTTGGCGAGATTGAGATAGTGCTGGTCGCCGGTGACGCGGTACAGCTTCGCGAGGCCCATTTCCACGATCTGGTGGCCCGGCCAGATTTCACGCTTGCCGGGCCCGAAGGTGTCGCACAGCAGGTTGGCGGTGCGCAGCGCGATGTCCAGCAGGGTGCGCTTGCCTGTGGCGGCGTAGTGTGCGGCGGCGGCTTCATAGAGATGGCCCAGATCGTATAGTTCGTGGCTGTTGACGCCCTCCAGAACCCAGCGTTCTTTGCCGCTCCAGGGGTGCGGTTCGAGCGGGTTGATGGTGCGGGCGGTATAGAGGTAGCCGTCTTTTTCCTGCGCCGCGCCGATCTTTTCGATAAGGCGGTCGATGTAGGCGTCGAGCTTGGGGTCGGGATGGACGCTCAGGGTGTAGGACGCGCCCTCGATGACCTTGTACACGTCGGTATCGTCAAAGGGATAGGGTGGATATTTCTTGTTTTCGAACGGCTCGCCGCGGAGGGCCTTGGCGGCGCGGATGAAGTTGTCCAGGCGACCGGTCTCTTCGTCCTTACCGAAGGCGAAGGGAATGGTGACGGTGCGGTTGGTCTCGATGCGCGGCGCCCAGAACCCGTCATCGACGTGGACGGCGGTGAAGGGCACCGGTTTCACGGGATAGTCGCGCTGTTGCGCCGGCAGGAGTGCAAGGGCGGACAGGGCAAAGAGGACTGGAATCGCTTTCATCGATTTCTTATTGTAATGCCAGGAGGACAGGCGATCGGTCTTCGTTGTCTGTTGGGATGGGCGTTCCGCCCGCGAAACTTCAGGAAAAACTGGTGGTTGGTAGCGCCGTCGGTTGCACTGGCCGACCGGCGACAAGATCGCCGGCGTTACCC
>OKRF01000134.1:0-77 GCA_900290315.1 Candidatus Sulfopaludibacter sp. SbA3 | reverse complement strand
TGGCTGGAAAACGCGTCGGGATTTCGCGAAGGGGCAAATTCGAGCCAGGCACGAAGATTCGCCAAAAGGCGGCGAAT
>OKRF01000346.1:20994-42304 GCA_900290315.1 Candidatus Sulfopaludibacter sp. SbA3 | reverse complement strand
AATGGACTTGGCCCGCGCCGGCCACCTCCGGGCGATTGGGGGCGATTTTCGAGGGTGGCACGGTTTGCGGTGGACACGCGGCTCAGGATTTTCGGAGACAGGCAACAGATTTCGCAAAAGCAGCGAAATCAATCGCCTGCTACCGCTTTGCGCGAATTTCGGGCCAGGCACGGGTTTGCGGCGTGTACTGTGTCATGCGCGCCATTACGGTATTGTGGACACTCTGACGACTTCGCGCACCGCCGCAATGATCGATCCGCTGTCTTTCAGCATGGCTTGCTTTCCCCGCCTCGCGAGCCGTTCTTGCATCTCCACGGCTCGCTCCGATGTAAGAACGATGAGCGGACGGTTGCCGAGGCCGCCGGCGGCATGCGCCTCGCGTGGGCCTGAAGAGAAGCCCTGCTCCGCCAGAAAAGCAGCGCGCATGCCCGGCTCCCGCGCCAAGCCTTCCAGCGTGACGCGCTCGGCCGGCGTCATGCCGTCCAGATCGAATTCGTGGCGATTCTTGGGCGCCGCCACGCGCATCAGGCCGACGGTGCTCATCGCACGCAGCACGACATCGGGAGGATAGCCGAGTCCAAAAGGAACGCGGCTCATACCTCCCCTTTCCTGGTTCCACTCATCCTCGTGAGGCGCGTCGACGAACACCATTCCCGCTACCTCATCCGGATAGAGCCCGCAGTACACGCGGACATTGAAGGCTCCAAAACCTGCGCCCACCAGAATGTAGGGAGGCGCAACTCCGGCAGCTTGCAGCAGCGCATGCAGGTCGCGCGCGCTGGCGCTGCTGGGGTGTGGCGCCGGGGCCGGATCGCTCCAACCGTAACCGGCGCGATCGTACCAGCAGGCGCGAGTAAACCCGGCGAGTTCGCGCTGCACCGGCGCCCAACCGAATCCTGGGACGAGCGCGTCGCTTTCCAGTACCACTGCCGGAGCGCCCTGGCCGGAACAGTAGATGTTGAGCGACCGGCCGCCGATATCGACTGAACGTCCTACCTGCGGGAAGCGCGCGCGATCGCGCCGCCGCGCCACTTGCTCGTATCCGATACCGCCGGCAATGAGGATCGCCAGGACCAACAACGCCAACAGCGCGCGCGCCATCATACGGACTTGTTTATACAAGGAGCTGGCATGATGTGTCAAATCCTGTGCCACAATAAAACTAATGCGGTACTGTCTGTTCGTCCTGGCGATTGCGGCGAGTTTGTCCGCGGCCACTCTGCCGCCCGCTACCACTTTGCGCGGGAAACTGGCGATTCATCAGAACGCTCCCGCCACCATCGAAACGGCCGGCCACCAGACCATCACGCTGAGCGGCGACGACACCATCAGCAAAGTGCTGGGCGACGCGCGGCTCAACGGCTTTGAGGTGGAAGCCAAAGGACATTTCACCGCGCCCGACCGCTTCCAGATCGATCCCAGCCACACCATTCCGTTTCTAGTTCGCCAAGACGGCCATCTGAAGATGGTCACCTACTGGTGCGACGTTTGCTCCATCCGCGACTATACGCCTGGTCCCTGCCGGTGCTGCCAGAGAGAAACGGTGCTCGATCTGCACGATCCGGACGCCCCGGAAGGCAAATGAGAGCCATCGCAATCGCGTTGCTGCTTCCCTTTATGACGCAAGCCGCAAACTATTCCGCCCGCAAGACCAGCGTGGATGGCATCGAGGTGGTGCAACTCGCCGACGCCTCCCGCACCATGGAAGTTTCGATCGCGCCGTCGATCGGCAACATGGCGTATGAAATCAAAGTCGCGGGCAAGAACATTCTCTTCTTCCCGTTCCACAGCCCCGCCGAATTCAAAGAGAATCCCACATTCTGCGCCATTCCCTTTCTGGCGCCATGGGCCAACCGTATCGATGACGATGCCTACTGGGCCAACGGCAAACGCTATCTGCTGAATCCCGATCTGGGCAACCTGCGCCGCGATGGGAACAAGAAACCCATCCACGGCCTGCTCAACTTCTCTCCCTTGTGGACGCTGGTTGCCTTCGCGGCTGACGATCACGCCGCCTGGGCCACCAGCCGCTTTGACTTCGCGAAATATCCCGAGATGATGGCGCAGTTCCCGTTCACCCACACCATCACCATGACCTACCGCCTGGCCAACGGCGAGGTGGAAGTGGAGACTGCGCTCGACAACCATTCCGACGAGCCCATGCCGGTGGCCATCGGGTATCACCCGTATTTCCGGCTGGACGATTCGCCGCGCGACCAATGGAAGGTCCACCTTTCCGCCCGCGATCACCTGGTGCTCAACAACCTGTTGATCCCCACCGGCGAACACAAACCCGTGGAATTCCCCGACCCGTACCCGCTCAAAGACGGCCAACTCGACGACGTTTTCAGCGGGTTGATCCACGGGCAGGACGGCCGCGCGCGATTCTGGGTGGAAGGCAAGAAGGAGCGGATCGCAGTCACCTACGGCGCGAAATATACCGTGGCCGTGGTTTATGCACCGCACTCCCGCGAATTCATCTGTTTCGAGCCCATGGCCGCTATCACCAACGCCTTTAATCTCGCCCACGCCGGCGTTTACAAGGAACTACAAAGCGTTCCGCCCGGCGGGCAATGGAAGGAGAGCTTTTGGATATCCCCTAGTGGGTACTAGTAACCCCTGGGTACATTTGGGGTGTTTTGGCACTGTTGGGAAGGCGGTAATCATGCGATAACTATCCTGTAAACCTATGGGATACCGTCATATATCGCTGTGCTGCAAATGTGGCTTGGCCCCCACGCGAATCGACGAAGTCGGCCTCACCGACGATCACGAGCTCGTGATCCACTGGTGGTGCGAAGACTGCAAGCGCGTGGTCTACGCCTCCAAGAGCCTGGCCGATTGTTGGCAGGATTGTCCCAAGGCCGAACCTAAGCAGGAGATTCCCGAAAAGACACTGTCCGATGCGTTCGACGCCCAGTTCATGCACAGCATCGGCGTCCGGCTGGATTAAAGGCCGCGTATCTGGCGGATTGACCCGGCAACTCGCTTGAGCCTCACGAAGTTGCCGCTGGCGTTTTAGCTACGAGGCCCAGACCCCGGCCACTTCGTAATCCACCACTCGCGGAATCGTGAACTCGAGCACGCCTGCCGTCACACGAAACGGGACGTTGCGCTCGCTGCGCAGCAGTTCCACGCGGGTGACATGCCGGCCCGCGGGCAGCTTCATTTTCACTTTCTGCTCCCCGATCGGATAGTATTCGCGGATCCATCCGCGGTGCATGTTGGGATTGGTGTAATTGAGCAGATGCACGGCGAACCCCGGCTCGGTCTCCCAGGCGAACGCCTCCACCACACCGCTGCCTTCAATGCTCACGGGCGATTCGTCATGCAGCACCCACCGTATGGAGTTCTGCAGCAGGCGGCTGATATCGGTATTGCCGCTGTGCCACAGGCTCCGCTCCACATCGCCCGGGAAATAGATCAGGCGGCTGCGCCCTTTCTCGCGGATCACCGCGGCCGGTTCGGTAGTGTGCGGCGTGGGCGGGTAAGAAAGCTCCGGCGGATACGCCACATACCCCGGCACCACGGTCAGCACCGGGCTTTCGACGGGCTTTACCGGCAGCCGGTACTCCGCTCCCGGAATCCAGTTGGTGTCCTTGAATCCGTTCAGGATTTCGTGCGGCTTCTCCATGCGGGCGTAATAGGCATTCCCCAGCGTGCCCTGAATCTCGCCGGCCTTCTGAATGCCGAACACGTCCGCCAGGCCGAACTCGCTGCGTTTGCGGTTCCGCTCGTCGTACAGGCTGGTCTCGAAGGTAGCAATCAGCGATCCGCCGCCATCCACGTAGGCCTTCAACTGGCGGCATTGTTCGTCGCTCAACAGGGCGGTGTTGGGCAGAAGCAAGGCCGTGTATTTCTTCAGATTCTCCGCGCCCAGGTCCTCTTCATGCACGAAATCGAACAGGAAGCGGCCCTCCAGAAGCGCATAGTACAGGCCGTCGATATACTGCTGGGTGCTGAAATTCCCCGGCGGGCGATAGAACAAGTGGGTCCGCTGCCCGTAGACCACGCCCAGGTTGGCGATGGTCCGCTTGTTGGCGAAATGGCGATCGTGCTTAGCCAGCCAGTTGAAATACTCGCGCGACGGAGCCTGCCAGCGATGGTCCTCGCCCATGCCGGTCTGCGCGCCGATAAACGTGACCCAGATCACCATCCCGCTGGCCACAGTTTCGTCGAACCACATGGTCTCTTCGGCGGCGGACTTGGCCGCGTTGCGCCATTTCAATGCGCCGGTGCTCCAGAGGCCGGTGACATTGGTGGTGGTGCGGCCCTTCATCACCGAATAGCAGACGCGGCCCTGCTGCGAACACCCCCAAATGGGCGTATCGTCGCCGCCGCGCCCCTGGTTGTCGCAGTTGAACCACTGGCAGACCTCCGCCAGTTGCTTGAGGTCGGGTGTGGCTCGCACGTTGCCGCCCAGGTTAGCGTAGAACAGGCTGTCCGGCTTTTTCTCTTTGGCGATGCCGTCGTACAGTTTCCAGAGGTACACTACACGCTGGTTGAACTGCTCCCAATACTCGACGGTCCCCGGCCGCCCCAGGCGCTTGCACTGCTCGCAGTAACAGACCGGCGGACGCCCCAGCGGAGGCCAGCCGTTGGTATAGTGGCCGTCCACGTCATACAGTCGATTGATCTCCCGCATGATGGCCGTCATGTATTCGGTGTAGTACGTGGTGAACATGCAGGTGCGAAACAGCCGGCGGTCTTCGGTGTGATGGACGGCATTGCCCTGCGCGTCGCGCTCGAACCATTCCGGATGCGCCTGCACGGCGTCTTCCCAGTTCAGGTCGGGACTCATGCGCGCAATCACCCGAATGCCGCGCTTCTTGGCCGCGGTGCAGCATTCGCCGAAGAAATCGCGATCCCCCAGGAACTGCCCGCGCTTGTGGTACGGCACCTTGGTGGGATAGTACGCCAGGATGCCGGTGACGCTCACCAGCACCGCATCGACTTTGGCGGAGGCCCAGTAATCGGCCCACTGCTCCACGTTCATATCCACCGCGTCGCGCTCGGTCATATTGAGCTGGCCCACGCGATGTACCTTCTGGTGCCAGGGCGTTTCGGCCGCGGCCTCCAGGAGCGAGCCCGCAGCCAGGGCTCCCGGCAAAATCAGAAATTCCCGACGATCCATGTGTGTATGCTAACGCGTTTGCAGCAGACTACAATGGATTCTCGATGATCATCTCCAGGATGGTGCTCAAGAACTGGCGCAATTTCAGGGCATTTGACGTGTCGTTCAGCGACCGCGTCATCATCATCGGTCCGAATGCTTCCGGCAAATCCAACCTTCTGGATGCCATCCGATTCCTGCGCGACATTGCTCATCCCGGCGGCGGACTCCAGCCTGCGATCACTCAGCGAGGAGGCCTTTCAAAAGTCCGTTGCCTGGCAGCTCGTCGAGAGCCGGACGTGGAGCTAGAGGTTGAGTTGTCAGAAGGCGGCCGGGTACCGGAATACAAATATGGAATCGGGATAACGCAGCAAGTGCGCGGGTATCGCCAACCCATCTTGCGGTTCGAAAAAGTGTGGAAGAGAGGATCTTTATTGCTCGACAGGCCCGACGAAGTGGACCGCGAGGATATACTGCGCCTGACTCAGACGCACTTGGAGCAGATTAGCGCCAACGCGGAGTTTCGGCCTGTAGCCCGATTCTTTGACTCGATCCGTTACCTCCACGTGGTTCCTCAACTGTTGCGCCATCCCGAAGCTTTCCAGGGTCAGGCCGTTCCCGAAGATCCCTATGGGCGGAATTTCCTGGAAATGGTGGCGAAAACGCCAGAGAAGACGCGCAAATCCAGGCTCCGCAGGATCGAAGCCGCCCTCCGCGAGGCGGTGCCCCAGTTGACCAAGCTTACAGACACCAAGGACGAATCTGGGATTCCCCACCTGGAGGCTGAATACAAGCACTGGCGCCCGAATGCTGGCCGGCAGCGAGAGGATCAGTTCTCGGACGGCACGACTCGTTTGATCGGACTTTTTTGGTCGCTACTCGAAGGGGACGCGCCCCTGCTTCTCGAAGAGCCTGAACTGTCTCTCCACTCTGAAATTGTGAAGAGGCTTCCGGCCTTGCTTGCCCGGCTCCAACGCCAAACCAAGCGCCAGCTCTTCATCAGTACGCATAGCTGGGATCTGCTCTCAGAAAAAGGTATAGGCGGTGAAGAGGTTGTGATGCTGATTCCCGGCCAGGAGGGGACGGAGGCAAAGTTGGCGTCCTCCGTGGAAGAGGTTCGCGGCCTTCTCGAGGCTGGCCTCAGCATCGCCGACGCTGCGTTGCCGCGTACCACCCCTCCTCAGTTGAGCCAACTCGATCTTTTTCAATGATCATTCCCGTGAATCTCGCTAATGAGGACGAACTCAGCGAAGTGGTCTTGCGAAGACTTCTCGATCACGTAGACCGGGGATTCGCCATCGGAGCAGCCTACGGCAGGCGGGGCTTCGGCTACCTTCGAAGTACCATCCCCAACTGGAATCGGGCCGCTCGGCAGGTGCCCCTGATTGTTCTGACAGATCTTGACCGTCACACGTGCCCCGCAGAAACTGATCCAGGACTGGCTACGGGAACCGCGCCACCCCAATTTGCTTTTCCGGGTTGCCGTGCGAGAAGTGGAGGCGTGGCTGCTGGCGGATAGAGTAACATTCGCGCGACATCTGCGTGTTGGCGAGAAGTGGGTGCCTGACGACCCTGATGGACTGCCAGACGCAAAAGCCTCCCTTGTAGAAGCAGTGCGGAAATCCAGACCGAGCGAAGTCCGCGAGCGTATTGTGCCGAAGCGCGATAGCACCGCAAAGCAGGGGCGGGAATATAATTCGTGTCTTGCTGAATTTGTCCAAAGTGCTTGGAACATCGAGGTCGCAGCCACACATTCGGGAAGTCTCCGACGAACCGTGGCCAGGCTAAGGTCCTTCACGCCGTCGTATCGAAGCGGCGAATGGCGGCGATAACTGACTGTCCGGCGATGTCGAATCTAGCCTAGCCTACGTTCTTTCCCCGCAACTCGCGTAGTGCGGCCGCGGCGATCCAGCGTGCCGAGGGCGAATCCTGCGCGCGAATTCGTTCGGCGGTAGCGATGGCGCGCTGGCGCAAGTGCGAGTTGCGTTTCCCGATCTGCCGGAGCGCCCAGTTCACGGCCTTCTTTACCATGTTACGGCCATCTGCAGCGGCTTCCACAATCAGGGGAAAGAATTCTTCAAATTGGGAATCTGGTGCGCTCTTGGCCTTCGCCGCCAGCCCGGCCATCAGGGAAAATCCGGCGCGGCGGACAAATTCCGGCTTCGCGCGCGCCCACTCGGCCGCCTTGGCAAATGCCCGGGGAGTGTCGCGAAAGAGATTCTGGCAGGCCTGGTCGCAGACATCCCATGAATCGAAATCGCGCGCCCAGCGATTCATCTGCGCGCTGGTGACGCGGGCCGGTTCGTCGATGATGGTGGCCAGAATGCGCGCCTCATGGATGCCCGAGGCCCAGAGTTCCTGCGCCAGGGCGTGACTCTTGCCCGTCTCACGGGCCAATGCGCGCAGCACCGGTAGGGGAACACCCAGGGTACCTTCGGTACTGATGCCGTAGCGGGCCATGCCCGCCACATTCGCCGGGTTGGCGTGAGCGCGGAGGCGGTCCAACAGAGCGGCGCAATCCATATCAATACTCCACGCTCACCAGGAACAGGCCCTTTGCTGGTGCCGTCGGACCGCTCTTGGCGGGCAGCGCCGACAGGTCGGCAATGTTTCCCTTGCCCGCCTCAATCAGCGTCCCGGTGATGTTGCGCACCATGTGCTTCAAAAAGCCGCTACCCCGGATGCGGTAAAGCAGCCGTTCACCGGAGCGCGTCAATTCTGACGAGAACACCGCGCGGACTTTGGACTTGCCTTCGGCGTCGCGATCGTCCGCCGCCGCAAAGGCGCTGAAGTTGTGCTCGCCCTGGAAGGTGTGCGCCAGTTGCATCATGCAGTCTTCGTCCAATTTGAAAGGATAATGATGAACGTAAGGCCACTCAAACGGGCTGCAGACTTCGCCTCGAAACAGGCGGTATTCGTACGTTTTGGCCTTCGCCTGGAAGCGCGGATGAAAATCGGAGTCGACCTCGCCGGCGGACAGAACGCGCACGGCGGGCGGTAACAGCCGGTTGACGGCGCGCCGCAAATTCTCCAGCGGGATGGGGTTCGCCAGGGTGAACGCGGCCACCTGTTCGAGGGCGTGGACCCCGGCATCGGTGCGGCCGGAGCCGGCCACATGTACCCGCGTTCCCTCCATCCCGCTCAAAATCTCTTCCAGCAGTCCCTGAATGGTAGGCAGGGCGGGCTGAATCTGCCAGCCGTGGAACGGGCCACCATCGTAAGCCACGGTAATCCTGATACGGCGCATCAGGCGGGGCGGGAGCCGGGCTTCACCGCGGGAATGCCCAGCGCGCACAGAGGGCACTGCTCCGGGTAATGCGCCGCCACCTGCATGGTGGCCAGCGCCACGCGCGGCACACCCACGTCGGCATGGCCGCCCGAGCGATCGATGATGGAGCCGGCCGCCACCACCCTGGCGCCCAATCCCTGCATGACTTCCACTACGTCCAGCGTACTGCCGCCGGTCGTGATCACGTCCTCAATCACCACGGCCGTTTCGGCGGGCGATACGCTGAAGCCGCGGCGCAGAGACATCTTGCGCGTCTCCGTGTCGCGCTCGGTAAACAGGAAACGGGTGCCCAGCGCGCGCGCCACTTCGTGCCCGATAATCAGGCCGCCCAGAGCCGGCGACACCACCACACCGATAGGCTCGGGAGTGAGTGCGCGAATCTGCCCGGCAAGCTGGCGTCCCAGGTTTTCGGCAGCCGCCGGGTGTTGCAGCACCAGGGCGCATTGCAGGTACTCGGCGCTGTGCAGGCCGCTGGTCAGGCGAAAATGGCCCTGCAGATAGGCTCCGGTGGAGCGGAACAATTCCATTACAGCCGCGGCTTGCGGGGTCATTAACGCACTACTATACCACTGGCCTCGCGCGGCTGTCCGGAAACGACACGCGCGGTACAAGGGATTGACACATACGTGCCAATCTTGCATACACATTTCCTTGAATATCGGAAAGAGGCTTGATTCTACTGGCGATTGAGTTTGGCCCGGAGATTGCTCCAAGAGAGAACGTGACTAAGATTTCACAGGCCCGAGGAGAGACGATTGATTCTCCGCTGATAGCCCCACCTTTTGAGTCACCTCGCCGAAACCCTACCAGCTAACCATAAGAACCTTCACAACCGACTCTCCTGGGCCTGTGGTTGCCTTTTCGGCAAGCGCAGGCCCTTTTCCACTACCATAGAAGCATGGCCAAAGGTATGTTCGATGTGGAGTGCCCCTGCTGCAAGGCGATTCTCAAGGTGGATTCCGAGACGCGCGCTGTGATTGCGCATACAGTACCGGAAAAGCCGCCCGCCATCGAGGATCTGGCGGCCGAAGTCGCCAAACTGAAAGGCGAAGGCGCGCGCCGCGAGCAGTTGTTTCAGAAGCAATTTGAGGCCGAGAAGTCGCACGGCAAGGTGCTGGAGAAGAAGTTCGACGAATTGTTCAAGCGGGCCAAAGAGAATCCCGATCTAACGCCGCCCAAGCGCGACATCGACCTCGATTGAGCAGGACAGGATTGTCCGTTTTTTTCTGTAACCGGGGTTTCCCTGGCCGCGTATAGTTTTTACTAGTACATTTGCTTCGGAGGTTCTACGTGTATCGCCATGCCCTATGGCTGTTGCTGCCGGTCGTGTGTCTGGCGCAGCCCAGTTCGTACACCATCTCGACGGTCGCTGGCGAGAATTCGCTTGGCCCGGGTTTTGCGGGAGACGGCAGCGCTGCTACCAGCGCCCAATTGAATACGCCGATCGGGATTGCGGTGGACGCTTCGCACAATCTCTATATCGCCGACAGCGCCAACCAGCGAATCCGCAAGGTGACGGCCAGTAATGGCAATATTTCGACATATGCCGGCAGTCTGACGTCTACCTGGGCGCCCTGGACCGGAGACGGTGGCGCCGCGACCAGCGCCACGCTCTTCAATCCGTACGGCGTGTGGGTAGACAAAGCCGGCAACCTCTTCATCGCCGACCTACAGGATCAGGCAGTGCGCAAGGTGAATACCAGCGGCATCATCACCACCTTTGCGGGCGATAACTTCCCCACCAGCACCGGCGATGGCGGCCCCGCCACCAGTGCGTCGATGACCTACCCGTTCAGCGTGGTAGGGGACGCTGCCGGCAATCTGTATATCTCCGCGAGCAACGACAACCGGGTCCGCCGCGTGGCGCCCGATGGCACCATCTCCACCTACGCAGGTAATGGTACCGGCGGCTTCGCAGGTGAGGGAGTTCCGGCCACCAGCGCGAGCGTGCATTCACCCTACGGTCTCGCTGTGGATGCCGCAGGCAACCTGTACATTGCGGACAGCCAGAATAATCGCATTCGGAAAGTATCGACGGGCGGAATTATCACCACCGTAGCCGGCACCGGGGTGGGAGGCTTTTCAGGGGATGGAGGTCCCGCCACCAGCGCGCAGATCGATCGTCCTTTTGGGGTTGCGGTGGACCTTTCGGGTTCCATCCTGATTGCCGATTACCTGAACCAGCGGATCCGCAGGGTTACCCCGGACGGCATCATTAGCACCATCGCTGGCGGAGCGGGAGCCGGCTATTCGGGAGATGGAGGAGCAGCGACGAGCGCCCGGCTCAACCTCCCTACCGACGTAGCGGTGGACACCAACGGCAACGTGTACGTGGCGGATTCTCAGAATAACGTAATCCGTTTGCTGACGCCCTCAGCGCCAGCCGTATCGGGTGGCGGGGGCTGACGCCCTCAGCGCCAGCCGTATCGGGTGGCGGGGTGGTCAGCGCCTCGGCATTCGGCGGCTTCTCCGCAGTCGCCCCGGGTTCGTGGATCGAAATTTACGGTTCCAGCCTTTCCCTCAGCAACCGCTCCTGGGCCACTGCCGATTTCAGCGGGAGCACCGGCCCCACTTCGTTGGACGGAACCACTGTCACCATCGGGGGCCAGAACGCGTTTATCGACTACGTGAGCGGCAGCCAGGTCAACGCCCAGGTGCCTTCTAATGTGAGCGCGGGGTCGCAGTCCCTCGTGGTCAAGACTCCGGCAGGCTCCAGTGCTGCCTATAGCGTCACGGTGAATACCACCGAGCCCGGCCTGCTCGCGCCGCCCAGTTTCAAGATCGGCGCAACGCAATACGCGGGCGCGCTCTTCACCGATGGCACCACCTACGTTCTGCCCGCGGGCGCGATTTCCGGCCTGCCTTCGCGCGCCGCCAAAGTGGGCGATACCGTCACGGTCTACGGCGTGGGATTCGGCCCCGTGAGCCCTACCATTCCCGCCGGGCAGATCGCGCAACAGAACAGCAGCCTCACCACGCCCCTGCAATTTTTCCTGGGTGGAACCCAAGCGGCGGTGGGCTACTACGGCCTGTCGCCAAACTCTGTGGGACTCTACCAATTCAACCTGACGGTGCCGAACGTCCCTTCCGGCAACGTGCCACTGACGTTCACACTAGGCGGAACGAACAGCACACAGACGCTCTACATCCCGGTGCAGTAACTCCACCGCTCCCTAACGGTCGCGGCTCTGCATGCGCCGACGAGTCGCGCAGATCCGAATCGGAGGCGCGGCTGGGCGTGGGCACGCTGAAGCCCGCCAAACCAGACAGATGACTTGCCGGTGGCGGCGCAGGCGGTTTCGCCTGCGAATTGCGTTTTTCACAGTTGCACGCAATTGAAGCGGTCATTCCCCGAAAGACGCTATCGTTCACCCCGTCCGCATAGTCTAACCGCTATGCTCGCCGACCTCCGCTTCGCCATTCGCACCCTTGTCAAATCGCCGCGATTCTCGATTGCGGCGGTGGTCGCCCTGGCGCTGGGCATTGGCGCCAACAGCGCCATGTTCAGCGTGGTGTACGGTGTTCTGCTGCGGCCCTTGCCCTTTCCGCGGCCGGACCGCCTGGTGTTCGTGCAGGAGGCCAGCCTGCGCCACGAAGGCACCGCCCCCACATCGCCAGCGACTCTGCGCGATTGGCGCGGCCAGCAGCACGTGTTCACCGCGATGGCGGCGGCCGAGGTGTGGGGCGCTTCGCTCACTGGCAGCGGGCGGCCGGAAGAGATCTCGGGCTTGCGCGTTTCGCCCTCGCTACTCTCGGTGCTGCGCGTCTCGCCGGCGCTGGGCCGCGGCTTCGAGGAGGCGGACGAGCAGGCGGTGCTGCTGAGTCACGCGCTGTGGCGGCGGCGCTTCGGCGGCGAATCCTCTGTGATCGGCAGGAAGCTGACCCTCAACGGCGCCAGCTACCGCGTGATCGGCGTGATGCCCGCCGGCTTCCACTTCCCGCCATTCTGGGCGGAGAAGGCCGAGCTTTGGGTCCCCCTGGTGTTTCCGCCACAGCGCGCCAACGACCGCGGGAGTCGCTCCCTGCGTGTCTTCGCGCGCCTGCGTGACGGGGTGAGCCTGCCGCGGGCGCAAGCCGAGATGAGCACCATCGCCAGCCGCCTGCAACGCGCCTTCCCGGAATCTTACGGCGTCGATTCCGGCGCTCGCGTGCTGCCCTTAGGCGAAGTCACGGTGGGTAAGGTGAGGCCGGCCCTCCTGGTGTTGCTGGGCGCGGTAATATTCCTGCTGCTGATTGCCTGCGCCAATGTGGCCAACCTGCTGCTGGCGCGGGCCAGCGGGCGGCAGAAGGAGATGGCGCTGCGACTGGCGCTGGGAGCGGCACGCTGGCGCCTGGTCCGCCAACTGCTAGCCGAAAGCCTGACCCTTTCCGCCGCCGGTGGTGCGTTCGGGCTGGCATTGGCGTGGGCAGCGATCCACGCCCTCGCGGCCAGCATTCCCGATGCCAGCCGTTTCACCCTGCCGCGCTATCAGGAACTCGGTATCGGCGCGGTCGTGATCCTGTTCACTTTCGCTGTGTGCGCGGCCACCGGCATATTGTTCGGACTGGCGCCGGCGCTGCAATTCTCGCGCGCGGACCTGCACGGCACGCTCAAGGAAGGTGGCCGTGGCTCCTCGCGCCACACCCGGACGCCGCTGCGCAGCCTGCTGGTGGTGGGCGAAGTCGCGGTGTCACTCATGCTGCTGGCGGGCGCGGGGCTGATGGTGCGCAGCATGGCGCGTCTCGCCGCGGTGGATGCCGGCTTCGATCCGCACAACGTGCTCACTCTGCGCGTGGTGGCCAGTGGACCCGCCTACAGCGCACCCGAGAAGCGCAATCAGCTCTACCGCCAGGTGCTGGATCGCGTCGGAGCCGTCCCTGGCGTGGCATCCGCCAGCGGCATCAATCACCTGCCCCTGGCAGGCGACCTCTGGACGTTCTCCTTCACGGCCGAAGGGCGCGCCGCACCGGCGCTCGCGGAGCTGCCCGGCGCGGCCTTTCGGGTCGTAATGCCGGGCTACTTTCAGACCATGGGAATCCCGCTGCTGCGCGGCCACGACGTGACTGAGAGCGATGACGCCTCAGCTCCCCTGGTGGTGGTGATCAACCGCACCATGGCGCAGCATTTCTGGCCGGGCGAGAATGCCGTGGGCAAGCGCATTCGTCTGGGTGGTCCGAATTCCAAAGCGCCGTGGATCACGGTAGCCGGCGTAGTGAAGGACGTGGAGCAGAGGGAATGGGCAGCCAGCGCGGACAACGAATTCTACTTCCCTTACCGCCAGAATCCGGAGGGCATCCAAAAATACCTCACGGTGGTGGTCAAGACGGCGGGCGATCCCGCCTCCGTGGCTGGTGCCATCCAAAAGGAAGTGTGGTCGCTGGATCGCGATCTACTGGTGGCCGATATCGCCAGCATGCAGCAGGTGGTCGATCGTGCGGTATGGCAGCCGCGTTCTTCCACGAAACTGCTTTCGGGATTCGCCCTGCTGGCGCTGGTGCTGGCGGCCATCGGCATCTACGGTGTGATCTCCTACGGCGTGAGCCAGCGCCGGCACGAGATCGGCATTCGCATGGCTCTGGGCGCGCGGCCGGCGGATGTCCTGCGCTCCGTGCTGGGAGAAGGCGCATTGCTGGCAGCCGCGGGCACTGCATTGGGACTGACGGGGGCGCTGGCGGTGACGCGCTACCTGCAAACGCTGCTCTACCAGGTGAGCGCGACGGATCCCGCGGTGTTGGCCGCGGCGGCCGGAATCCTCGCGGCCATCGCGATGGCCGCGGCGTTCCTGCCGGCCTGGCGCGCTACCACGGAGGATCCGCTGATCGCCCTGCGCGACGAGTGAGGCAGGCTGAGTATCGGGTGTCGTAAAGAGGGGCAAAGCCGAGCCAGGCACGAAGATTCGCCAAAAGGCGGCGAATTTCGAGCCTGGCACGGTTTTGCGGCGTTCAGCCCTTGTAGACTTTCCAGAAGACTTCGCGGAACTTCACCATGTCGGCATCCGTGCCGATGCTGACACGCAGCATGTTGTCGAGCGGTGGGAAGGGCCGCCCGACGGCCACTCCCAGAGTGGGCATGGTAGTGATGAATTCGCGGGCGCTGCGGCCCGTGTCGATCATCAGGAAGTTGGCGTTGGGCTCGATGAACTTCACGCCGCGATCGTGCAGCCACGCGGTCAACTCGCGCCGCGTCTTCACCAGCGCGGCCTTGCGCTCGCGGAGAATGTTGTCCCGGTCAGCCAGCGCGGCCACCACGGCGCGCGCGCTGACAATCGAAATCACGTTGAGCGCCATGCGCCCCAACTGTTCGGCGAGGTCCGGACGCGCGGCGGCGAAACCCACGCGCAGCCCGGCCATCCCGTAGATTTTGGAAAACGTGCGCACCACAATGACGTTCTTGCCCTGCATGACATACGGCAGCGCGCTCTTTACGTCGGGCCGCTCCACGAAGTGCAGATAGGCTTCGTCCACCAGCAGAATGGTGTTGGCCGGCAGATGGCTGACCAGCCAATCCACGTCCTGGGCGTTGGTCACCGCGGAGGTCGGGTTGTTGGGATTGCAGAGATAGATCAGCCCGCCGTGCGCTTTGTCGGCCTCTTCGGCCATCTTGCGGACGTCGGCCGTATAGTCCTCACGCAGCTTAGTCAGGATCACGGGACGGCCCAGGTTGCGCGCCACGTCGCGGGGCCCTTCGTACGCCGGGCTCACGCTGATGAAAGGCCGCGTGGCGGATGTGAAGAGATCCACCGCCGTATGGAGCACTTCACTCGATCCGGACCCGGCCACGATCTGCTCCGGCGCCAGCCCTTCGCTCTTGGCCATGGTGGCATAGATCTCGCCGAATTCGTTGTAGTGGTAGCGCCCGCTCGCCGCCAGCACCGCGCGCATGGCGTCCAGCGAGCAGGCCGGAGGCCCGGCGGGATTCTCGTTGGCGTTGAGCCACACCATATCCTTGGCTATCGCTCCCTTCACGGCTGCGCGCTGCGCATAGGCAGCCTCTGGAAGCACGTGGGCGACTGCTGCGGCGGCGCCCATCTGTGCGAAGAATCCTCTGCGAGTGGACATTAAGGTTCTCCTTCCGGCTCTGGCCATGATACCGCGAGCGGGGCGGCAGGGGTTGTGGGCGCGCGTGGAGTAAACATTGGAGCCCTTAGCTTCGGTATGCGTAGCACCAACTGGGCTGTCATCCAACTGAGCAGTGTTGCTGAGGAAAACAAACGAAAACTTCACGCGGCCCAAACCTAGCGGGATCACCCATGTGTTCCCCTGATCCACCATCCTCACCTTCCGGCCTCACCCGAGAGTTCTGGCAGTAGGACAGACGATCGTCTTGTGTCTTCTGTCGTCTTGCTTGTCTTTTTACTGCGGCACCCGCTTCCCGTTCGCCTTGAACACCACCCCACCCTTCATCACGAACTGGACATGCTCCAACTCCGTGATGTCGGTGAGCGGATCGCCTGGAGTGGCGACGATGTCGGCCAAACGCCCTTCCTGGATGGTGCCGATCTGGTCGGAGACACCGATGAGGTCCGCGGCTGAGTGGGTGGCCGAAACAATAATGTCCATCGGCGTCATACCGTCTTTCTTGAGCAGGCCGAATTCCCGCAAGTCGACGCCGGGGCCCACGTCGGTGCCGAACGCGATCTTGACTCCCGCCTTGTAGGCAGCCGCCACCATCTTGTCCTTGAATTGAACCGCTTCAGTCACCTTGGCCGCCACTTCCGCCGAGGTATCGCCGGCCGTCGCACGATCCATCGTCGCCATCGCCACCACGATGGTGGGCACCAGATACGCGCCGTGCTGCTTGAACAGACTGAACGACGCCGCATCGGCATAAGTGCCATGTTCGATCGAGTCCACGCCCAGGCGCAGCGTGTTATCGATGGCTTCCTTACCTTGCGCGTGCGCGGCGACCTTCATACCAAGCGCGTGCGCGGTATCGATAGCCGCTTTGATTTCCTCGTTGGTCATCAGTTGCAGATGCGGATTGTCGCCAGTGCTGAGCACGCCGCCGCTAGGCATGATCTTGATCAGGTCAGCGCCGCGCTTATGGTGTTCGCGCACCGCGGCCATCACTTGGTAAGGACCCGTGACCACCGAGCGGGCCAGCCGCACGGGATCGAACGGAAGATTGGGATCGAGCGCGTTGGTAGGGTCGCCGTGACCGCCAGCCGGACTGAGCGGCTCGAGCGAGACCCACATGCGCGGCCCCGCGATCACTCCCGAATCGACGGCGTGCTTCAGGGCCAGATCGATTCCGTCCGCCGCGCCGACGCTGCGGACCGCGGTGAACCCTTCTTCCAGAATCTGACGCACGGGAATGGTCGCGGCCAGCACGGCATCCAGGTTGGTCCGCGGACCGCGCTCGGCGACAGCGCCGCGGCCGCGCCTGGGTCCCGAGGCGATGTGCTTGTGCGTGTCGATGAGGCCCGGCAGCACTGTCCCCTTGGAAAGGTCGATCACCTCCGCCCCGGGCACCGTCACGAATCCCGGCTGCACCCCGGTGATTTTGTCGTCTTTAATAAGGATCGAAATCTGTGTACGGGCCGAATTGCCGGTGCCATCGATCAATCGCCCGGCGTGGATGACAATGTCCTTGGCGGACGCGCCGGTTGGAAACAGGCAGAGCAGGAGGGCGATGGCTGGTTTCATCGCAACAATGCTATCACCGCGGGTAGCGAGGCGTTAGAGTATTAGGCTTATGATTCCATTCAGTCGAGTTGTGGTGGCGGCGCTTCTGCTCGCAAGCGCGGCGGCGGCGCAGGAGAAGCGATACGTCGTGATCGACCAGGACGCGGCCGGTCCCGGCGGTACGGACATGATGTCGATCCTGGTGCTGTTGCAATCGCCCCGGGTAGAGACGCTGGGCATCACGGTGGTCACTGGCGACCAGTGGCGCGATGAAGAAGTGGCGGACACGCTGCGGCTTCTGGAACTGGTGGGACGTCCGGACATTCCCGTGGCGCCCGGCGCGGTGTACCCATTGGTGCGGACGCAGGCGGATACCAAGCTATGGGAGCAGCAGTACGGGAAGGTCATTTATCAGGGAGCGTGGTCGCGGCGCGAGAGCACTCACGATCCCGCTGTGGTGCCTCCCCTGGCTGAGGGCATGCCGTCGAAGCCGCCACTGAACGAAGACGCGGCCCATTTTCTGGTCCGCATGGTTCACGAACATCCCCATGAAGTGACCATCTATGCGGGCGGCCCCATGACCAACCTGGCGTTGGCGCTGAGCCTCGACCCGCACTTCGCCGAACTGAGCAAGGGGCTGGTGTTCATGGGCGGAAGTCTGAGTCCCCGCACGGATGACCCGGAGTATGCTAACGACCCACGCCACGAATTCAACCTGTGGTTCGACCCCGAAGCGGCGCACATCGCGCTGCGTGCGCACTGGCCCTCGATTGTCTGCACCACCGTGGACGTATCCGTGAAAACACGGCTGAGCCAGGCGATGTTCGATCAGATTGCCAAGGCGCAAACACCAGCGGCCCAGTACGTGGCCCATTACTCGCACGCCGAGCGCAGCTACCTGTGGGACGAACTGGCGGCCGCGGCATGGATCGATCCCACGCTGATCACCAGCGAGCGGCAGCTGTACATGGACATCAACCTGGACCGCGGCGCGGGTTACGGCGATACGCTCACGTGGAGCGATCGCATCAAGCCCCCAGTGGACTTGCAATTGGTGCATGTGCAGATGGATGTGGACATGGCAAAGTTCGGCAAAATGTTCGTGGACCTGATGACGCACCCAACACCCGGAGCGCGGCAGTAAGGCCGCCCGGCCGCCTTTCCTATTGACAGTCTATACAAAAGGAACTACACTTCTATAGTGATTCTATATGAAGAGGTGATGCGTGGCTGGTAGCCAGACTAATCTTCTCCAGGGGACGCTCGATCTTTTGATTTTGAAGGCGCTGGAGCTGCAGGAAATGCACGGATTGGGGGATTGGGAATTTCCAACCGCATCGCGCAGATCACCAAAGGGACCTTTGTGGTGAAGCCAGGTTCGCTTTTTCCGGCGCTGCATCGCATGGAAGAGGCCGGGTGGCTCGCATCCTATTGGGGTGAGTCCGAGAACAACCGGAAGGCCAAGTATTACCGCATGACCGCGACGGGCCGGCGGCAGTTCGAAACCGAGACCCGCCAATGGGCGACCATCGCGCTCGCCATGCAAAGCGCACTGGAGGCCTGACCCACGGAGTCGCCATGGCCCTGCTGAGCCGCCTGTCCAGTTTGCGGCGCAACCTGCTGCACCAGGTCGACGTGGAAGAAGACTTGGATGGCGAACTGTGCGCCTATCTCGACCAGTTGACCGATCGCAATCTGCGCGGCGGAATGGAACTGGCAGAAGCCCGCCGTGCCGCCCGCATTGAATTGGGCGGCATGGAGCAAGTGAAGGAAGAAGTTCGCCAAGGGAGAACCGGCCGTATGCTCGAAGAAATCCTGCAGGACGTCCGCTACGGGTTCCGCACGCTGCGCAAGAATCCCGGGTTCACGTGTGTCGCCGCGCTCGCATTGGCGCTCGGCATCGGCGCCAATACCGCCATGTTCAGCGTGGCCTACGGCGTTTTGCTGCGGCCTCTGCCTTATCCCGATGCGTCCGGGCTCGCGGTGGTGTGCCTGCGGTATTACCCGCGCGATTTCGCACTCGGAACCATGTGCCTGCGCGATTTCGAAATGTGGCAGGCGAACAACCACGCATTCGAGCTGCCCTCGCTCTTCACCAACACGCGCGCGGATATGGGCGGCAGGGAAGGCACGCCGGAACAGGTGCAGGCGGCGACTGTGACCGCCGGATTCTTCCCCGCTCTGCAGACTGTTCCGATGCTGGGTCGTGTATTCGCCCCGGACGAAGACAAGCCCAACAGTCCGTCACTGGTGGTTCTAAGCGAGTCTCTCTGGCGGCGGCGTTTCAGTGCAAGCCGCGATGTGTTGGGGCGTAGCATCCTACTCGCCGGCGCGCCCTACACGGTGATCGGCGTGATGCCGAACACCGTGCGCTTCCCGCGGGTGGATACGGAAGTGTGGGCGAATCTCAAGCTGGTACCGCCGGCGCGGTACGGCCCATGGTTCTATCGCGGACTGGCCCGCTTGAAGCCCGGCGTCACCCTGGAGCAGGCGCAGGCCGAAACCAACTCCATCGGGCTGCGCATGATGCAACAGAATCCCTTTTACAAGCGTCTGACGGTGCCGCTAGTCGGATTGCGCGACTGGATGGTCGGCAGTGTCCGCCAGGCGCTGCTGGTGCTGATGGGCGCGGTGGGCCTGGTGCTGCTGGTGGCCGTGGTGAACGTGGCCAACCTGGTACTGGCGCGCGGCACCATGCGCGATCGCGAAATGGCACTGCGGCTGAGCCTGGGCGCGGAGCGCGGGCGCATCGTGCGCCAGTTGCTGATCGAGAGCATTCTGCTGGCAACCGCGGGTGGAGCAGCTGGCATGGGCCTCGCGTATGGCGCCATCCAGTTTCTGCGTGCGTGGAATCCCGGTAGCCTGCCCCTCATGGACTTCGTCCGTCTGGATGCGCGGGCGCTCCTCTTCACCCTGTCGGTCTCCCTGCTGACAGGCGTGCTCTTTGGTCTGTTTCCAGCGTTGCAGAGCGCGCGCGCCGATCTGAATTCCACTCTCAAAGAGGGAGGCCGCTCGGGATCCGGAGGCCGGTATCGTGCGCGGGTTCGCGCCGCGCTAGTGGTCGCGGAGATCGCTCTTTCCATGATGCTGCTGCTCGGTGCAGGACTGTTCCTGCGCAGCCTGGAGCGGCTGGAACGAGTGAGCGGGGGCTTCTCGGCGCCTACTCAACAGATCCTGACCATGACCATCTCTCCCGGTGACCGCAAATTCCAGGATCCGAAACTCGGCGTGCCTTTCTACAACGAGGTACTGCGGCGCGCCCGGGAGATTCGCGGCGTGGAACTGGCGGCGGTATCGGACGCATTGCCGCCGGACCGGCAGGGCGACGCCGACACGTTCGGCATCGAAGGCCAGGCGCTTTCTCCCGGGGAGATCAATCCGATCATTTCCGTGGTCACGGCCAGCACGGACTATTTCCACGCGCTCGGGATCCCGCTCTTGCGCGGCCGATACTTCGATGAGCATGACGCCCCCGATGCGGCGCCAGTGGCGATGATCAGCCAGAGCATGGCGCGGCGCTTCTTCAACGGCCGCGACCCGATTGGCCAGCGCATCCGGCAAAGCGGGCCGGGCTTTGGCGATGACAACTGGATGACGATTGTGGGCATCGTGGGCGACGTGAAGTATCTGGGGCGCAACCAGGGGCAGGAGAGCGACGCCGCCTATTACATGCCGTTCGGCCAGAGCTATTACGCCAGAATGTACCTGGCGGTGCGCACCTCCGAAAGCGCGAGCGGAATCGCGGGAAAGTTGCGCCGGGCGATTCAAGCCGCGAACCCAGTGGCGACGGTGGCTCAGGTCGGCACCATGGACCAGGCCCTGGCTCGCGATGTGGCCGAGCCTCGCTTCCACACCACGTTGCTCGGGCTGTTCGCCGGCACGGCGTTACTGATGGCTTCGGTAGGGATCTATGGCCTGATCGCCTTCTCGGTAGCAAGGCGCACGCAGGAGATTGGTGTGCGGATCGCCCTGGGCGCGAGGCCGGCGAATGTCTTGCGGCTGGTGATCCGCCAGGCGATGGCGCTCGCGGTGGTCGGCNNATTGCAAACCATGCTGTTTGGCACCAGCGCCACCGATCCGTTCACCTTTGTGCTGGTGCCCTTGGTGCTGCTCGGCGTGGTGCTGCTGGCGGCCGCCATTCCGGCACTCCGCGCCACGCGTATCTCACCTGTGGCGGCGTTGCGCTACGAGTAGCGTTACTGCGCTTGGTGGCTCACGCCGCAAAGCGGTGCCACCCTCGAAAATCCCGAGCCGTGTGCCCGCCGCAAATCCGTGCCAGGCTCGAAATTCGCCGCCTTTTGGCG
>OKRF01000346.1:10815-20984 GCA_900290315.1 Candidatus Sulfopaludibacter sp. SbA3 | reverse complement strand
TTTTCCCCGCCATTTTCGTCCCACTCTCTCGAAAATACCCCCAACGTCTGGTCCCACTCGGCAACCAAAAGAACCGGCGACAAGATCGCCGCCGCTACCAGGCGCCCGGATTCTCATCCCACCGGGTGAGGCAGCGCCCTATGAACCGACTGTCCCCGCTGCAACACGAGCGCCTCGTCAATCGCGCCGACCTTGTCGAACTCGGCATCCCAGAACGATTGTGACTTCATGCCGTCTAGGTAGGCCTGCGAGTAGTGGAAGGTACTCCAGACTTCCTCCTTGTAGCGGAACAGGCGCTCTTTCTGCTCCCTCGGGCGCACGTCGAGGATCTCTCCATCGTCACCGCCGCGAAAGATGTTTTCGAACCAGCTCTCCTCCGTTGGCCCCTTGCGTTCCGCCAGGTTGGCCAGCACGCTGGGGTATCGATCGAAGCCGTCGGTAGCAATGGTCACCACATTGTCGCCGAGTCCGAGTCCGAGAAACCTGGCCATGCGAATCGCACCGAGAATGTTGCAGATTCCCGAAACCCCGAACAGTCCTCGCAGGCGCTGTAGCGACCCTGCCGGCATGCCGAGGATGCGTTCCACCAGCGGCTGGCGGCACTCCAGAAGATCTAAGCCCATCACGCAATCCTCATCGTGAATCAAGGCGACATAGTCGGTGGTGAGGACGTTGTGAATCAGCGTCACCATCTTGTCGCCGATGCCTTCAATGCGGTGCGTGCCGCGTCCGCAATTGAAAAGCGTGGAGCACTCTTTGGGCTCCAGCGCGCAGACCACGGCGTCGGGAAATTGCGCTTTGATCTCGTCGCCGGCCGCCAGCGTGCCGGCAGAACCGGGCGCACCCACAAAGGCCGCGATGCGCCCGTTGCCATGCAGGCTCGCCGCCTCCAGCGCGCTACGCCCGGTGACATAACGGTGGAAGCGGTAGTTCGGCAGCAACTCGAATTGGGCCAGAATCTTGTTACGCGGATCCTTCTTATACTCTTCGGTGCGCTCCAGCACCAGGATCACATCGCTCTCCGAACCTGGAGTGAGATCCAGTTGGCCGCCATACTGGCGAATCCGCTGGTAGCGCTCGGCACTCATCTGCTCAGGCATGATGACCACCGCGGAGTAGCCTTTCAGCCGCGAGACGTACGCGGTACCGATGCCGAAATTGCCGGTGGATGGTCCGATGATGGTGTTCACGCCCGGGGCGATCTCGCCGGCCAGCTCGCCCTCCATCAAGGTGGCGTAGGCAGGGCCCACTTTGTGGCTACCGGAAGGAAAATCGCGCCCAACCATCACGAGGAGATTCGCCTCGATGCCCGTGAGTTCCTTTGGCAGGACTTCGCAGCGAATGCCGCCGTCCGCCCCACGCCACGAGATGTGAAACAGGTTGGCGGGATCCAGTTCGTCAAGCGCGGCGGCCCGTCTCGGACTGAGATGCAGCATCTCCTCATAAGTGGGTCCCGGAATCAACGTTGTCATAACTGTTCGAATCTCCTCCAAAGAGATCGGGCTTGCACGGTGGCCCGCTCCGCAACGGCGCGTTCGTCCACGGTGACGCATTGTCTATTCTGCACGATGAAGCGTCCGTTCACGATGAGCGAGTCGATCGGCGCGTTCGAAATACCGAATAACAAGTGGCCGAACAGGTTGTCGCGGTGAAGGGGCGTGGGCGGAAAATAATCCACCAGGATGAGGTCGGCACTGGCGCCGCGAGCGATGCGGCCGATGTCCATGCCCCAGACCTTCCGCACGATCGCGGAATTATTCACGAACGCGGCAGCATAGGCTTCCGCATATGCCACGCGCGGGTCGCCGGTGCGCAGCTTCTGCAGGTGGAAGGCGGTTTTGAATTCGTCCCACAGACGGGGAGAGTAGCCGTCGGATCCGAGCCCCACATTCACGCCGCGACGCATCAATTCCAGCAGCTTGGCAGTGCCCACCGCGTTATTACAGTTGGATTGCGGATTGTGGATGACGTTGACGTGGTGCCGCGCCAGGGTCGCCACATCCGTGGCGTCGACATGCAGACAGTGAGCGGCCAGCGTCTTTTCGCCGAGCACGCCGAAACTGGCGAGACGCTGCACGGCGGCGGCATCGCAGGCATCTTCCGCCACGTGGACGTGGAAGCCGGCCTCCAGCGATTGCGCGGCTTCGACGCAGCGGCGAAGAGTGCGGTCGCTGAGGGTGAACGCAGCATGCAGCCCGAAGTGAGCAGCGATCAGATTGCCGCGAGCTCGTTCGAGGAAGCGAATGTTCTCGCGAATGGCCTCGTCCGCTTTGCGGGCTCCGTTGCGGTCGCTGGTCTCGTAGCAGAGAGCGCCGCGCAGGCCGACTTCGTGGAAGGCCTGTGCGATGCGATCCAGGCTTCCCGTGCAGGCGTTGGGGCTGGAATGGTGATCGATCAGGGTGCCCACGCCGCACTTGGCGGAATCGACCAGCCCCACCAGCGCGCTGTAGTAGATGTCGTCTTCATTCAGGGCACAATCCAGCTTCCACCAGAGCTTGCGGAGAATCTGGCGGAAGCTCTTTGGCGGACGGCCGGGCAAGGGGATGCCGCGGGCCAGGGTGCTATAGAGGTGGGTATGACAATTGATGAGTGCGGGCATCAGGAGGCGGCCCTGAGCGTCGTAAGACTGGACAGGCCGGGAAGCCTGTCCGATTTGGCCGATGGTGCCATCCGGGCGGATTTCGACGCTGCCGGAATCCAGCACTCGATTGTCGCCGTCGAACGTCAGGATGCGCGCGTTCGTGATGATCATGGCACGATGTGTGTTCCGCCGTTGCTATCCACGGCGGAGGCCACGTGCTCACTAGAAGTGATGATGCACTCTCCGCCGCCGCGGACCACGAATTGAATACCAGCTTCGATCTTCGGCCCCATGGAGCCGGCGGGAAACTCGCCCGCGGCCAGATACTCGCGGGCTTGCCCGATGGTGATGCGGCCGAGCCATTGCTGGTCCGGCTTTCTGAACCGAATGGCAGCCTGCTTCACAGATGTGACAATGATGAGTTTGTGCGCGCCAATGTTGCTGGCCAGCAGGCTGGAGGCGAGGTCCTTATCGACCACTCCCTCCACCCCAATCAGGTGTTCGCCCTGCCAGGCCACAGGGATGCCGCCGCCGCCACAGGCAACCACCACCACGCCGGCCTTCACCAGCCCGGCGATAGCCTCCTGCTCCAGGATGGCGATGGGATGCGGCGAAGGGACCACACGCCGGAAGCGGCCCGGCTCGATTTCCTGGATGAGCCAGTGAGGCCGCTCCTGCTGCAATTGCACCGCCTGCTGATGAGTGTAGAACTCGCCGATGGGCTTGGTGGGATGGGCGAAATCGGGGTCGCCCGAGTTCACCAGCACCTGGGTGATCACGGTGGCCACACTGCGCTGGATGCCTTCGCGGCGAAAGATTTCGCAGGCCAGCCGTTGGATCATGTAGCCCATGCCGCCCTGCGAATCGGAGACGCACGTATCCAGCGGCAGGCGCGGCACACGGCGCTCGCCCTCTTCCACGCGGATCAGAATGTTGCCGATCTGCGGTCCGTTGCCGTGGGTGATGATCAGGCCGCTTTCGCTGCGGAACAGAGGCAGGAGGCGTTCCAGCGTCTCGGCGGTGTGTTCGAATTGTTGCGGGATGGTCCCGGTTTCGCCAGGACGGGTGATAGCATTGCCGCCCAGGGCGATGACGAGAGTCTCAGGCCTCGTACTCCACCTCGCGATCGGCCATGGTCAGCGCCATGATCGCCTTGGCCGTGTGGAGGCGGTTTTCCGCCTCGGCGTACACCACCGATTGCGGACCATCGATGACTTCGTCCGTCACTTCGTTACCGCGATCGGCCGGCAGCGGGTGCATGTAGAGGCAATCTGGCTTGGCCAGCGCCATCCTTTGAGCGTTGCAGATCCAGCCGGTGTACTGCCGGGCGATGCGAAGAGATTCCTCCGGCTTGCTGCCCATGGTGTCCAGGCATCCCCAACTCTTGGGAATGACCACGTCGGCATCACGGAAGGCGTCGTCCATGTTGTCCACCACGCGGAAGCTGCCGCCGCCCGTCTGCGAATTGTCATGGGCCGCCCGCATGGTTTCAGGCATCAAGCCGTACTCCGGCGGATGGGCCAGCACCACGTCCATGCCGAATCGCGGCATCAGCATGATCAGGCCCTGCGGCACGGAGAGCGGCTTGGCGTAGCTGGGTGCGTAGGCCCAGGAGACGGCGATCTTCAGCCCGCGAAGATTGCCGCCGCGCTTCTCCCGAATGGTCATCAGGTCCGCCAGTGTCTGGCAGGGATGGTCCACGTCGCATTGCATGTTGATGACGGGAGCCTCCGCCCACTTGGCCACTTCGCGCATGTAGGCGTTGCCTTCTCCGGGGACCAGGTCGTGACGGATGGCGATGCCGTGACCGTAGCTGGAGAGGATGATGCCGGTGTCCTTGGGGCTCTCGCCATGGGAGACCTGCATGACATCGGCGGTGAGAAAATGGGCGTGGCCGCCGAGTTGGGTCATGCCGGCTTCGAAGGAGTTTCGCGTGCGCGTGGACTTGTCGAAGAACATCAGGAAGATGGTCTGGTCGGGGAGGTAGCGGTGGGGAATGCGCCCCTTGAACTTCCGCTTCAGATCGGCAGCGACGGCGAGCATCACTTCGAGCTCGGCGTCAGTCCATTCCTGCGTCGTGATCCAGTCGCGGTTCTTGAAAAGGGCTTTCTTCTTCGTTAGCAAGTGATACCTCGGACGTTGGCGAAATGGATGTGGCGCGGGTCGGTCACGGATTCGGCCAGTAATTTGAGCTTGAGAAACGGCCGCAGATCGAGCACACGGGCAGATGGGCTGGCGCCGCGCAGCGGTTTCCAACTGATCACCTGGTGGTCGCTCAGGCGCACCTCCACCTCTTCCGTTTCGGTGATGAACCAGGCGTGGTCCGAGCGCGCGTAGAGGGTCAGGACGTACGACCTCCCGGCGATGGTGCCATAGATCGCGGGGCCTTCCCAGTCGATGAAAAAGCCGTTCTCGCCGGCATGCTTCTGGTAGGTTTCGAGGCTGCTGAAGAAGCGCGGCTTCTCGTGCTGCGGTCCGCCATCCTCCGGACAGAAGATGTCGCAGTTGCCGCACTCGTTGCAGGCGTCGGCGAAATTGGCCAATTGGTGCGCTTTCACCACGCGCAACACCCCGCCCGGTATGCGCCGCGCGCCGCCGGGGAATAGCTCGAAATTGTCGTACTCGATGGCTACGGCGGGGGTTTCGTAAACGAAGTTGGCGTCGTTGGGGCAGACCGGCACGCACTTATCGCAATTGATGCAGTCGTACAGCCACAGACGGCTGCCGATCTTGCGCGGCACGCCGTGGTTGCGCTCGTGCGAATACCGCGGATTGGCGGTAGCTTCGGCGGCGAGAATGGGAGTGTTCAGCAAGCCGGCGATTCGCACATCGCCGCCGGCCGCGTCCGCCTGCCCGCGGTAATTCAAAACGAAATCGGCGATGCGTGTAACGCCCAGGGCGCGCATCCGCTCGCCCAGGTTCTCCAGGTATCGCGACAGACGGGCATATCCGCCGGGACGCAGCAGGTCAGTGCAGGTAGTGACGGGGACCAGGTTCATAGCCACGACATCGGCGATGTTGTGCGCGTCCATGCCCCCGGAAAAGGACATGGGAATCGGCTCCGGCAGGCGCTCGCGGAACTTCTTCACCAGGTTCATGGCGATGACGTGGAGGGGCAGACCGGACATGTACATGAGGTCGCCGGTGAGAACCTGCTTGTGGTTTCTGACTACCAGTGTGTTGCAGAACTTCAGGGAGAGACTCTTGCCGCAGGCGGCGGCCAGCAGTTGCAGTCGGGGGATAAGGTCCAGGGCCTCGTCCCAGTGCAGATCGTTGTCGAAGGCGGGCGGATGGAGCTGGATTTCGCGATACCCCAACACATCGTGCAGAAGATACGCGATTTCCTGCTGGCCCAGCAGGGTGGGATTCAGCTTGATGCAAACGTGGCAGCCCATCTCGGCCAGCAGGAATTCGACAATGCCTTCAATTTCGCCGGCGGGACATCCATGGAATGTGGACAGGCTGATGGTGTCGCTGATGCAGGCGGGAAACGGCAGGTCCCGATAGCGCGCTAATTCCCCGGTGAGACCCATTCGCAGCTCGTCGATGACCGCGTGGGCGTCCTTCATCGACTCGATCCACGAGCGGACTTGCGAGGACCGGATACCTCCGAGGTTGTACCCGACACTCATGTCGAAAACGGTGTCTGTGGGAAGATCGCCGCCAAGCAGCTTCGGCGACGTAAGAATCTCCAGGAACATGGCGGCACCCACGTATTCGCGCAGCGATTGGGGGAGCTTCAGTTCCTGCGACCATTCGACGTTGTAGCCGACGTTGGCCGCGTCGATGCAGGGTCGCGGAATTTTCAGTTCATCCAAAATCTGAATAGTTTTCAGTTCGATGATTCGCGAGCCACCCAGCCAGGAGAGGACGATGTTCTGCGCGAGTTGCCCATGCGGACCGGCGGCCGGACCCAGCGGCGTAGCGGCGCGGTGGCCGTGGAAAAAGACGGAGAGATCCAGCCCCGGCAGGCCGCGAAAGATCTTGCTTTCGGGCAGGTCGAAGATCTTCCCTTCCTGCCGATATTCGAGGAACGCCCGCCGCAGTAACAGCGGCAGCGGGATGGGAACGAGCTCAGACATGCAAGCCGGTTTTCTGCTTCAAGTACATCAACGGAAACGCCGCATAAAACTGTGCCGCTTCCACCAAATGACGAATGGGAATACGCTCGACGACGCTATGCGCGACTTCCTCCTCGCCAGGGCCGAACCCGATAGTGGGCACGCCCATCAAGCCCATGGAGCCGACACCGTTGGTGCTGAAAGTCCACTTATCTACCACCGGCGCACGGTCCCATAGCGAGCGAAAGGTCTGAATGGCGGCCTGGGCGAGAGGATCGGATTCTTCGAGAACCCACGTGGGATAGTACTTCTCCATGGGATAGCGGAAACCGGTGTAACTGGGCGTGTCGTAGGTCAGAATCTCGATCTCAGCATCCTCGCACCCAGGCAGCGCCTTCACTTCGGCAAGCGCGTTTTCCTTGGTTTCTCCAGCGGTCAGGCGGCGATCCAGGTGAATCGAACAGGCCCCCGGCACGGCGCACAGCGAGGGCGAAAGCGAGCGAATCTGCGTGACGGCAATCGAGCCCTTGCCCAGGAACGCGTCGGCGTGCAGCCGCCCATTCAGCGCTTCCACCTCCTGGACCACGCGAGCCATTTTGTAAATCGGATTCTCGCCGCGCTCGGGAGCACTGGCGTGGCACGACCGGCCGCGCAGGTGCACTTCGATTTCCATCCGCCCCCGATGCCCGCGGTAGATGCCGAGCTTGCTGGGCTCGGTGATGACCACGCAATCCGGGCGGATGCCATCTTCTTTGAGGATGTAGAGCCAAGGCAGCCCGTCGCAGTCCTCTTCCTGCACACTGCCGACCACGTAGAGCGTGTAGTCGCCGGTGAGATCCAGCTCCTTGATCAGCTTGCCGGCGTACACCATACTGGCCATGCCGCCACGCTGATCGCAGGAACCCCGCCCATAGATGTAGCCATCCTCCACTTTTCCCTGGTAAGGGTCCCAGGCCCATTCCTTGGGGTCGCCGACGCCCACCGTGTCGGTATGGGAGTCCATCATGATGACGGTTTTGCCGGACCCGATGCGGCCCAGGATGTTGCCCATGGGGTCAATGCGGACTTCGTCGAATCCCACCTTCTCCATTTCCTGGCGGATGCGCACGATGACCGGCCCTTCCTGGCAGCTCTCCGCGGGGATGGCGATCAGGTCGCGCAGGAAGCGCACTATGTCGGGCTCGTACTGTTGCGCCAGCGCGGCCAGGCGTTCGCGATTTAGCGTGCCGGTTTCGGTTGCAGGCGTGTTCATAGCGCGACCAGGACCTCTTCTTCCACATGTTCTTTGGGTTGCGTGTACAAAGCGCGAAGCACATCTTCGGGCCGGATGGGCAGCTTGCGAATGCGTACGCCGGTAGCGTGGAAGATGGCATTGGCGATGGCCGGCGCGGGACCGTTGATGGGCACTTCCGAAACCGATTTGGCCCCGTAGGGTCCCAGGGGCTCCTCGGTGCGCACCAGAATGGTGGACACCTTCGGCATGTCCTTCGCCGTGAAAATCTTGTAATCGAGGAAATTGGGATTCAGCGGCCGGCCGGCGTCGTCGAGCACTAACTCTTCGGTCAATGCATAGCCCAGGCCCTGCGCCACCGCGCCTTCCACCTGACCTTCGGCCTGCATGGGATTGATGGCAACTCCCGGGTCCACCGCGCTGACCAGGTGCAACACGCGCACCAGCCCCGTTTGGGTATCGACTTCCACTTCGGCGAAAGTCACGCAGAAGGGCGGCGGACTATCGGTATTGAAGTGCGAAGCGCCATCCATGATCTGCGTCTTTTCCTTGTACATGGCCTGCAGCGCCACATCGCTGATGCTCACGCGGCGGACCGGGCTGGCGGTGGTGAACACTTCGTTATTGCCGCAGTCCAGGCTTTCGACCGGCGCGTCCAGGATTTTGGCCGCGATGGCCAGCACCTGCGCGCGCACTTTTTCCGCTGTCTTCTTCACTGCGCCGCCGGAGATGATGGTGGTGCTGGAAGCATACGCGCCGACATCGAAAGGCGTGACATCGGTATCGCCCGAAGTGATGATGATTTTATCGAGGCTCACGCCCAGCGTCTCCGCCGCGATCTGCGAGAGCACAGTGTCCGCTCCCGCGCCGACGTCCGAGGCGCCCACTTGCAGGAAGAAGGAGCCATCCTCGTTCATCTTGAGAAACGCCGAGGCCCAGTCGATTCCGGCGATCCCGCTGCCCTGCATCGTGCAGGACATGCCGACGCCGCGCTTCAGATGGCCGTTCTTTTCCGGCAGGGCCGCGCGCTTCCGGGCCCACTCGATGGCGGCGGCGCCTTTCTCCAGGCATTCCGGCAGGCCGCAACTGCNNCAGTCGAATGGCGTTCTTGCGTCGAAACTCGACTGGATCGATGTGCAACTCGTGGCAGATCTCGTCCACCATTGTTTCCTGAGCGAAAAAGCCCTGGGGACAACCGTAGCCGCGGAAAGCGCCGGCCACGGGCGTATTGGTATACACCACATCGCATTCAAACCGCAGGTGCTCCGCACGATACAGCGGCAACACCTTGCTCCCCGTGTTGCCCTGCACGGTGGTGGCGTGACTGCCGTAAGCGCCGGTGGTGGCCAGAACTTTCATGTGGCTGGCTACCACTGTGCCGTCGCGCTTGACCCCCATCTTCATGTGCAGAATCTGAGGGTGCCGGCTGCGCGCCATGTAAAACTCCTCTTCGCGCGTGTATTCCATCTTCACGGGACGGCGCGAGGCTAGCGCGAGCGCGCCGCAGATGTCTTCGAGCACCATCTCCTGCTTGCCGCCGAACCCTCCGCCAATGCGCGGCTTGATCACATGAATCCGGCTCACCGGAATCTGCAGGATCATGGCGACTTGCCGGCGGCAATGGTATGGGATCTGGGTGCTGCTGCGGATCACCAGGCGGCCATCGGCATCCAGCCAGCAGATGGCGACATGCGGCTCAATCGAACAGTGCTGCTGCCGCTGCGTGCGGAACTCCCGCTCAATAATATAATCGGCTTCGCGAAAGGCCTCATCCACATTGCCGATTTCGCGCAGAATATGCCCCGCGATGTTGCGCGAAGCATCGTGGATCTTGGTGGCGTCCGGTTCGTCGTGAATCACGGGCGCACCCGGCGCCATTGCCTGCTCCATGTCCAGCACGGCAGGCAGCACTTCGTACTGCACCGCGATCAGCCGCAGTGCCTGCTCGGCGATGGCGCGGCTCTCGGCGGCAACGGCGGCCACGCGGTCGCCCACAAATCGTACCTTGGAATCCAGCAGGAAGGTGTCGTAAGGCGAGGGCTCGGGCCAGGCTTGGCCGGCAGTAGTGTGGGGAACGCGCGGGACATCCTTATAAGTGAGGACCGCGTGAACACCCGGCAGCGCTTGGGCCTTGCGAACGTCGATGCCCTGGATGCGCGCATGGGCGTGAGGACTGGGCAGGATCTTGCCGTATAGCATGCCCGGCAGGCGGATATCGTCCGTGAAGGCTGGCTGCCCGGTCACCAGTTTGATGCCATCCACCTTGCGGACATTCTTTTCGACGATGGCGCGGCCG
>OKRF01000346.1:0-10805 GCA_900290315.1 Candidatus Sulfopaludibacter sp. SbA3 | reverse complement strand
ACGCCGCTTCTTTGCCGGTACTGCCGCCAGCACCGCTTCCACCGGCTTGCGATAACCGGTACAGCGGCACAGATGGCCGGCCAGCGCTTCCCGGACCTCACCTTCGCTTGGATTGGGCCGGCGCTCCAACAGAGCTTTCGCGCTGAGGATCATGCCACCCGTGCAGAATCCGCATTGCACGGCGCCGTGATCGAGGAAGGCCTCCTGTACCGGATCGAGGTGGTCACCGTGAGCGACGCCTTCGATGGTCAGAATCCGGCGCCCTTCGGCCTGCGCGGCAAACATGAGGCAGGAATTTATGGGCTTGCCATCCAGCAGCACGGTGCAGGCTCCGCATTCGCCGCTCTCACAGCCGCGCTTCACCCCGAAGAAGCCCTCGCGGCGCAGTACCTCGAGTAAGAGTTCGCCGGGCGCAATGGTCCACTCTTTGGACTCGCCGTTGACAGTCAGGTTCAATGGCATGTTCTTCATAAAGAGCACCCCGCATTGGCGGCGCATTCCTCCAGCGCCCGCCCGGTCAGGACACGGCTCAGTTCCCGGCGATAATCCGCCGATGCGCGCACGTCGTTGATGGGATGCACTGCGCGCATGACGGATTCGCTGGCCTCGGCGATCAGGGCGTGATCCAGCACTCGCCCCGCCATTAACCCTTCGGCGTCGGGCACGCGGATGGGAGTGATCGCCACAGCTCCCAGCGCGATGCGGGCCCATTTGACGCGCCCGCGCGCGTCCAATTGCAAGCCAGCGGCGACGTTGACCAGCGAGATATCGACCGCCGTGCGGCCGAACTTCAGGAACGACCAGCCACAGCGGGAACCGCTCGGGGGCGCATCGAAGGTCACCTCGACTAGCAGGGAATTCGCCAGTTCCGGGCAGCGCGCCACCAGCATATAATCGGCTACCAGAATCTTGCGACGCCAGTGGCCATCGGCCACCACCGCCGCGGCATCCAGCGCGACCAGTGGCGTAGCCAAATCCGCAGCCGGTGAGCCGTTGGCCATGTTGCCGCCCACCGTTGCCATGTTTCGGATCTGCGGCGAGCCGCAGGTGGCGGCCGCACGGGAGAGAATCCCGCCGGCCAACCCGAGAAGTCCCGGAGTNNCAATTTCCGCCATCGTGGTGGTTGCGCCGATGGCCCAGTTGGTATTCTTCCGCCGAATGTAGGTCAGACCAGCGTGGGTGATATCGATCAGGAAGCGGACGGAACGATCGCGCTCAACGATCACGTCCGTGCATCCCGCTACGATTCGCGCGCTGCCTTTGCCGCGTTGCAGCAGTTGCAGTGCTTCGCGAACATTGGCGGGGCGATAAAAAGCTTCGACTCGTTCGAACATATGTCGCCGCCTGCCTGGACTATAACAGGCTTACAAGGTNNACGCCGCAAAGCGGTGGCAGGCGATTGATTTCGCCGCCTTTGCGAAATCAGTTGTCACTGTTTTGCCTTACGGCGACCACGCCCGCTGTTCGGCCCTGCCCATTTTCATCCCACCGGGTGAGGCATCGCGTCATAAGCCCTTTTGTCCCACCCCAACAGTCTCGCTGCCTGTTGCCGATGCTTCGAAACGACCCGATCCAGCGACATAGTCCGCCGTTCCCCACCCTCAACCACAATCCGTTCCTCCACGAACAACGTGTGGACCCTTTGCGGGCGCACACAGCAGGAGTGCCGATACGGCGTCGCCCGCCCGCTGTAGCTCGGGATCTGGAGATCGAACATCGCGATGTCGGCGTGTTTTCCCGGCTCCACGGAGCCGATGTCATCACGGCCCAGGCAGCGCGCGCCTTCGACCGTTGCCATGCGCAAGGCATCGCGGACCATAAGCGCGGCGTGCCGCCTGAATCTGCACATCAATCAGCTGGGAATGGCCGCGCGGAAATACATAATGATGATCCGTGGTGGTGGTGCAGCCCCAAAGGAGAAGTTCCGCCATGCCGGACAGCGCTCCGCTATACACGGATTCCTCATCGAGGCGCGCCCAGATGGGGTAGAGCGCGCGCAGCCAATCGAAGAACTCTGCATCGGCGGCCGGTGCGAAGGCGCGCGTCAACGTCAGGTAGAGATGATGATGCGTGTTGACGGGGCCGGGAATGATGGCGAAATGGCGTCCATCGATCACGCGGCCGGCTCTCGGCAACTTGTTGTCCACATGCAACACCTGCCGGATCTTGTGAATGCCCTTGATTAGCGTGGAGCTGGGCTGCTTGGGGCGCGGCATGGGGCGCTGAGCTCCTGTTCGGTTAGAATGTCATCCAATCCGGCCCCATCCGGCGGAATCTCGAAAGGTCCCCCCACCGCCGATTTTGCCGACCGGACGTCTTTCAGGCCGTTGCCGGTGATGATGGCCACCGCGCTCGCCCGTCGCGCCACCATTCCCTCTTGGGCGGCGCGGCGCAATCCGGCGACGGCGGCGGCGGCGGCGGGTTCGGCAAAGATGCCTGCCAGCCGGCCGGTGTATCGCATGGCGTCAATGATTTCGGAGTCGCTGACGTTGATCATGGCGCCGCGCGATTCGCGCACGGCCAGCACCGCCTTCTTCCAGTTGCGAGGCACGCCGACGGCGATGCTGTCGGCCAGCGTGCGCGGCTCGATGGCCTGCAGGGGTTCGCCGCTGTGGAAGCAGGCAGTCACGGGAGCGGCGCCCTCCGCCTGCACACCGAGGAGGCGCGGCGTGCGCTGGATGAGTCCCAGGGTTTTTAGTTCACGGAAGGCCTTCCACACGCCGGCAATGGTGCAGCCATCCCCAACCGAGACGGCGACCCAGTCCGGAACTTCCCACGCGAGTTGTTCGGCGATTTCCAGACCGGCCGTCTTCTTGCCTTCGACCAGATACGGATTGATCCCGGAATTGCGGTTGTACCAACGCCACTTTTCGCACGCCTGCTGGCATAACTGAAAGGCCTGCTCATAGCTGCCGAGGACGCGCAGCACGGTGGCGCCGAAGATGAGCAACTGCGTGACCTTCGGCTCGGGCGCGCGCTCCGGCACAAAGATGACGCTCTTCAACCCCAGGGAGACCGCCATGCCGGCACAGGAGGATGCGGCGTTCCCGGTGCTGGCGCAGGCGATGATCTTGCGCCGCGCCTCGCGCGCCTTGACCACGCCCACGGAACTGGCGCGGTCCTTCATCGATCCAGTGGCGTTGCGGCCATCGTCCTTGAGGTACAGAGTCTGGATTCCGATGTGGCGCGCAAGGGTGGGCGCGAGCATCAGGGGCGTCCCTCCCACTGTCAGAAGCGGCAGGGGAGAGTCGGCGCGGATCGGCAGCAGTTCGCGATATCTCCAGTGGGATGGCTCCCTCCGCGCGGCTAACACGCGGCGGGTGAGGCGGCGCGCTATCGACGGATAGTCGAACTGCACATCCAGGATACCCTGAATCCCGCAACGGGGACATGTGTGATACCGCGGTGGATAGACGCCATCGCAGAAGACGCATTTGAGGCCCGTCACGAATTCCACCTAGGTCCTCCCGATTGAACGAACAGAGTAACACCGGAGCACATACGGCCCACAATCGGCTATGATGTACTCCGGGTAAGAGGTGCCATGAAATGTTGATTCCGCTGATCCAGTTCCTGCTGATCTTCAGCTTCATTCTGTTACCAGCGATTCCGGTTGCTTTTGTTGTGCTCGCGGGGCACTACTTCTTGAATCGCACCCACGGGCGCGGCGTCCTGATTACGGGTTCATTCATTCTCGGAGCTTTGGTGAGCGTTCTTGTGGTGTGGCGTCTGGTTCCGTCCGAATGGAGTTTGCCGTTCTGGACAACCCTTCAAGCGGCGGTCGATGCGCAGAAGTACGGACATCCCGTCGAACATTACGCCGAGGGCTTCGTATTGATTCTGCTCGTCGCTGGCGCGCTTGGCGGGGCAGTCGGGGCCGGAGTGGCTGCACTCAGCGCCAAACCCCGCAGAAATATCGTGCACGCCTGAGGCTTGTAGGGCAGACGATCGTTGTGAGTCGTCTGTTGGGATGGGCGTTCCGCCCACGAAACCTGGTAACGCCGGCGATATTGTCGCCGGTACGGCGAGCGAAGCGAGCCGCACACAACCCCGGTCCCCGGCCCCTGTTTTTCGACCCTGTCTTCCCGCGCTTTCGAAGCGTGTTCTATCGGAGTAGAGCACGCATGTAGGCGAAGCCGTACGCCGTCTGCGCGTAGTTGCCGCCCAGTAGATTGGGCGAATGGTCCAGGATCACGATGCCATCGAAGTGCACGTCTCGCAGGGCCTTCATGATTTTGGACATGTCGTAATAGCCATCGTCCATGAGGGTCTCGATGAAGTGGGGCAGCGGGGCGCTCACGTTGCGGAAGTGAATTTTCCAGATTTTCTTGGCGCCGAAATAGCGGATCATCTCTTCGGGGTCCTTCCCGGTGAGGACCTTGCCGCCCTCCAGCCAGGTACCGCAGCAGAGGCAGATTCCCACATTCGGACTGTTGGCGATTTCCAGAGCGCGCTTGTAACCTGCGAAGTTACCAAAGATGCAGCGCGGCACACCGGCGAGCACGGGCACCGGCGGATCGTCGGGGTGGATGCCGATGCGCACACTGTTCTCTTCGGCCACCGGCGCTACCTGCTTGATGAAGTAAGTGAAGTTCTCCCAGATCTCTTCCTTGGTGAACTCGCGCCCGTGGGAGAGGGGCTCCTTCCAGGTTTTGCCATCCCACGCGCCGGCTTTGTTGGGGCTGGCCATATCGAACTCGCGCCCGGAAGCTCCGCGTACCGTTGCACGGCCGCTGGACCAGATGCCATTGCCCATGTGGGCATAGGTTGTGTAGAGGATTCCGGCCTTGCCGAGGTTGCGGATGTACTGTTTGTACTCCTCGATTTTCTGATCGCGTCCGGGCAGGTTGAGAGTCACCTCCTGCATGTTGTGAACGCTGGTGTTGCCGACGTTCCAAACGGTGATGCCGGCATCGGCGTAGCGCTTCTTGATAGCCAGGAAGCCTTCGGCGGTCCGCATCTCGGGAGGCGCGCCGACGCTGACGTATTCGGCGCCGATCTGTTTCAGAAAGACCAACTGCTCGTCGGTCGGGGTAGCGCCCGATTGCGCGCACAGCTTGATGCCGGGGGCATTAGGATGCACCGTGGCGTGCAGTTTTTGAGGCGCCAGGAGCGCCCCGAGCGCGCCTCCCAGTGCCACTTTGCCGAGATCCCTGCGGCTGGAACGGAAGGTCATAGCTATTTTGTACACCCATTCGCTCCTTGCGGGCACGTGTATTCGCGGCGGCCGAAGGGTAATTGGTGGGTGCCGCAAGGCAGCACTAGCGGGAGCTTGCAAGATATCATACGCGGAAGTGGGCAGTCCGGAAAGCGCTGAAGAGATGGTGACCTCCCGAACGAAATATCTGCGTCATCATAGCGTACGAAGTACTCTTCGGTGCCGTTCCCATCAGCGGTCTCCATTTGCGCGGGAGTAGCGACCCCAAGCATCGTGTCCTATCGAATCGTAGTCTGGCGCGATCAGGCACCCATTGCAAAGCCCTCGAACCTCCGTCATACGAAGGAGCGACGTGGAATCAAACATCGATGGATGACACGCCCCTCCCTTGCCCGCTCACGAACCGATTGCCGCCGATCAGAAATCGCAAGGGACGCTCCGCGCACTGCGTGATGCCGATGCGGGTCGTCACCACAATATCGAGGGGACGCTCCTCCCTCGGACGGCGCACCACCAGGCTGCCGTGCGTCAAATCCGCTCCATAGTGCGCACGCGTGATCCCCAGTGCCAGAGTGAGCTTCCCTGGTCCCGACGTGAGATCTTCCAGTTTGCGCGCCGCCGGACGCCANNCCCGGAGTTCCCGCCGCGCCTACCACCACGTTGAGGCACTCGTACATGCCATAGATAAAGTACACGTAGGCGTGTCCCGGCGGGCCGAAAATCACCCGCGTCCGGTCCGTAATTCCACGCGCCGAGTGCGATGCCAGATCGTCCCCGCCCGGGTAAGCTTCCGTCTCTACAATCATCCCAGCGGTGGGTCCGTGGACCACCACCTTCCCCAAGAGGTCCCGCGCCACCTCGCTGGTCGCGCGGTCGTAGAAGCTGCGTTTGAGAATGGGTCCGAAGCGCACGTGTTCATAATTTACAATGAAAGCGCGCATGCGATTGTTCACGGCCCTGGACCTGCCCGCCGAGGTGGTTCACAATCTGGAGCAACTGCTGCGGCAGATTCGCCCGGCAGCGCGCATCCACTGGAGTCCGCCCGCCAACCTGCACATCACCACCAAGTTCATCGGCGAGTGGCCCGAAGAGCGTCTGGCGGAACTGCAGGAAACGCTCGCCGGCCTGCCGAAGCGCCCCACGATTCCGGTGCGCGTCCGCCACGTCGGGTTCTTCCCCAATCCGCACAGCCCGCGCAATTTCTGGTGCGGCATCGACGCGCCCGGACTGCCCGAACTGGCTGCCGATACCGGCCGCGCCACCGCCGCATTGGGCATCGCCAGCGAGCAGCGTCCGTACTCGCCGCACCTGACCCTGGCGCGCATCAAGGAGAAGCTGAACCTGCAGCCCCTCCGCGAGGCTATCGCCGCCCAACCGTCCCTCGACTTCGGACAGTTCGAGGTCGCCAGTTTCTTTTTGTACCGCAGCCAGTTGCGGCCCACTGGTTCCGTGTACACTAAACTTGCGGAATTTCCGCTCTCAAAATGAGTCAATTATTCGCTCTTGTATCCGCCTACCTGATCGGGGCGATTCCGTTCGGATATCTCCTCGTGAAGTGGAAGACCGGCACGGACGTGCGCTCTTCCGGCAGCGGCAATATCGGCGCCACCAACGTCCTGCGTACCACCGGGCGTGCCGCCGGAGTTCTGACCCTGCTCCTCGATATCGGCAAAGGGTACCTGGCCGTCTGGCTCACCGGAGAACTGACCCACCGCGATCCCCTTTGGATGAGCGCCGCGGCGCTGACTGTTATGGCCGGTCATGCCTACCCCGTCTTCCTGAAGTTCCAGGGGGGAAAAGCGGTCGCCAGCTTCGTGGGCGCGTTTCTGTGCCTGACGCCCCTTCCCCTGGCGGCTGTCCTGGTGGTCTTTCTGGGTGTGGTGATCGGCACAGGGTACGTTTCCATGGGGTCCATCGCGGCCGCCGCTACTTTTCCGCTGGCTGTCTGGCTGATTTTACAACCGTCAGTTTCCGTGGTGGGAGCCTCCATTCTGGCCGGCGCATTTATTATCTACAAACATAGTAGTAATATCCAGAGACTGCACGCGGGATCGGAACATGCCTTCCATTTCGGGGATCGCAGGTCGTGAAGAATCTGGCGATCATCGGCGGTGGAAGCTGGGGTACCGCTCTGGCCAATGTTCTGGCTCCCCGTTTCCCACGTGTCGCCCTCTGGGTCTATGAAACCGACCTGGCCGCCCGCATGTCGGATACCCGGGAGAACGATGTCTACCTGCCAGGCATCCAGCTTCCGAACCATGTAGTAGTGACCCGCGACTTAGCCACTGCCCTGGATGGCGCCCAGGTGGTCCTGAGCGTCATGCCCTCTCACCTTGCCCGTGGTATTTACCAACAGATGCTGCCGTTTCTTAACGAATCGATGGTGTTTGTAAGCGCCACGAAGGGGTTGGAAAACGGCACATTACTACGAATATCGGAGGTGATTCAGGAAGTTCTTCATGCCTCCTTCGACGCCCGCGTCGCGGTCATCTCTGGCCCCACATTTGCTAAAGAAGTCGCTTGTTTTGAACCGACTGCACTGGTGGTTGCCGCTCCCGATGAAGTCCTCCCTTCGGCCATCCAGGCAGCTTTTTCCGGCCCCAGTTTCCGACTCTATACGAGCACAGATCCTATTGGTGTAGAAATTGGCGGTTCCATTAAAAATGTTGTCGCCATCGGTTCTGGAGTGTTAAATGGAATGGGGCTTGGGCACAACGTCACGGCGGCCCTCATCACCAGGGGCTTGGCGGAGATGAACCGGTTGGCTTTGGCGATGGGGGGGAAGCCGCAGACTTTGGCCGGACTGGCTGGCCTGGGGGATTTGGTTTTGACCTGCACCGGCGATCTCAGCAGAAACCGCGCTGTGGGCGTCGCACTGGCCCATGGCCGCAAGCTGGATGAGATTGTCAGCTCCATGAAAATGGTCGCGGAAGGGATTAAAACTACAAACGCAGCAGTGGATCTGGCAAAGCGGTACGGCGTCGAGATGCCGATCTCGGAGCAGATGTTCCAGATGTTACATTTTGGAGTGTCTCCGCGGGAAGCCATTCAACGTTTAATGGAACGATCGCTGAAGGGCGAGTAGACTGACCGAAAGATAATCACGGTCAAAAGCGCAACCTGGGATGGAAGAACGGGTTAAGACGAATATGGGGGCGACTGCGGCAGCCCTGGACTATGATGCGGAGCTGATGCTTCGCGTCAAAGAAGGAGACGGCGCGAGCTTCGGTGTTTTGCTCGAAAAACACCGATTGTCCGTGATCCACTTCCTCTATAGAATGGTGCAGAACCACGCCGTAGCCGAGGAATTGGCGCAGGAAGTGTTTCTGCGGGTCTATCGTTCGCGGGGAACGTATGAGCCAACGGCGAAGTTTACAACCTGGCTCTTTCGGATCGCGACCCATTTGGCGTTAAATTCGCTCCGTGACGGGAAAAATGAAAGGTCGCAGGAACGGTTGGATGACGACTCGAACGACATGCCGGTCAGGCAGGTGTCGGATAGGAAACCGACAGTCGAGGCGTCCATGGTTTACCAGTCCCGGTTAGAGGAGGTGCGCAAGGCGGTGGCTACCCTGCCGGAGAAGCAGAGAGCCGCGGTCCTGATGCACAAATACCAGGAGATGGAATATTCGCAGATTGCGCGAGTGCTGAACTGTTCGGAATCTGCGGTCAAATCACTTTTATTCCGGGCGTACGAAACGTTGCGCGCCCGCTTAGCCCATATGGCTTAGGGAAGAGAGGCGTATATGAATTGTCCCATGGAGACTCAGGAAAGCTCAGCCGAGTTGCTGGCTTATTGCTCGGGCAGGCTCGACTCGGAGATGGCTGCCCCGCTGGTGCGGCATCTGGAAACGTGTGCCGCCTGCCGCCAGTTTGTCGATGACCAGTCGGCTGTGTGGCAGGCGCTCGATGTCTGGGAGCCCGAACCGGTATCGGCCGATTTCGATCGGCGCCTGTATCAACGTATCGAGCAGCAGGTCTCCTGGTGGGACTTGCTGCTCAGACCGTTCCGTCCCCTGGTTTGGCATCAAGGCGTATCCATCGCCGCCGCCGCGGGAGTGCTGATCATGGCCGGTGTCCTTTTGGATCAAAAGGCAGTTGTGGCCCCGAATCCCTCCCAGGAATCGGCCCAAATAGAGGCGTTGCAACCCGATCAGGTGGAGCACGCCATCGACGAAGTGGAGATGCTGAATCAGTTCAACCATCTGATGCGCACCGAGTCCGCCGATTCCAACGAGAAGATGTAACGGATGAACCGCGCCCTTCAACTTGCGGGAGCGTTGCTCCTGGTGGCGTGGCCGGGCTGGAGTGCCGATCAGAAGGATAAGCCCGCTGCGCCTCCCAAAGCTCCTCCGCGCGTCGCGGCCAAGGCCTTCAACGGCACCGCCCCGAAAGCCGGAGGGGGAATTCCGAAGAAGAACGTTCCGCACATCAACAATCCTGGTTTGGCGCAGCGTCTGCTGCAAATGACGCCGGAACAGCGGGAACGGGCGTTGGAGAAACTGGATCCTCCACAGCAGGCGCAGTTGCGGCAGGCACTGGAAAGATTGGACCGCCTTCCGCAAGCCGACAAGGACCGGATCGCGCGTCAGGCTCGTTCCGCAAGCCGACAAGGACCGGATCGCGCGTCAGGCTCGCGGCTTGGACAGTCTCCCGCAAGCGCAGCGCCGCCTGGTCATGCAGCAACTCACCGCCTTCAACAAACTGCCGGACGATCGCCATCAACCCATGCGCCAGGCGCTGGTCCAACTGATGAGGATGCCTGAGGAACAGCGCGAAGTCCGCCTCAATAGCAATGCTTTCAAGAACAACTTTTCTCCGGAAGAGCAGGGGATTTTGAGGGATTTGTCCCGAAATCTGCCCCAGGACTACCTACCCGGAAGATAATACCGTACCATTCCGCTAAGCATTTTCCCCTTTCTCGCCGTCTAATCAATTTGCCTATTGTTTTAATTAGAGAATTCTGATACTTTTTTGGAACCATTAAGGTGCCGATATCCGAAACTCGGCTGGGAGGGTTTATGAGAAAGAGCACGCCCACTGCTCCCTCTACCAACGACATTCACCGCCAGCGTTTGCTGCAGAAGCGACAGGAGGTGCTCTGTGGCCTCGGGGTCAAGTTCGATACCCTGGCACGGATGGGGCGGGTCGCGGAAGACGACCAAGCCCAGATTTCCCACGACGAGTTCGTTTCGTTGCACCTGAATAGCCTGGATTATGGCCAACTTCGCCTGATCGAGGAAGCTCTGGACCGTCTGACATCCGGCGACTATGGCATTTGTCTGTGTTGTGAGGAACCGATTGCCGCCAAGCGGCTGGCGGCTCTCCCCTGGGCGCGCTACTGCGTATCATGCCAGGAACGGGAAGGGGCTCAAATGGATCGGAATTGGGATGAGACGCGCACGCGCGTCCCGGTAGCGGTGAGGTAGACGCGAAAACAGTACCAGTCGGCTTTTGAGGCGAAGCCCCACCAGGCGGGATGAAAATTCGGTAGCTCCGTGGGACAGACGATCGTCTTTTGTCGTCTGTCTGCTTCGGCGCCACGCGGCATTTTCGAGAGAGTTGGCTCACCAGGCGGGATGAAGATGGCTGGAAAACGCGTCGGGATTTCGCGAAGGGGCAAATTCGAGCCAGGCACGAAGATTCG
>OKRF01000022.1 GCA_900290315.1 Candidatus Sulfopaludibacter sp. SbA3 | reverse complement strand
CCATGTCCCAGCATACCCCTGAAGGAAAGCGTTTGTCCAGTTATTTGTTGGACACTACACTAGTATGGAATATGCGGTTGGATGGATCAGCTTGGACGAGACCTTGTTGAAATGTTTGTATTCGTCGAGTCGGTCCAGCGCCTTTGCTATGTCTTCGGTCCTCAGATATTTGGTACGCGTAACGCCAAGTTTGGTTTTGGCTTGCTCCATCGTCGCAAGTGTGGCGTCAAGGATGGGCGTGGTTGCATTCGGCTCGCCGGCCATAAGCCACTGCTTGAAGGCGGCGAAAATATCGAGCGCATCTGTGATCTGGTCGTCAGCGAAGGCCTTCGCGTTAGCTTCGGACCGTAAGGAAAACTGCGTGTAGAGGTTGATCTCCAGGAGATTCCGACAGGCCCATGCGAGCAACCGGCCGTCCTTCGCATATCCGATGTTGAGATAGCGATATTCCCGACCCAAGGCACGCAGCAGCGCGGTGATTGAGTTGAAGAACCAAGGGGTGGTGCTCGGCTGCTCATTCAGGTAGTCGTGAAGCGCTTTCAAATCGGCCTGCGCCCCTTCCTTCATTTTGAAGAGCTTGTCGGCTATGTCTCGTATTTCATCCGGTCCGTCTGTTTCGTCTTCAACACGCGTCGTCATCGGGCCAGAGTACCATTCCTCGTTCCGAAGAACAGGGACGCGCCAGTGAATGGAACCGACCTGCACGAACTGATCCGTCACATGTCCGAAAAACGCCCGACTCCCCGACGTGTTCCGGACGCCTCTGACTGGACCGTCCACCACTCGGCCGACCTTTGTCCAAAGACTCTCAATTCAGAACCTGGAAAGACACCTCACCCAGACTCAATCGCTTGCAGGCAGCCAACCGGAAAGTGTCCCTTCCGAAAACCCGGTCACAGGCATTTTCGCTAAAATATCCATAGTGCTGTCCGCCTTCGACCCCCTCGTCTCCGAATGGTTTTCCGCCCGCTTCGGCCACGCCACCGAGCCCCAACTGCAAGGCTGGCCGATCATCCGCGAGGGCCGCGACGTCCTGATCTCCGCTCCCACCGGATCCGGCAAGACGCTCGCCGCCTTCCTGCAATGCATCGATGCCCTGGTGCGGCGCGCGCGCCTGGGACCGCTTCCCGATCGCACCGAAGTGGTCTACGTCTCCCCGCTCAAGGCCCTCAGCAACGATGTCCACAAGAACCTCGAGGTGCCGCTGGCGGAGATCGCCGCCCTCGCCGTCGAACGGGGCGTCCCTCTGGCGCCCATCCGCACCGCGCTGCGCACCGGCGATACGCCGCAGTGGGAGCGCCAGCGCATGACCCGCGAACGGCCGCACATCCTGGTCACCACTCCCGAATCGCTCTACATTCTGCTCACCGCCGCGCGGCCCCGCGAGATGCTGGCGCAGGTGAGCACCCTGATCGTTGACGAAATTCACGCCGTCGCCGACGATAAGCGCGGCTCCCACCTGGCCCTCACGCTGGCGCGGCTCGATCGCCTGGTGGAGCAGAGCGGCCTTCCGCGCCCGCAGCGCATCGGACTCTCCGCCACCGTGAAGCCCATCGAAGAGGTCGCCGCCTTCCTCAGCGGCCGCGCGCGGGTGGTCAACGTGGGACATCGCCGAGCCATGGAAGTCGCCGTGGAAGTGCCGCGCGATGAGCTCGGCGCGGTGGCCAGCAACGAAATGTGGGGCGAGATTTACGACCGCATGGCCGCGCTCATCCGCGAAAATCGCACCACGCTCGTCTTCGTCAACACCCGCCGCCTGGCCGAACGCGTGTCGCATCACCTGGAAGAGCGCCTCGGCGCCAACGTGGTGCTGCCGCATCACGGCAGCCTTTCGCGCGCCCTGCGGCTGGACGCCGAGAAGCGCCTGAAGAACGGTGAACTGCGCGCCGTGGTGGCCACCGCGTCGCTCGAACTGGGCATCGATATCGGCACGGTCGATCTCGTTTGCCAGGTGGGCTCGCCGCGCTCCATGGCGGTGGCCCTGCAGCGCATCGGCCGCGCCGGACACTGGGTGGGGGCGCTGCCCAAGGGACGCATCTTCGCCACCACGCGCGATGAGCTGATCGAATGCGCCGCCCTGGTGCGCGCCATCCGCCGCGGCGAGTTGGACCGCCTGGAGATTCCGCGCAACGCGCTCGATATTCTGGCGCAGCAACTGGTGGCGGCCTGCGCCTGCGAGGAGTTCGGTGAGGACGAATTGTTCGATCTCGCCCGCCGTGCCTGGCCCTACCGCACGCTCCCGCGCAGCGATTTCGACGCCGTCCTGGACGTCCTCTCCGAAGGCATCGCCACCGCGCGCGGACGCAGCGGCGCCTACCTGCATCGCGACGCCGTCAACGGCCGGCTGCGCGGACGCCGCAACGCCCGCCTCACGGCCATCACCAGTGGCGGCGCCATTCCGGAGACCGCGCAATACCTGGTGGTGGCGGAGCCGGAAGGCACTACCGTGGGCTCGCTGGATGAGGATTTCGCCGTCGAGAGTCTGGCCGGCGACGTGTTCCTGCTGGGCACCACATCGTGGCGGATCCGCCGCATCGAGCCTGGCCGCATCCGCGTGGAAGACGCCCACGGCGCGGCGCCTGGCATCCCCTTCTGGTTGGGCGAAGCTCCCGGCCGCACGCCGGAGCTTTCCCGCGAAGTGGCCCTTCTGCGCGAAGAGATGGCCGCCCGACCCGACCCCGCGTTCTGGCAGAGTGAGTGCGGCCTGGACCGCAGCGGCGCGGAGCAGGCCGTGGAATACGTGCGCGCCGGCGCCGCGGCGTTGGGCGCGATTCCCACGCATCGCCGCATCGTGGCCGAGCGTTTCTTCGATGAGGGCGGCGGCATGCAGCTCGTCATTCATGCGCCCTTCGGTTCGCGCATCAATCGCGCCTGGGGCCTGGCGCTGCGCAAGCGCTTTTGCCGCTCTTTCAATTTCGAGCTGCAGGCCGCCGCCACCGATAATGGCATCGTGATTTCGCATGGCATCGTGATTTCGCTGGGCGAGCAGCACTCGTTTCCGCTGGAAGTGGTCTTCGAGTTTCTGCGCGCCGCCACCGTGCGCGAAGTCCTCACCCAGGCGTTGCTGGCCGCCCCCATGTTCACGGCGCGCTGGCGCTGGAACGCCTCGCGCGCCCTCACGATTCCGCGCTACATGGGAGGCCGCAAGGTCCCGCCGCCCATCCAGCGCATGCGCGCGGACGACCTGATGGCCGCCGTCTTCCCCGACCAGGCCGCCTGCCCCGAAAATCTCTCTGGCGAAGTGCGCATTCCCGATCATCCGCTGGTGAAAGAGACCATCGAAAACTGCCTCTACGAAGCCATGGACCTGCGCGGCCTCGAAGCCCTGCTGGAGGCCATTCAGGATGGCGAAATCGCGACCCTTTCCATCGATACGCCTGAGCCTTCACCCTTCTGCCACGAACTGCTCAACGCCAACCCGTACGCCTTCCTGGATGACGCACCATTGGAGGAGCGCCGTACGCGCGCCGTGCAGATGCGCCGAACCCTGCCGGCCGATTATTCCGAAGGCGCCGGCGCGCTCGACCCCGCGGCCATCGCGCAGGTGGCCGCCGAAGCCTGGCCGCCCACCCGCGATGCCGATGAACTCCACGAAGCGTTGTGCGGACTCAGCCTCCTCGCTGCCGGTCCGCCACTAGGAGCGCTCTACGATCAACTCGCCGCCGCCAACCGCGCCGCGACGCTCACCACCGCCGGCCGCAACTTCTGGGTGCCCGCCGAACGCATCGACCTGGTCCGCCGCGCCTATCCGCAAGCCGCGATCCATCCTGACCTCACTGCCCCCGCTGCCATCCGCGTCATTCCCGAAAGCCCTGAGCGTTGTGCCGCCGAGATTCTACGCGGCTGGTTCGAATGCTCAGGCCCCATGACCGCCGCGCATCTCTCCGCCACGCTCGCCATGCCGCGCGACCTGGTGGACCAGGCGCTGGCGCAGCTCGAAGCCGAAGGCCAGATCCTGCGCGGCAGCTTCTCCGCCGCCGCTCCGGACGTGGAGTGGTGCCACCGGCGCCTGCTGGCGCGCATTCACCGCCTCACTATCGGCCGCCTGCGCCGCGAAATCGAACCCGTGACCACGGCGGAGTTCTACGCGTTTCTGAATCGCTGGCAGCATGCCGCGCCGGGCACGCAACTGCACGGCGTGGATGGCACCCTGCAGATCATCAAGCAGCTTCAGGGCAGCGAATTCGCGGCGGCGGCGTGGGAGACCATCGTGCTGCCGCGGCGGGTCGCCAGGTACAAGCCCGAGTATCTGGACCAGCTCTGCCTGTCCGGCGAAGTCAGTTGGGGGCGGCTCTCGCCTCACCCCGCTTTCGAGCGCGAGCAGGAGGAGAACAAGAGCCGCCGCGTCCGCCCCACCCGGGTCGCGCCGCTCGCCATCTTCCTGCGCGACGATGCGCCGTGGCTGCTCGCCACGCCCCAGCCTTCGCCCAAGGACTCGCTCTCGCACCCCGCGCGCGAAGTGCTGGCGGCCATCGAAACGCATGGCGCGTCCTTCTTTGCCGACCTCACGCGCGCCACCGGCCGCCTGGCCAGCGAAGTGGAAGATGCCCTGTGGGAACTGGTGGCGGCCGGCCTGGTGACCGCCGACGGTTTCGAAAATCTGCGCGCGCTGCTCGATCCCAAACGCCGCCGCGGCGAAGGGAAGGGCCGCACTGCGCGTCCACGCCACTCGCCCGGACGATGGGCGCTGCTGCGTCACACCGCCGTGGCGCCCGATGGCAATGCTGAGGCGTTCGCCCGCCAGTTGCTGGCTCGCTGGGGCGTGGTCTTCCGTGATGTGGCGGCCCCAGTTGCTGGCTCGCTGGGGCGTGGTCTTCCGTGATGTGGCGGCCCGCGAATCGCTCGCGCCCGCGTGGCGCGACCTGCTGGTGGTGCTGCGCCGCATGGAATCGCGCGGCGAGATCCGCGGCGGCCGCTTCGTCGGGTCCTTCATCGGCGAACAGTTCGCCCGCCCCGAAGCGCTGGACTTGCTCCGCGCCATCCGCCGCAGCGGGGAAACGGCGGAGGCTCCCAGTGGGACAGACGCCGCCCGTCCTCCGGATCGTTGACGTCCCCGTCCTTTCATCCCGGCCTGCCGAGCCTCCCCCGGTATCGGAAATTCTGGAAGTGGTTAAGATCAAGGAAGCATCAAATGTCGGCGTAGCGCAGCCTGGTAGCGCACCTGCCTTGGGCGCAGTTCGGCTGGCTTCCAACGGTTCTATTAATTCTCCACACTTCTAATGTTTTCAACAATTTGGGGAATCTGCTTTTCGCTCGAAGCTAACCCCAATGGCTCCAAACGAAAGAGTTTTGCCACGGTTTTGACACGGTCTTCCGTGGTCCATCCTCCCCGGAGTCTGCAATTATAATCTGCCCAGAGACATCCTCGATGGAGCGGTTACGCAGCCCGGCGAGTCCCCACGCGCCTGATCAGCTTCGCGATCTCGCCAGGGGTGGCTCCAATGGCCAGCAGTGACCGCACCATCAGGTCGACGGTCACAGACCGGTCCGCCGCCTCCATCTTGGCAACACGGGACTGGCTGGAACCTAGTTGCTCCGCTAGAGCGCCTTGAGTGATTCCACGCCGTTCCCGCAGTTGTCGGACCCCAGCGGCAAGTGCCAGCTTCAATTCAACGAACTGTGCTTCCTGCAGGTTAAGCTTGAGGAACTCAGCCGTGTCCCCAACAGCCCACCCTTTCCGCTGCAATCGTGCCTTCTTTAAGCTGTTCATTTTCGCTTCCTTTCCCCGCCCGAAGCTACGCGGATGTAAGCTGCAAGGCGTCTCCTGCAATTCGTCAAGACTTCGTTTGGTGTCGCAATCTTCTTGCTGAACACATCGAGGATCACCACGGCATCGGTATCAACGTGGTAGACAATCCGCCAAGTCTGGTTCTCGTCGTTGACACGGAGTTCATGGCATTGCGGGCCAACCGATGGCATTGGCCGGGAATGCGGCAGACCAAGACTCTCCCCTTTCTGCAATCTGCGCAGCAGGAATCCGGCTTCGACCCGAGCTTCGGCACTGAAAGGGGGCGTCTTCACCTCGCCTCTCAGCCAAACCAGCGGCTTGTTCGGAGTCCGAGCCATGGCCTCTTATGTCTAATATGACATAAATGGACTGGGTGGCGATAGAAGCCAGACGGCGACACGGAGTATGCATGAGCATTCAAGTCGCGAGTCCGGCTCAGCGCTGTACATACATAAGCTGGACCGAAATTGGCAAAACGGGCAGTACGGCGAATCTCGCACGTACAGATTGCGAAAACGCGCGGCGGCCCGCGCCTCCATTGCTATCCCAAGACCACGTTGAAGTCGATCCAGGAACGACTTGAAAATGATCTTCCCGCGGAGGGAGCGCCGCAGTCATCTCGCTTTGAAGTCAGATCCACAATCCCGGTTAGGCAGGAAGCCTGCGGAGTCACCGTGGCGGGCATTGACCCACCAGGGGTGACGGGGACAGTCAACGCTGCTGGAAGCGTTACAGCCGTGGGCAGGGCACCTGGGCGCGCTCCTGTATGGGATGGAAAAGGGCGGCGCCGCCGCGCGAGAAATTGGCGGCCTGCTTTCGGTCTTTTCTGGAGGATTTGTGGCTTCCGACCTCTCATCCAAGACCATTCGACATCCGGTAGAATGTGCCAATGAACGCAGGTGAAGCGGCGCCAGTGACATTGCTACGAAAGTCAACGCTACCGTTCCGGATGGCTTTCCTGATGGCAATAGCCATCTGCCTTCAGGCACAATCGATCATTACAACGGTCGCCGGCAAAGGGCGAGTTCTCACGGGCCTCGGCGGTCCGGCCACAGCCGTGCCGTTGGCCAACCCACAGGGGATCGCGGTAGACGCCAGAGGAAATCTTTACATCGCCGACAACACTCATGACGTGATTATCCGGGTCTCTTCGAGCGGCGTCGCGACAGTTTTTGCGGGAACCGGATCGCCCGGCTTTTCCGGGGACGGCGGACCTGCGACTGCCGCGACTTTGAGGGAGCCTGAGGCTGTCGCCGTGGACGCTGCCGGTGACATCTATATCGCTGATATGCGCAATGAGCGCATTCGCAAGGTGGACCGCAACGGAATCATTACGACGATTGCGGGAGGCGGCGCCGCGTATCAAACCGACGAGATCCCGGCGACGAGTCAAGCGATTTTCGAACCTTTCACGGTCGCTGTCGATGCGTCCGGAGCCGTGTATTTCAATGATACGGGCGGCGCAATCCGCAAAGTCACGCCAGATGGAATCGTCCATGCCGTGGCGGGCGCCGTAAGCAGTAACGGCTTTTCGGGCGATGGTGGACTCGCCAGCAAGGCGCTACTCAGCGGCCCCTCAGGGATAGCCTTCGACAGCAGTGGGAACCTGTATTTCGCCGACTTGAACAACAACCGGGTTCGCAAGATCGATACGAAAGGCATTATTTCAACCGTTGCGGGAAATGGGCAGATCGGTGGGCAGATCGGATTCATCGGGGACGGAGGCCCTGCGCTATCGGCGTCGTTCTATTTCCCGAGCGGCACCGCCGTTGACGCCTTCGGCAACCTGTACATCGCGGATCAGTATAACTACTCTATCCGCAGAGTCACGCCTGACGGGATCATCACCACCGTGGCAGGTAGCCACGACCCATCGTTCTCCGGGGATGGCGGACCAGCCACCAGAGCCGCCCTGGGCCGTCCCTACGGAATCGCGATCGATGCCGCAGGCAACTTGTATATCTCGGATCCGATACATCGGCGCATTCGCCGGGTGGATTTGTCCGGAATCATCGATACCGTCGCAGGCAACGGCGCCCTGAATTTCGCGGGCGATGGCGGTCCGGCTACGCAAGCGGCGCTCGATTTTCCGACAGGGGTTAAGGCGGATAACGGCGGCAATCTCTACGTTGCAGATTCCATGAATCACAGAATTCGCAGGATCGCGACGGATGGGACCATCACTACCATCGCCGGCAACGGCACGCCGGGCTTTTCCGGTGACGGTGGCAAAGCCACCAGCGCCCAGTTGAATAACCCCGTCGCGGTGGCCGTCGACTTCAGCGGGAATGTCTACATTTCCGATGGCGGGAACAACCGGATCCGGCGTGTGTCACCTGACGGCGTGATCGCCACATACGCCGGAAACGGGAATGCCGGTTACTCGGGAGACGGCGGACCTGCCACGGGCGCCTCGTTTTTCGTGCTGGGCGGCCTGGCCATCGATGCCGCGGACAATCTCTATGTCGCCGACGTACTAAACAGTCGAATCCGAAAAATTACTCCCCCGGGGAACGATCAGCACCGTGGCAGGCAACGGACGCGCGGGGTTCTCCGGTGACGGCGCCCCGGCCACTCAGGCCATGCTCAATGGTCCGAGCGATGTGGCCGCGGACCAAGCGGGCAACCTATATCTGATCGATCTGAACAATCTGCGAATCCGGCAGGTGACGCTGGACGGAAAGATCAATACGGTAGCCGGCTTGGGGTACGGTGGAGCCTTGAACATCGAAGGGCAGCTTGCGACCAAGACAGCCATGGATTACTCCTGGGGCCTGACCGTTGACGCCGCAGGCAACCTCTACGTAGCGAGCGGCGTGTACATCTACCGAATCAACGCTGCGGGCGTGCTGACGATTCTGGTGGGCGGAGGTCTGGAGGGCTATCAGGAGGGTTTCGACGGAGACGGCGGTCCCGCGGTTGCCGCTCACATAAGGGGCGAGAACTTTCCAGGGCTTCCACACACGGGAATGGGAGTCGGCCCGGACGGAAGCCTTTACGTGGCGGACACGGGTAACGATCGCATCCGCAGGATTACCAACCCAGGCGCCGCCGCCCAGCTCGTAGTCGAAAATCTCGACTTCCCGGTTCCATCATTTCCCTATCCCGGAACCGGCGCCGATCAGATAGATTTCAACCTCTTCCCCGTCCCGGAGCGGCTGATGGTCACCAACGCCGGCTCTGGCCCTATGAGCTGGACAGCAACCACCAGCACAGTAGGCAACATCGACTGGCTGCGCATCTCGTCCAGTTCCGAAAGCGCTCCATCGACGATTACCGTCAGCGCCGATACAGCCAAGCTCTCCTCTGGCTTCTATTGGGGAACGATGCTGATTTCAGCTCCCAAAGCGAGCGATAGCCCCCGGTACGTGTCTGGCTATGCCATCATCCCGATCCCGCTCTTAAGCCCCGGATCGAGTACAGGCACTTTCACCGTGGCCGAGCCGCCAGGCGTGGGTTGGTTTGCGTCGAGCAACGTAGATTGGATCACGATCACCTCGCCGGCCAGCGGAAACGGCATCGGCAGTTTCAGCTACTCGGCCGCTGCCTACCCGGGCTCCACGCAGCGCTCAGGAGTTCTGACCGTTGGAGGCTCCCCCCCAATCACCGTGACGCAGGCCGCACAAGGGCCGTTCATTCAGGCGATCGTGGATTCCTGGGACTATACCCCTGGCATCGCACCGGGCGCATGGGTCACGATCACCGGCTCAGCTTTAGCGAGTGGGGCGCCGCAGACGTGGAATCTGAATGGGACGCAGCAGCTGCCCACCATGCTCAGCGGGACGACCGTCACGTTCAACGGCACGCAGGCGGCGCTCTATTACGTCAGCCCGACGCAGATCAACGCTCTCGTGCCGGCTTCGGTGGCGCCGGGACCGGTTCAGGTCGTGGTGCAGGCGAACGGAGTCAGCAGCAACCCGTTTCCAGTCACCGCCACGGCCACGCTGCCCTCCATCTATGCGCTGCCGAACTCTGATGGCAGCGCCTTCTTCGTCACTGCGGCCTTGGCAGGAACTGGAACCCTGATCGGAAACAGCGCGGTGGATCCGCGTGTGACGCGAGCCGCGCTTCCCGGCGACGTCCTCGATCTGTATATGGCCGGTTTGGGCGCCACTGTGGATCCGACCGAGTTCATCACGAATCAGGTTTTTGCAGGAGCCTATCCCGTCAGCGCCGCTGTAACCGCGAGCGTCGGCGGCAAACCTGCACAAGTCCTATTTGCCGGTCTCACCTCGCCAGGGCTTTACCTTGTCCGGGTGGCAATTCCCCTGGACGTGCCGCCGGGACCACAACCGATTCAAGTCGCCACCGGCGGTGGGAAGACGCCGTCTTCATTGATGCTCATGGTGGGAACACCGGATTGATGATAAGGGCGGGGCGTATTACGACATGCTGCCGTACCGGCCGATTGAGATCTGGCTGGGCGGTGTGATCGCGATTCAGCAGTAAGTCCGCAGCCTCCATCCTGGCAACACGGCGTCGAGAGCGACCGCAAAGTATTGATTCCACTTGTTGTCGATCAACTTGCGCGCCTGCTTTCAGTTGCGTTTCAAGCCTCAAATCGCCGATCTGCGGAGCTATTCGCCAGCACCTGATCGGGCTAACTCATTGATAATACGAGGTACTGGTTTTGACACGGTTTCGTGCATCTCGCAGGGTTTTGGCACGGTTCTGCCACGGTGAAGACCGGATGGCCATTGCGCGATTCAGCAAAGTATTTTAGAATCAAAGAAGTAGAAATGTCGGGGCGTAGCGCAGCCTGGTAGCGCACCTGCCTTGGGCGGATAGCGGCCCGTTCCAACGGTTCTTTCAGTTCTCCACATTTCTAATGATTTCAACAAGTTGGGGAATCTGCCTTTTCGCTCGAAGCTATCCCCAACGGCTACAATGCGAGGAGTTTCGACACGGTCTTGGCACCGGCGGCAGCGGCTCTCCGGCAAGACCCTTCCGGACGAGCCCGACTAGAAACTCTGCGAAAGGGGCGATATCCTCTCCAACACTGGCCCTCTCAAGAGCGGCCATTAGGTGTTGCGCGCGGAGAGCGGTATGACCGTCCAGGGGAAGGCGCCCGCCGCCATCGTGACATTCATGAGGAAGCACCCCATGCGCCCATTGCCGTCCATGTACGGATGGATGTATACGAATAGAGAATGCCCGAGCACAACACGAACTGCCGGGTGCTCTTCCTCTCGTAGGAGATCGAAGAAGGCGGGCATCGCATCCCGGACCGCATCCCGGTTCAACGGCACTTGCATAGACTTCCGGATGAAAACCTGGCCGCTTCGATAACCAGCGATCGTATCGTCTTAACTATTCAGGAGATCCAAATGATTGATCCCCGCCGCACTAAGCGATGTCGTTTGTATGGGGTGGCGCTCGTCGTAGGCGTACTGGCTTTCGACGCATGCTCCATTCACATCATCGCACCGACAGATTTGACCCGAACTGCGATTATTCAGGTCTTCTACCTCAGTACTCAGCTATGGGAAAGCCGGCAAACCCAGTGGCCCTGGCACTGCTGCCGCCATATCAATGAGCTGCTACTGAAAGGCGAAAAGACGGCACTTTCTGGGCGGGGGCTGACGGTTGGTATTTCGATGCACGTGTGCGCGGGGACGAGGGCAGGCCGGGGCGCCTGACACCAGAGGCCGGAGACCGATTGCGAAATCCCCCCGATCCCTCATGATACAATCGGGACAAATTCACCCTTTTTGCGAGGTGCCGCATCATGGCCGAAAATAACGATTTGTCGCGCCGGGATTTATTAAAAGCCGCCGGTGCTGTGACTGCCGTGGCGTCCGCCCTTCCCGTGCAGGGCGCTCCTTTCGTGCAAACTGCGAAGGCCGCGAACGACCCGGTGCGGTATGGC
>OKRF01000136.1:7862-10027 GCA_900290315.1 Candidatus Sulfopaludibacter sp. SbA3 | reverse complement strand
GAATGAGAGCTGTAAAAACCGAGAATGCCTTCACTGTGGCCTCCCGCTACTGGTGGTTTACTGTATCACGTCCGCAACGTAGTCTGCCGATCATAAATCAAACAAAACACGGAGCGCAACCAAGAGGATGTAAAAACGCTCCCGGTGGCTTCAAAAAATGTAAACTGCGGGAATATTCAGCGGCAACGGCGGGTATTCTCAGTAGAGCGATTTCGCAAGAGTGTGACGAATTGGTGAATCTGTTTTCGAGCAGGACTGCGCGCATTGAACGGGCCCTTTTGCCGCACCTGGACGCGGCGCACAACCTGGCTCGCTGGCTGGTAGGCAGTCCACACGATGCCGACGACGTGGTGCAGGACGCGTGTGTTCGCGCACTCACTTTTTTCGACGGCTTTCACGGGGAAGACGGGCGCGCCTGGCTCCTGGCGATCATCCGCAACACTTGCTACGACTGGCTGCGCAAGCGGCGCAACCATGTGCCGCTGGATGAAATCGCAATGCCTGCCGATACCGCGCCCGGCCCGGAAGCCGAGCAACTGAGGCAGGCCGACCGCCAACTTGTGCGGCAGAGCATCGAGAGGCTGCCGCCGGAATTCCGCGAAGTGATCGTGCTGCGCGAAATGGAAGGCCTGTCCTACAAGCAGATCGCTCGCGTGATCGATGCGCCCATCGGCACCGTCATGTCGCGCCTGGCGCGTGGGCGCAAACACCTGGAGCGGTTGTTAGGAGCAGCCCAATGAACTGTACCGATCTGCAGCCTTATTTCGACGACGAACTGGATGCCACGCACGCTGCCGCGTTCGAACTCCACCTGCAGCAGTGCGCTGCCTGCGCTGCCGGGTTGGAGCGGCTGCGCGCCCTGCGATCGGCCATACGGCGGCACGCCCCGTATTATGCCCGGCCTCCCAAGCGCCGTCTCGCGCCCGCGTGGGTCGCGCTGGCGGCCGCGGCAAGCATCGTCGCCGCGGTGACGGTGACGCGGCCGGGTGCAAATTCGTCGGTGGAAAACCGAGTGATTGCCGCCCATCTGCGCTCGCTGCAGGCCAACCATCTGGTGGATGTCCCTTCCAGCGATCGTCATACCGTGAAGCCGTGGTTCACCGGCAAATTGGATTTTGCACCGGAAGTCACGCAGCCCGAGGGGTTCGAACTGATTGGCGGCAGGCTGGATTATCTCGACAATCGGCCCGTTGCGGCCCTTGTGTATAAGCGCCGCCAGCACACCATCAACGTGTTCACGTGGCCCGCCGCTGGCGCTGATCAATCCCCCAAGGCGGCTGCCTACCAGGGCTTCCACCTGCTGCACTGGGTCCGTAACGGCACCGCCTGGTGGGCCATTTCCGACGCCTCGCCCGAGGACTTAAAGGAACTGGCCAGACTCTTGAGGTAACGCCGGCGATCTTGTCGCCGGTCCGACATCACAACCGGCGGCAAGACCGCCGGCGTTACCAGCCGATCGTCTGTCCTACTGCAGCGAGAACTGCACGTGCCGCTCGCGATTCAACTGCTGGCTGAATGGCCGGTCGATCTCGCTCAACGGCACCTGCTTTTCCTGATGTTCCATCGTGACGTAATGCAGCGTTTGTCCATTCACCCAATACGATGCGGCCGCGCGAATCACGCCGTCCTTCATCGCCACCAGATAAATTGGCGATGCGGAAGAAGAGTTGCCGCCGCCTGCCGGAGGCCTCACTTCCTGCCCGTATTCGTCGTATTCGTGGCTCACCGGGTGCGCGCGGTCCACATAAACCGTGCTCGGGGCCGGTTGTACCTGGTTGGGATAGACCACCGTCACGTTCGGCGATGGCTGGTAAACCGGATAACTGTACGCGTTGTAGTCGCTGTAATAGGGATACCCGTAATCGTAGTATCCCGGCCAGTAGTTCAGGCCATAGCCCCCGTAGGGATAGTAGCCGCCATAATAGCCGCCCCAGTAGCTCCGGCCATATCCGTAGCCGCCGCGGAAACCGAAGTTGCCAACAAAGCCGCCTCCGCCGTGAAATCCTCCGAGGGAGCCACCGCCGTGAAAACCTCCGACGGAGCCACCGCCGTGGAATCCGCCGCCGCCGCCGTGAGAACCGCCGCCGCGCTGCGCCATGGCGCCGCCCGCCAGAAGAGAACTCAAAGTAAGAACCAGAAGGACCCGCATACTTGTTGCCTCTACT
>OKRF01000136.1:0-7852 GCA_900290315.1 Candidatus Sulfopaludibacter sp. SbA3 | reverse complement strand
ATCATTCCTTTCGACTTGGATACTCCGCCACGCGATCCAGCCCGGCAGCGCCTGTACCGGTTCCCTGCTTTTCTTCTGAGTCCCGCCGCGGACTGCGGCACCTTGAGCACGCCCTGCTTTGACAGGGAACCCGGGGGCGGCGGCGGTGGCGGCCTGAGGATGAAAACTGAACTCAACGCCTATCTCGGCGCTTTGAAACCGGGCCACTACCGCGTGGCAGCGTTGTTTTCGCCGGAAGTGTTGAAGCCAACTGGCCCGTCGATGTATGCCTACAGCTACACCGATCCGCGCGAGTACATCGTATCGAACGCTGTCGAATTCGAGATCGTACCAGCCGATCTGGGGTGGCAACGCCGCACCATTGCCGCGGCCGTCAAGGTCCTGATCCAGGGAGACGCCTATGAGCCCGTCCAGATGCGGCAGGAGGCGGCTCGGCAATTGAGCTACCTGCAGACTCCGCTCGCCTGGGAGGCGGAAGTGGAACAGTTGGATAAGAGCGAGGGGGAAATCTGGTCGATTCTCGTGAGAGCACAGGACAAGAAAGCGGTGTGCGGAATCCTGCGCGCGCGATTATTGCTGCCCGCGCAGTACGTCAGCGGCGCCTATCTCCGGGAACTCGGGACGCTGTGCGGCGAGGGCGATCCGGATGCCGCCCTGCTCGCCGCACACTTCCACGAAAAGACTACGGCATTCCAGGGCGCCGCTTTGGACGGCCTCTTGCAGTACGCTGCCGTCAGCCCTACTCCGCCCGACTGGCTGCCTGCCCTCCGGCAGGAGGCCATTCGTGAGTTCCCGCAAATATCCGCAGAGCGCCAGCGCGCGTACCTGGCGTGGGAATGGGCCGTGATGCGCGTTCCCGAAATGGCGCCCGTTCTGGATTCCTATCTCTCACGGGCGGGAACCGGGGACCCAGAAGGCTGGCGCCTGGCCATCCGGCGGCTGAACGAATTCGCCCCCGCCCAAGCGCAAGCCCGCATCGTTGCCGACATACTCCAACCGGTGAGCCGGGTGGATGATGACACCCTGGCGCTACTGCCTCCCGAAGCCACGCGCGGTCTCACCCCCAAACTGATTCAGACCCTGGCCACGGCGCAAAAGGGGCCGGCTGGAAATCCTTTTCTTGCGGCGAGGTTGATCGCCCGCTACGGCGACGCCGCATCGCTGCCCCGCATCAAAGCTATCTTCGAATCGCAGCCGGACAAGTGCCAGCCCGAATTGTTCGCCTACTTTCTGCGCGTCGATCCCGCTTATGCCGGCCGAATCCTGCACCGGCAGCCATGGGACATGCACGCTCCCGCGCCCGTCTGCGCCACACACTACTTCGCCGTCACCGCGCGCATTTTCATGAGCCCCGAACTGGAGAGTTTCATCGCCGCGTACACGATGCATGGCGATGTCCAGGTGAAAATGGCCGCCGCCGAATCTCTCGGCACGTATGGCACCGCCGCTGCCGAGCAGCCGCTGTGGGACACGCTGCAGTACTTCCACGATTACTGGAAAGACCGGCCCGCCCTGCTCCAGCAAAATGTGGAGGGCGAGTACCTCGAAGTCGCCCTGCGCAATGCCATTGCCCGCGGTAACGGCTGGCTCGCCAACGCGGCCGATCTGGCTCGCATCGCCTCGCTCTGCATCTCCGAGCGCTGCCAGCACGAAACCGCCAACGACCTGCACAATATGCAACACTGCATCTCCGAGCGCTGCCAGCACGAAACCGCCAACGACCTGCACAATATGCAACAGCCTTTGGGGGTACAGGTGGAAGGCGGCTCATTCCGCGTGGCGCAATACACCAACATCGCGTCGTTGGAGGCCTTGGAGAAGAAACTGGCGCAGTTCCCCCCGGGCACCACGTTCCGCTTGCATGTCTCCAGTCCCGGCCGCGGCGAGATTGTGCAGCGGCTACAACAATTCGGTGCCGGGAAAGGACTCACCTTTCAATTACCATCGAATTAGATGATTTATACGTGCTACGAGATGGTGCAGGATTGCCGCGCCAATAAACCCGAGGGCTGGTCGTACTTTATCTCAAATTATGTGCCCCTGATCCGCAAACTGCTGGCGCATTACGGCGATAGCGCCGCACTGGAACGCGTTCTGGTGGCCATCCACAAGCCCGAATCGAGCATCTTCCAATCCCTGGAGCCAGCTCCGGAGCGCTGGTTTATCGCCGAACTGCGCCAGAAAGTCCTGGCCGAGACGCCGCTCCCGGCGCCCGAGTTCGCTTTGGATCTGGAGACCGCCGCCGCCGCCTTCGAGCCTTTGACCCTGGTGGAGAAGCAGGCCGTCTGGATCCAGACCATGCATTACGACGCCGCCGAAACCGGAGCCATGATGCGCATGGCGCCGAAGACTGTAGAAAAAATCCGCGAGCGGTCGGAGGAGCTGCTTCGCGGAAAAGTGGACGCATGGCGAAGGAATCTTCTCGCCGAAAATGGCCGCCATCTCGGCCAGGCTGCCGCGACTTCTGGCGGCAAGGACTGCCTGCCCGCCAAGGTGTTCCTGGATATTCTCGACGGACGCACCACCTGGCGCGGCCGGGAAACCATGGAACAGCACGTTCTTCGCTGCTGGCACTGCATCGACCACTTTAGCCGCATGGTGGAAGTGGTGGAACTGATTCGCGGGGTCCAGCCTCTCAGCGCTGGGGAGGCCGCTCATTTCCGAGAGTTACTGGGAATCGAGTTAGCCAAGCCACCTTTGTGGAAACGCCTGATGGGCCGGCGATAAGCGCCATGGTGTCTATTATTTCATCAGTTACCGAGTAGTCACTTGTGACAGGTGGGCAGTATCTACTTTGGTACTAGTATTCACAAATGGCCAGGAGCTGAAAAAAACCGCCTTTGTACTATATCTATTCCACAGTGGAGCTACCCTTCTTGTATAGGGACAGAACCGGAAGAGGGGCTTCCGCCGGATGCAAATGGATAACGGAGTGTTCGAGTAAGGTATGAAGCACTACGGCATTGTTCAGTGGGTGGATTTCTCCAGAGGCGTGGTAGCCGCTGGCGAAGCACAGGGCATGCGGGAACACGTCGCCGCGGGATGCTCCGAATGCCACGACATGGCGAATTTCTGCGAGCGGTTGTCGCGTATCTGCCGCGGGATGGCTCCGATGCCCGTCCCCGAGGAGGCCGTCCAGGCGGTGCGGGCTATTTTTTCGACGAAAATCTCCCGGCCTTCCAAGCGGTCGTTCCGAATTCCCATAGAAGTGATCTTCGACAGTTTTCTGGTCCCTGCCCCGGCAGGATTGCGCGCCAGTTGGCAAGTTGGTTGGCAGGCCCTTTACCATGCTGGGGAATGCTCGCTGGATCTGCGGGTGGAGCCTGAGTTGTACACCTGCCGGGCGGCGATCATTGGTCAGGTTTCCAATCATCAGGCGCCGGAGAGTGAAATGGCCAATCTCCCGGTTTGTCTGAGGTCTGGCAAGGTGGTGGTAGCGGAAACGCGTAGCAACCGGTTCGGCGAATTTCAGATGGAATACGAACAACAAAAGCGCCTGCAGCTTTATGTTTACTTGGACGGGGGAGCCCGCTGCATTCAGGTCCCTCTCAAGCGATTCGTCGCCGAAACGCCTGTCGGAGGGGACCGGTTGAAGCCGAATGCTACTCCCAAGAATAATGTGCACTCCGGGCTGTCGGGTAGAAGTAAGGGGAGCAGAGGATAAGCAATGGCTCGGAAATGGTACATTTTGGTGCGGACCATCCTTTTCTTGATGCTGTCTCTAGCTGCCTCCGCGCAGGAGCGGTATATCCTCCGCGTGCCGCCAGGACAGATTTCCAAGGTCGCCAGTCACTACGGCTTGACGATTGTCAGCCAGTTAACAGGTTCGGGCAACAACCTGTACGTGGTGACTACTCCGTCGAATACCTCGCTCCTGGCGACGCTTTCGAAGGATCCGTCCATACAGTGGGTGGAATACGACCAGCAGATCACTCTACCCCAAAAACATGGTTATTCCAGTGATCCGGCCAGCGGCAAGTTCCTAGCCACTCAGGATTGGGCGACGTTTCTTTCGCCGTTCGCGTGGCAGGGCTACCTGGACCAGCCGGCGGCAACCACTATCGGTGTGGCCGCGGCTCACAAGTATGCCACCGGAGCAGGTACCGTGGCTTTCCTGGATACCGGGGCCGATTACACGAATCCGGTGCTGATGTTCAGCCTGATGCCCGGCGCCGACTTCACTACGCCGTCCGGCGGCAGTGCCCAGGAAGTGCCCAATCTCAACCAATCCACTACGTCCATTCTGGACGATGGTTCCATGTATCAGTTGAACCAGTCCACCACGTCGATTCTGGACTATTCGGGCGGCGGGGGCGGTTGCGATCCCAACTTCGGTTGCGACCCGTCGCAAGGCGGCTTGAATCAATCCACCACCTCGATTCTGGATCAGTCGACCACATCGATTCTGGATAACGGGACCAGGATTACGAATGCTTATGGTCACGGGACTATGGTTGCCGGGTTGATTCACCTGGTAGCGCCCTCGGCACGGTTGATGCCGGTGAAGGTGTTCGGAAACGACGGCACTGCGCAACTCTCGACCCTTCTGAACGGACTTTACTACGCCATCGATCACGGCGCCAAAGTCATCAATATGAGTTTCAGCATGACAGCCGCTTCCACGGAACTCGAGAACGCTCTGGATGCGGCGAACGATCGAGGCATTGTTTGCGTCGCCGCGGTGGGCAATGAGGGGCAGAATATGCTGGTTTATCCGGCCGCATATTCGGAAGTAATGGGGGTGGCTTCCACCAACAATCAGGGCCAGCGAAGCTCCTTTTCGAATTGGGGAGTGATCGCCACGGTGGCGGCTCCCGGTGAGGAAGTGATTTCCACCTATCCCGGCAACCACTATGCCGCGGGGTGGGGAACGTCATTCAGCACCCCGCTGGTCAGCGGTGCGGTGGCTCTGTTGGTGCAGACGAATTGGTGGTTGAATCAACAGTCGGCGAAGTCGACGATAGCCGGTTCCGCAACTCCCGAGCAGGGGCAGAACGTGGGCGGCGAACTGAACCTGGTGAAAGCCCTGGGCCACTAACCGGGCCGGGGACGGTAACAAGAGCGATCCACGCGGAGGAGTTGGTCATGACCGCTGAGAAACGAGCCCATGGGAATGGCGTGTCGAGGGGCAATCTAGGGGTGACGGTGCGCCACAAGCAAAACGATCGGATGCGCGAACCTTTGGGGCAGAGGAACGCGCCGGCGGCCTGCCGGCCCATCATCGGCGCACTGGAACCCCGCCCGGCGGCGGTCGAGCCGGCACCCATTTGGTTCGCGGCATTGTCTGCGACGCCTTATCAAGCCACTAGAAACGGCGAAGACCGTGCGGTGCGCTTCGGCCTTATCAAGCCACTAGAAACGGCGAAGACCGTGCGGTGCGCTTCGAATACGTGGCTGGCCGCGCGCTCTACACCAACTCCTCGAGGTACACGGAGAACATCGACTCGTTGGGCGTTATCCTCCAGGGCGGGTACACGCTGGCGGTTTACTGGGTCCCGGGCGAAACGGGTTACACCATGGAGGTGTTCCGCCGGAAGCAGCGCGCCTGCGCCTGACCTTGTCGCGGATGTAGTCAGTAGCAGTGGACATCACTCGGAGGATTCCCCGATGAAGGCCAAGGATCACAAGATTGCAAACGCATTGGCACTGCGTCAGGATGCCGCAGGGAGATGGCATAACTCGCGCGGACCGGCGGTAATCGATGTCGCCGAGTTGTTTCTCGCCGAACTGCGCATCAGACGCGAACGATTAAAAGAATTGTTGCGGCTGGTCAACCAGGCAGCGAGCCGTGAGCAGGCGTCTACCCGTTCCCACGTCTGCAGTCGCAGAGTTTCATAAGGCTTCCGCTACGAGTGTCTGTCGCACGAGCGGGCACGCGCAGCAGGAACGTGACGAGATCCGCGCCGTTGGAGGAGGCGGATTTCGATTCAGGAGCAACAGAGCCCGGAGTGGGGTGCTCCGGAACTCTGTTGCTTCGTCCGGGCTCTTTCTAGGTCCCTATTGACATTCTATAGGTGTGGCTTTATTCTCCATATAGAGCTTCTATAGGAGGCGAGCCCGATGTCCTTCCCGCGCTGGTTTCTGAGCCTGAAGCGGAACCTGTTCCAGAGGCAGCAGGTGGAGGCCCAACTCGATGCGGAGTTGCGCGCCTACGTCGAGCTTCTCACCCAGGAAAAACAGCGCGCCGGTCTGGGGTCTCGGGAAGCCCGGCGGGCCGCGCTCCTCGAAGTGGGTGGACTGGAACTGGTCAAGGAGCAGTGCCGCGATGTCCGTACCGGCGCGTGGTGGAACGGGCTGTGGCAGGACATCGGCTATGCGCTGCGAGGTCTGCGCAAGAGCCCCGGATTCACCGCGGTCGCGGTGCTGTCGCTGGCGCTCGGGATCGGCGCCAATTCCGCAATCTTCGGCGTCTTCTATGCGGCCTTCCTGCGCCCTCTGCCCTATCCGCAGGCCGGCCGGCTGTATTCGGTGAGCCGAACGGGCCTCGGTGTCCTGTCTCCCGAACTCGTGCTGTGGCGTCAGGGCACCCGGGCCTTCCAGGGCATCGCGGGATGGGACGATGCGCAGGTTAATCTGACGGGGGCGGGAACTCCCGAGCGTTTGGACGCCGCCACCGTCTCTGCCAACTTCCTTTCCGTACTCGGCGTGCAACCCGCCCTGGGACGCGGCTTTGCCCTGGCGGACGGGAAGCCCGGCATGCCGGCGACCGCCATCCTGACCGATGACTTGTGGCAGCGCAAGTTCGGCGGAGACGCGACAGTGAGCGGCCGGGTGGTGTCGCTGAACGGAAAGCCCACGACCATCCTGGGGGTGCTTAGCCCCGGTTTTCGTTTTCCCGGCCGTTTTCGGCCCGGCCTGTTGCTGATCTCCCGGCTTCCGGTGCAGCCCGAGTGGACCGCGGAGACGTTCGAGGGCTTCAACGTCATCGGGCGATTGCGCGACGGGGTGACGCTGCCACAAGCCGGCGCGGATTTGTCGGCGCTGAGCGCCAGCGGGGAGATGGTCGAGTTCCTCAAGAACTTCGGTGGGGCAACCAGCCGGCTCACGCTGACGCCTTTGCAGGACGCCGTGAATGGCCCGAGCCGCCCGATTCTGCGACTGCTACTTACCGCCGTGTGCCTGCTGCTACTGATCGCGTGTGTGAATGTGGCCAACCTGCAATTGGGGCGTACGGCGGCGCGTGCGCGAGAGATCGGCCTGCGCGCGGCATTGGGCGCCGGCCGTCTGCGCCTGGCCCGCCTCATCGTGGTGGAAAACCTGATGCTGGCGCTATTGGCGGGCGCGGCGGGACTGCTCGTGGCATCGGGACTGCTGAGCTTGTTGCGAGTCTCCGAGGGGTTGCCAATTCCCGGCTTGCGCGATCTGCAGCCTGGCTGGGTGCTGGGGGGCGCGACCCTGCTGCTAGCCGCAACCGGGGGCCTGTTGATGGGTCTGGCGCCGGCCTTCTTCGCGCCACGTCTGGAATTGAACCAGGTACTCAAGAGCGGCGCTCAGGGTGTGATGGGCGGTCAGAAGAGCTGGGTACGGCCGGCCCTGGTGGTCACGCAAGTCGCCTTGGCACTGGTGTTGCTCCTGGGCTCGGGCCTGCTGCTGCGAAGTCTGGCAAGCGTGCTAGCGGTCGATCCCGGGTTTCGTCCGGCGGGAGTGTTGACGGCCAGACTGCAATTGCCGCAGTCGCGCTATGCGTCCGAAGCGCAGCAACGTGCCTTCGTTCAGGCGTTGCTCGATAACGTCAGCGGGCTACCCGGGGTGGAGTCAGCCGCCACCGCCAATTCCACTCCGTTGGTCAATTACTCACTGGGATCAACGGTGCGGCTCCAGGGCGAACCGGTCCCGCAGGCGGGCCAGGCAC
>OKRF01000010.1 GCA_900290315.1 Candidatus Sulfopaludibacter sp. SbA3 | reverse complement strand
GTTTGGCAGGAGAGGTGCTTTATTCCCGCCCGTAAGCCGGCACCCAGAAAGGGACGGCCAGAAGAGAGGATACGACGATGAACACTTCAACGATGCGTTTGATGATCGCGACGGCCGCCCTGGCAGTCGTTGCTGGCACTGCTTCGGCACAGACTCTGAAAGCGGAAATCCCGATGTCTTTCCGCGCCAACGGGAAGCTCATGCCTCCCGGTTCCTATGAGGTCCGCGAGGATGCCGGACACGTGTATATCCAAGTCCGCCACATCGATTCCCGCCGGTCTGCCCTGCTGGGAACCGAGCTGAAATCCGACGCCCCGAAAACCTGGCGCGAGGGTGGCAACCCCATGCTGAGTTTTGTGTGCGCCGGCGAGTCGTGCACGCTCACCCGGCTCTGGAACGGGAACGACAGCTTCACCTACAACTTCAGGGCTCCGAAACCGCCCGCTACTGACCTGGACGCTCAGCAAACCAGGGTCGTCACCCTGGCCATGATCCGAATCCATTGACCCCCACGATAGATCTCCCCGTCTATCGCGGCGCCGCTCGCCCCGGCGCCGCCCCTGTACTCCTACCGTGGCTCCCCCATCGATCTCTCCCCAATGACAGGCGGTCCGCTTCTCACCGAGGCGGGCCGCCTGTTCCTTCCATGCGACACCTCAATGCACACACCGCCGGCGAATAACTGAGTTGCGGCAGGATCTGTCGCGGCATGAACCGATAGGCTCCTGGCATGAACACTACGGTTCATCGGCGCCCGGATATCGATGCCGAATCCGTTTTTTTACAATACTTTACGGTTTGGCAGGAGAGGTGCTTTATTCCCGCCCGTAAGCCGGCACCCAGAAAGGGACGGCCAGAAGAGAGGATACGACGATGAACACTTCAACGATGCGTTTGATGATCGCGACGGCCGCCCTGGCAGTCGCTGCCGGCACTGCTTCGGCACAGGCCATGAAAGCGGAAATCCCCATGTCTTTCCGCGCCAACGGTAAGCTCATGCCTCCCGGTTCCTATGAGGTCCGCGAAGATACCGGACACGGATACATCCGAGTCCGCAAACTGGATTCCGACCGGTCTGCCATGATGGGAACGGGCGTGACGTCTGACGCCCCCAAGATGTGGCGCGAGGCTGGCAGTCCCATGCTCAGTTTTGTCTGCGCCGGCGAGTCGTGCACGCTCACCCGGTTCTGGAACGGGAAGGACAGCTTCACGCACGCCTTCACGGCTCCGAAACCGCCCGCCACCGACCTGGAAGCGCAGCAAACCAGGGTCGTCACCCTCGCCATGATCCGCATCCATTGACCACCTCGATAGATCTCCCCCCACCCTGACAGGCGGTCCGCTTCTAACAGAGGCGGGCCGTCTGTTCCCTCCTCACTCCAAAGACAAAAAGGGCAGGCCGCCCCGCGGCCTGCCCTTTTCAATCCGTAAAGAGTCCGCCTAAGCGGGCTGCTTTTCTCTCTTGTCCTTGTCGCCGCGCGAGGCTTTGTACTTCCTCTCGAACTTATCGATGCGGCCGGCAGTGTCTACCAGTTTCTGACGGCCCGTGAAGAACGGGTGGCAGGAGGAGCAGATTTCCACGCGGATGTCGCCCTTGTGCGTCGACCGGGTCTTGAAAACGTGGCCACAGGCGCAAATGACGTTGATTTCGTTGTAAGCGGGGTGAATTCCGGCCTTCATGTTGTAACGGGGAGTTCCTTTCGAGATTTCCAGTATATCAAAATACAAACCCCCGTGGACCCACAGTCCACGGGGGTAGGTAGCCATCGAAATAATACCTGAGGCTTTAGCTACGCAAGAGGCAGCCGGTCCACAGGAACGTGATCCCACCACTGAAGCGGGATCGGCTACATTAGAGGCGCGACTTCAACAGTCGGCCACCTCTCGCGGTTGTTTGCTACTATCCATTATGCTGGACCACCTCCTTCTTCAGTGATGCAATTATCCTCTCATGAGGTGCTCGGATCTGTCAATACGGTTTTATGTAGAAGCGCGCCAGACAGTGTCAATAAACGCGCACACAACAATATGTAGTATTGCGGTTACAGGTGCCGCCAGGCGAAGCGGCACATCGCCAGGCCATCCATGAGGTTGAACGGGAACTGGCCGGTGGTGTAGTGGCCGCACGGCAAGGTGAAGACGCGATGCGGCAGCTTCATTTCCCGGAAGCTCTTCAGCACCTGCTGCGAATACTCCGGCAGGAATGTGCTGTCGTGCCGCGCCCAGACCAGCAGACTCTGCAAATCGCGGCCGGGCAGACGATCCAGGTAACTGGCCGGGCTGATCACGCTCCAATACCTGCGCAGCTCCTCCTGCGAGACGGTATCGCCAAAACCCTGGCGGACGTTCTGCGTCGAAAGGCCGGTCCACACCACGTCCGAAAAGTACATGGAGACGTGGTTGAAGATGCCGACTCTCACTCGCGGATCGTGCGCCGCCGCGATGAACGCCACGCACGAGCCGAGGCTGGTTCCCAGAATGCCGATCCGCCGGTAGCCCTGCGCGGCCAGCCAGTCTATACAGGCGCGCGCGTCGATCACGGATTGCCGGCAGGCATGGATGGTCCGCCCCACGTTGCTGGAGACGTGATAATCGGCGCGTTCCAGTTCCGGCGGTTTGCGTTCGGCGTGATACGCCATGGTCATACGCAGGGCGCTGATGCCGAAGCGGTTCAACAGCCTGGCGAGCCCCACGTGGCCCGCCGCATCGCTGTTCCACTGGGGTAGCACCACCAGGGCGCGGCCCCGATCCTTCTCGGCGGGAAACCACAGGTTGGGCACGACGTCGTTCTGCGGGTAGCCCGACTGCACCGGGCTGGTAAAGGTCAGGCGTCCATCCCGCAGTTGGTAATCGACAGGCTGCTGGTAGGCGAAGAAGCGCTCCGAGTTCCGCAGCGCCGCGGAAACGAAGTCTGCCACGCACGCCCGCGCATTCCCGTTGGTCTGGGCGGGGCACTCCGGGTAGCCCACTTTGTGCAGCCACTCAGTGCCCCATTCAAACTGCCGAACCACCCGGTTGGTATCGCGAGTGGCGAGCTTACGCTCCCAGCCATCCATCCATTGAGCGTAGAGTCCCGTCATTTCGGTGAGAAAGATCAGTTTAACAAAGGCAGGCGGCAAAAAAATTCCCCGCTCCGGCAGATGGGACCGAAGCGGGGGGTTTACGAATTGCCCAAAGGAGGCAACACACCAAAGCGGAAACTCTCTAACCAAAACCCAAACCCTACAGTGCACGCTGAGTGCCATCGATACTACGTTCATTCCATTGGAATGTTATGTTCCGTTCTCCCGAATTCCGTATGGCTGATTCCGTTTTTCACAAGCGGCCCACGGTACAATCGAACCTGTGAGTTCCGCGCCCGCCAACGCCACTACCGCCTCGCCCGGTGGTGGAAGAGCATTGGCAGGCTTCATGCTGACCGGCTTTCTGATGGCGCTTCTAGGAGCTGTCCTGCCGGCCTGGGGCTATCACCGGGATCCGCCGGACTTTGTCGCGGTGGGCAACTACTTTCTCAGCTTCGCGGTTGGCATTGTGGTGGCTGCCGTGGTGGCACGGCGTATTATGGCGCGCCGGGGCCTGCGTTTTCTGCTGGTTTCCTCCTGTACGCTCTCCTGTTTGTCGCTGGGTTATCTGGCCATGGTGTCGCCACCGGCTTCGCAATGGTGGCGGGTTGCCGGCCTGCTGGCGCTGGGCACCGGTAGCGGATTGCTCAACATGGCTCTGTTCCATGCCATCTCCCGCACCTACCAATCCGACGCCGCCGGCACAGTGAACCGGGGAGGCATCTGGTACGGACTGGGTTGTCTGGCTGCGACGGCGCTGGTGGCCGGCACTTTCTACGCTTATTCCGTCCCTACGATCCTGTTTCTGATGGCGCTGGTGCCTGCCATTTTCGGCGGCATCTATATCCGCAGCTCCTACATTTCAGCGCCGCGCGGCGCGGACACCACTTTACGCCAGGCGTTGCAGGATTTTCGGAGTCCCGGTGCGGTCATGTTCGCGCTGTTGCTCTTCTTTCAGTTCGGCAATGAGTGGTCGGTGGCCGGCTGGCTCCCGCTGTTCCTTATCCGCCGGGTGGGCTTGAGTCCCCTCGCTTCGCTCCTCATCCTGATGTCGTATTGGGCCTTCCTGATGGGGGGACGGCTGGGATCGGTGGCGATTCTGCCGCGCGTGCGCCACGGACGCCTGCTATTGGGGAGCGGCGTGGCGGCGTTGTTCGGCTGTCTGGTTTTGTTCTACACCAATAACTGGTTCGGGGCGGCGACTGGCGTGGCATTTATCGGTGCCGGCTACGCCAGCATTTATCCGCTGGTGGCAGAGGCCATTGGACGGCGCTTCCCCTACTACCATCCGGGATTCTTCAATGGGATTTTTTCCCTGGCCCTGCTGGGCGGGCTTCTGGCTCCGGCCACCCTGGGCTATGCCGCGGCTTCCCTGGGGGTCGGCGTGGTGATCGGCATCCCCCTGACTGGCACGCTGCTGGTGATGGTTTTGCTGCTGCTGATCTGGCTGGAATCGAAGGTGACGGGAAGATGAAAAAACAAGCGTGGGTTCTGCCGCTGCTACTGGTGTACGCGTATCCCGCATTGGCGGGCACCCTGGCCGAGCGCATCGAAGAGTTGTTCGCCGCTTCGCCCGCGGCGCGCGGGGCATTCTGGGGCGTCGAGGCAGTGGACCTGGCAACCGGAAAGACGTTGTATGAACTGAACCCCGGACGCTTCTTCGTCCCCGCCTCCAACACCAAACTCTTCACCACCGCCATGGCGCTGACCCGGCTCGGTCCCGATTTCACGTTTCAAACGCGCGTGCTTTCCGCCTCTGCGCCGGACGCCGCCGGTCGCATTTCAGGCGATTTGCTCCTGGTTGGCGGCGGCGATCCCAACCTCTCCGCACGCCCGATTCCCTACCAGAAGGGGCCCATCACGGGAAATCCGTTGACGGCTATTGAGGATCTGGCCGATCAGATTGCGGCCAAGGGCATCACCCGCGTGGATGGTGACATTGCCGGCGACGACACCTGGTATGTCTGGGAGCCTTACGCGCCCGGCTGGGGCATCGACGATCCGCTCTACGACTACGGCGCGCCGGTCTCCGCTCTCACCCTGCACGACAACACTTTGACGCTCCACATCGCGCCCGGCGCTCAGGCAGGCGACCTGGCCGCGCTCACCCTGAGACCGCCGATGGAGTATTACCACATCGATAACCGCATCCAGACGGTGGCCGCTGGAGCCGCGCGCCGCGTGCATTACCATCGCGCAGCGGGCAGCCTGGACCTGGAAATGTGGGGCGCGCTGCCGCTGCGCGACCGCGGTGAAGACCTCCTGCTCGGCATAGAGGATCCGGCGCAGTTCGCCGCCATGGCACTGCGCCAGGCGCTGGAAGATCGCGGCATCGCCGCCGGTGGCGTAGCCGTCGCCCATCACCGCTTCCCCAACGAGGTCCCCGACCTCACCCAGGGCCCCGAACTCGAACCGCTTTCCGGAACCGAGTTGGCCCGGCGCATTTCAGCGCCGCTGCTGGAAGATCTGCGCATCACCGATAAGGTCAGCCAGAACCTGCACGCGGAGCTGGCGTTGCGCGCTGTGGGACGCGCCCGCCGCAACGTGGGAAGCCGCGAGGCCGGTCTTGCCGAATTGAAGGATTTTCTGGCCGAGGCGGGTGTGACTGCCGATCAGTACAATATCAACGATGGCTCCGGCCTCTCCCGCCAGAACCTGGTCACGCCAGCCACTGTGGTCAAACTCCTGCGCTTTATGTACCAGTCTTCTGCCCGCGAAAGTTGGATTTCCCTGCTGCCTGTGGGGGGCCAGGACGGCACGCTGGGCAGCCGCTTTGCCGATTCCGCCCTTGCCGGGCGCATCCACGCCAAGACCGGCAGCGTGGCCCACGTCAGCGCGCTTTCCGGCTATTTGCAGCGAACCAAGGGCGATTGGGTGGCGTTCAGCGTCCTGGTGAATAACTTCAACGGCCCAGCGGGCGAGATCCGCAATGTGATGGACCGCATTTGCGCAGTTATAATGGAGGAATAGCTATGCCGATCTACGAATACTGTTGTGACGATTGCGGGACCAAGTTCGAAAAACTGGTGCGCCGCGCCGCGGACGTTCCCGAAATCGAATGTCCCTCCTGCGGGCAGAAGCATCTGAAGCAGGAGATCTCTACGTTTGCCGCCCACGCCAACGGCAGTTCCAAGTCCGCCGAGATGCCCATGTGCCCCGGCGGCCGCTGCAGCAATCCCGGCATGTGCGGCATGAACTGAAGATCTTGCCTTAGTGCTTTCCAATCTCCTCGATGTCCGTACTGTTTTTCACTGGACCGTTCTCAAAAAGCCCATGAGGTCCAGGCGCGGCGATATACGGATACGGAATGACGCGAGGCGGAATGGCATCTGGCTGAGCCAGCCACACGGTGCGGCCGGGGTAATACTTGCGGAGTTTGTCATTCTCGATGGCGCCCAGGTCGGCCGCCCACACAATATGCGCGCGATCGATATCGGCGGCATTGTGAATCCACTCGTGGAAGGCATGCTGCGGCCCGTATTGCACGAAGACGAGCTGCTTGCCTTGTGCGGCATCCAGCGTTCCATTGATCGCTATGCGGCCTTCGGGATCGCCATAGTTGACAAAGTCGCCGGTGTCGTAGCGCGCTACGGCGAGAAACAGGTTCTCGCCGGCCAGCGCGTGGATGCCGTACCAAAACAGGAACTGGGCCGTGCATAAGAAAAGGATCAGGGACGCAGCCGGCACGCGCGTGAGCGCGGTGATGCTGACCAGCAGCATCAGGCAGGTGAGCGCGGCGATGTAGTGGGGATAGAAATACGGGTAGAAATTGGTGCCCAGGCTGAAAAGAAGGAGCGTGCCCAGCACCCACAAGAAGCGGAACTCGCGCAGCGCAGCCACAAAGAACGGCAGGGCGAGATAGAGCGGCGCGAGAAAGAAGAAGCGGTAGAAATGGACGCGCCCGGTCCATCGCTCGACGTAGCTGCCGAAGCTGTCTGTGCCTTCCCCGTGGATGATGCACTGCGCCTGATAGTCAAGTTGCTGCTCCGGCGTAAGCGTACGATGCGGGGTGGGGTTGGGCTGCACGGTGAAGGTGGCTGGTACGCCATATTGGTAGCGGCTCAGTTGGTACGGAAGGGTGGTCCATTGGCCTGTCACGGCGCGGTTCTGGGCCAGCGTGAGCACTAAGGCGGGGAGCATGGCAAGTGCGGCCACGCCCGCAGGCCGCATCAGCATGCGCTGTTGCTTCCACAGCGGCAGGAAATAGAGCGCCACGCACACCGACAACAGGACGAACTCAAAAGGGCGCGACAGCAGTTGCAGCCCCAAGCCAGCCCCCAGGATCGCGGCATCGCGACTGCCCAGGGTATGGCGCAGGCGAGGCAGCGCGCCAAACACCAGGCATCCGGCGGCCGCGCTAGCCGCACCACCCCAATAGAGATTCATCCACTGGTTGAGCGGACCGAACTCCATGACGGCGAGCAGACCTCCCACCAGGGCCCATCCCGGGGTGGTCCACGCCCGCAGCATCCAATAGCAAAGCGCGCAGAGCGCCGCCACCGAAAGCATCACGCCCGTCCACGGATGGCCGAACACCAGCCAGCCCAGAGCGAGGACAATGCCCTGTCCCAGCGGAAAAATCGAGCTATAGGTGGGTTCTTGCACGATGAAGACAGCTTCGAAGAACTGACTCAAGGGATGGGGCGCATTGGCCAGGCGGAAATGGCGCAATGTATCGGCCAGCAGCAGATAGCTGAAGTCGTCGGCGCCCCCGGGGGTGGGCACGGGATGGCGCGCCAGCAGCGCCAGCCGCAGCACGATAGGCAAAGCGGCCAGCAGCGCCATGCACCACCATGTGCGTTCGGCAAATCGGCGGGCGAAGGGCTCCAGCCAGGTCCGCAGAAACACCAAGGTCACCAGCATCGACGCCAGCGCAAACAGCAGAAAGTCGCTGGCGCCAAAGCCCAGAGGATTGTGCAGGGGCAGAAATGACCGGAAGAAGTCAAAGAGAAACATCGAACCCTCTATGCCTGCAGTTCCTCTTCCGGATTCCGATCGATCAGATGGTGGAGGATATCGCGGCTCATCGAACCTCTCTCCTTCAGAGTACTTCCACCACCGCACCGGCTGTACTGCGCTCGCCCAGGTTGAACCCTTTTCATGTTATCGCAATCACTTCCGGCGTCTACACCAATGCGGACACCCGCTTCGACCGGCACATCCCGGGCGAGCACTGGTCCGGAGTCTACGGCACGGCCAAAAGTGGATTCCGAACGCGTCGGCAAGCTCAGATCACTCCTCCATGAACTCAAAGAAGGCAACCATCAAGCAGGCCACCGGCATCGCTCAAAATCGCGACGGCCGTTTCCCGAACCGGCCAGGAACTGACGTCGCCGCGGGCGAAAACGGCTGCCCTCTCGCGTAAGATGGAATCGTGCCTTCGGTTCCCCGTTACCTTACTCGACGCCGATTCGTGCAGACCACCGCCGCGCTATGCGGCGCTCCTTTCCTCGCGGCCCAGGAGTTCCCCAGCCGCCGGCCGCCGCTCGCCGAGCGGAAATTCACCAGCGACGCGGTAGAAGCGACCATAGCGCGCGTCCGGAAATCCATCGCCGACCCCGAACTCGCCTGGATATTCGACAACTGCTTCCCTAATACGCTGGACACCACCATCCGCACCGGCGAAATCGCGGGCCGGCCTGACACCTTTGTGATCACCGGCGATATCGACGCCATGTGGCTGCGCGATTCGGCCGCGCAGGTTTGGCCGTATCTGCCGCTGGCCGGTGACGATGGCAAGCTCCGCACGATGCTGGCAGGCGTGGTGAACCGGCAGACGCGATCGATTCTCATCGACCCTTACGCTAACGCGTTCAACTTTGGACCGACGGGCAGTCCGTGGGCCAAGGACCGCACGCGCATGAAGCCCGAGTTGCACGAGCGCAAGTGGGAAATCGATTCGCTGTGCTACGCGATTCGCCTGGCGCACGGCTTCTGGAAAGCCACCGGGGACACATCGTGCTTCGACCAGGACTGGCGCAGGGCAGCGGGCCTGATCGTTCAGACCTTCCGCGAACAGCAGCGCATGCAGAGTCCCGGGCCCTATAGCTTCGAACGAATCAGCGCGGTGGCCAGCGACTCGTTGCCGCACGGCGGTTTTGGCAACCCGACGCGCCCTTGCGGCCTGATCCATTCCGGCTTCCGGCCGTCCGACGACGCGTGCATCTACCCGCTGCTCATCCCCGCGAACTTCTTCGCCGTCACGTCGCTGGAACAACTGGCCGAGATTTCCACCGCCGTGCTCAGCGATGGCGCGTTTGCGGCGGAGTGCCGCGCGCTGGCCGCCGAAGTCCGCAAGGCTCTCGCTGGGTTCGCCACCGGCAACCACGGCAGGCACGGTGAGATCTATGCTTACGAAGTGGACGGCTTCGGCAATCAGCTTTTCATGGACGACGCCGGGGTGCCCAGCCTGATTGCCTTGCCCTACCTGGGCTGCTGTTCGGTGGACGATGCGCTTTACCAACGCACGCGGGGCTTCGTACTGAGCGACGACAATCCTTACTTTTATCGGGGTACCGCTGGAGAAGGGCTGGGCAGTCCGCATGCGGGCCTCGGCATGATCTGGCCGCTGGGCATTATCACGCGCGCCCTCACCAGCCGGGACGAAATCGAAATGGCCGCCTGCCTGAGACTGCTGCGCGCCACGCACGCCGGCACGGGATTCATTCACGAATCCTTCTCGCGCAACGACGCCAATAAATTCACCCGCAAATGGTTCGCCTGGGCGAACACGCTATTCGGGGAACTGATCCTCACGCTGCAGGCGAAGCATCCCAAGCTCCTGGGGTGAGGTCTTGGCCTTCTTTGCGTCTTGGCGGCTTTGCGTCTTGGCGTTTTAATCGCAAAGTCGCAAAGTCGCAAAGGCGCAAAGGAACACAGGTTAGTCTTCGAGCCCATTGACAACCCGTGTGATTCCATCTTTGATAAGGACCTCGTTGAAGTTGATTAGCAAGCCGAGACGCTTATCTCCAAGGCGAAGGTAGGTGAGTAGCTGCTTCTTGTGCACCGGCGCGAGCAATTCAACCGACTTGACTTCGACTATTACTTTGTCTTCGACCATCAGGTCAACCCGGAATCCGGTAGCAAAGCGCACATCCTCATAAACCACCGGCATCGGTTGCTGGCGCTTGGCGCGAAACCCGCGGCGCGTCAATTCATACGCCAGCACTGTCTCGTATACAGATTCGAGCAGGCCCGGCCCGAGCTTCGTATGAATGCGGAACGCTGCTTGGACAATCTCCCTGGCGATGGCGTTCTCGGTCACGAGATCACGCGATCGCGTCGGCCAGGTGAGGCTGATACACACACCGGGGGTCTTCGGCCAGGTAATCTCCGGTGAAGGCGTAGGCGCGGGAACGGGAGCCTCCGCAAACTTTCTGGTATTCGCAGATGCCGCACTTGCCTTCGCGTTGCGTGGTGTCGCGCAGGGTGCGGAAGAGACTAGAATTGCGATAGACGTCCGTTAGCGAATCGCGCAGGACGTTGCCGCCGCTCACCGGCAGGAACCCGCTGGGGTAGATTTCCCCCTGGTGCGAAACGAACACGAAGCCCTTGCCATCGCTCACTCCGGCGGTACGCCAGGCCACACCCTTGGCGTTTTCGTTCTCCGTGACGCCATGCTCGGCCTTGATGCGTTGCGCCACGTAGCGGCGATAGTGCATGGCTTCGGTGGTCTTGATGCCGAAGGGAGCGGTCTTCGAGAGCTCGTACATGAACTCGAAGACCTGCTCGTATTCGGCGGCCTGCAAATCGTCGTTCTCCAGCGCGCGGCCTGTCACGATGAGGAAGAACAGGCTCCACATCTTGGTGCGGACTTCCTTGGCGATCTCCGCCATCTCCGGCAGCCGCGCCATATTCCGCTTGGTGACGGTGGTCTGGAACTGGGTATCCAGGCCGATATCGCGGGCATGCCGCAGCGCCATCATGGCCCGGTCGAAGGTGCCGGGAACGCCGCGGAAATCGTCGTGCGATTGCGCGTCCGGGCCGTCCAGGCTAATGGCCATGCGGGAAATGCCGGCCGCCTTGAACCCATCGATAGCTTCCTTGGTCAGCAGCGGCGTGGCGCTGGGCGTCACGTTGGTGCGCAGCCCGATCTTCACCGCATAGCGGATCAGATCGTAGAGGTCCGGCCGCTTCAAGGGATCGCCGCCGGTAAATACCATCAGCGGCTCGCCAAAGGAGCGGATCTCGTCTAGCAGGCGGTATCCCTGCTCAGTCGTCAGTTCGTTGGGGTGTCGTTCGGATTGGGCCGACGCCCGGCAGTGCACGCACGCCAGATCGCAGGCTTGAGTGGCTTCCCAGATCACCAGCATCGGGGCTTGGTCGAAGTTCATCGCAGTCTCCGTTTCCAGTAGAAGCAACTCAGTTGCATTTCAGTTGCCACGATCTAACCCCCGAAAAGGCGTGGTAAAACCCCACAATCGGACCTTTTGGACTGGATTGGTGGGTGTTATGCCCCACAACCCTACGCCAAGCCGGGAATTCCACCCAGGGTATGGGCGTTCCTGACGGCGCGCAGGATGGACTCAGCCAGAGCCTCCGCTGCGGCGACGCCGAGCGAATTGATGTCGGCGTGCCGGTCGCCCAGGGACAGCCCGAATACCGTATCCCCATCGAACATGGTATTCACCGGATAGATGGTGCGGGCCATCCCGAGTGAGGCGAATTGCGCCAGTTTGTTGGCTTCCACCTTGGTCAAGGCGGCATTGGTGGCAACCACACCCAGGGTCGTGTTGCGCCCCGCCCAGCCACGCGCCGCCTGGCGCTTCAGGTAATCTTGCGTGTCGACAAATTCGCGGTTGCGGGCGTCTTTGCGGGCACCGGCAACGATCTTGCCCGTGGCCGGGTCCCGCACGTCGCCAAAAGCGTTGACGGCCACTAGTGCGGACACCAACACCCCGCCGGGAAGGCTGACCGTGTACGATCCGATTCCGGACTTCATGGCGCATGCCATCCCCAGACACTTGCCGACAGTCGCGCCGGTACCTGCACCGACACAGCCTTCCTTCACCGCATCGGTAGTTGCGGCGGCAGCAGCAGCTTCCCCCATGGCGAGATTGGGGCGGACTCCGGACTTGCCGATGCCGAGATCGTACAGGATGGCGGCCGGCACGATGGGCACCTTGGCCACACCGGTATCGAAGCCCACGCCGCGATGCTCCAGATAGCGCCGCACTCCCGAGGCTGCTTCCAAACCGAAGGCGCTGCCGCCGGCGAGCAGAATGGCATGAATGCGGCCAGTGACGTGGCCGGGATCGAGCGTGGGCGTTTCCTCCGTGCCGCTGGCCGAGCCGCGGATATCGACACCGGCCACCGCGCCCTGCTCGCAAAGGATGGCGGTGCACCCGGTGATGGCGTCGAAATCTGAAATATGGCCGACGCGCAATCCCGGTATGTCGGTAAGTCCTTTCATCCCGTGGTTTCATGGTAGCATCGGACGTCAAGGAACCCACCTGCTTGCTGGATCTGCTCAAAGAACCGGTTCTCGCAGCTCAGGAATTCTTCGTGCTCGCGGGGCGGGCCTTCGGGAACGTCTTTCGCCGGCCGCATTATGGCGCCGATATCATTCTGCAGATGGATAGCATTGGAGTGGGCAGCATCCAGGTGGTGCTTTTCACCGGCTTCTTCAGCGGCGCTGTGATGGCCCTTGAATTGTCAAGCGCGTTGGCCGACTTTGGAGTCACCAACCGGACCGGCATGGTGGTCGCCATCACCGTGGTGCGCGAGATGGGACCGGTGATGAGCGCCCTGATGGTAGCCGGCCGAAACGCCTCGGGCATCGCCAGCGAGCTGGGCTCCATGAAGGTCAGCGAGCAGATCGACGCCATGCGCGCACTGGGCACCGATCCGATCAAAAAGCTGGTGACTCCGCGTCTCATCGCCACGAGCATCATGCTGCCCATTCTGGTGGTGATCGCCGATTTCGTGGGACTGGTGGGCGGCTGGCTGATCGCACTCTTTTACCTCGCCATGTCGTCCAAACAGTATTGGACTTCCGCATGGCAGGCGCTGAGATGGAAGGATGTAGGAGAGGGACTGTTCAAGCCTTTCATATTTGCCATGGTGATTTCGCTCGTGGGCTGCTATTGCGGGATGCGTACCACCGGCGGCACGCAGGGAGTGGGCCGCTCCACCACGCAGGCCATGGTGATCGCGACCGTGTTGATTCTCTTTTTCGACCTGTTGATCACTAAGATCTGGGTGAGCAACTGATCCTGCCTTCCCCTGTTTGCGCTGTGGTAGCATCGGAGTTCGGGGACCCACCTACTTGCTGGATCTGCTCAAAGAACCTGTCCTTGCATCTCAAGAGTTTTTCATGTTGGCGGGGCGGGCACTCCGGAACATTTTCCGCAGCCCTCACTACGGCGCCGACGTAATTCTCCAGATGGACGGCATCGGCGTCGGCAGCATCCAGATTGTAGTGCTGACCGGCTTCTTCAGCGGCGCTGTGATGGCCCTGCAGATGTCCCGCGCGCTGGCCACGTATGGGCAGGTAGGCAGGACGGGAATGCTGGTGGCCCTCACCCTGGTGCGCGAACTGGGACCCGTGCTGACAGCCATCATGGTGTCTGGCCGCAACGCGTCCGGCATGGCCAGCGAGTTGGGCTCCATGAAAGTGACCGAGCAGATCGATGCCATGCGCGCGCTGGGCACGGACCCGGTGCAGAAACTCGTAACGCCGCGAGTCATCGCCACCGGAATCATGCTGCCGCTGCTGACAATCATCGCCGATTTCGTGGGCCTGGTAGGCGGCTGGCTGATCGCAGACTTCTTTCTGTCCATTCCCTCCAAGCAGTATTGGAACTCCGCGTGGCGGGCGCTGGAGTGGAACGACGTGGCGCAGGGCCTGCTCAAGCCATTCGTGTTTGCCCTGGTGATCTCCATGATCGGCTGCTTCTACGGCCTGCGAACCACCGGCGGCACGCAGGGCGTGGGGCGATCCACCACACAGGCGGTAGTATCTTCGACATCTCTTATCTTTGTTTTCGATTTGCTGATCACCAAGATCTGGGTATGGCAGGGCGTGGGCTGATGGCTGAAGCTGCCCCACAAGCCATTCTGCAGTTCGATCGCGTCACCGTGCAGTACGACGGAGTGGACGTGCTGAGCGATCTTTCGTTTGCCGCCTACGAGGGCGAATCGCGCGTGATTCTGGGAGCGGCGGGCAGCGGCAAAACGGTGCTCCTGAAGACGGCACTGGGGCTCATCAAGCCGGATGCCGGAAAGGTCTACGCATTCGGGAAGGACCTGACGGCGATGCGCGAGCAGGAACTGTTCGAGATTCGCAGCCGCATGGGCATGCTGTTTCAGGAGAGCGCCCTGTTCGATTCCCTCACCATCGAAGAAAACGTGGCGTACCCCCTGGAAAATCAGAAGTCGATCCAGTGCCCCAGGGATCAGGTGCGCCCGCGGGTCGTCGAAGCGCTGGAGTTTGTAGAACTAGGCGGAACGCTTGAGAAATTCCCCAGCGAGCTTTCGGGAGGTATGCGCCGGCGGGCCGCCATCGCTCGTGCCGTGGTAACAGGTCCGCCGCTGGTGCTCTACGATTCGCCCACCGCTGGGTTGGACCCCATCACCGCCCACACCATCATCACCCTGGTGATCAAAGAACGCGACACCACCCAAACCACCGCGATGATTGTCACCCACCGGTACCAGGATGGGAACCTGGTGGCAAATTTTCGCTACAATTCGGAACAAGGGAGTCTTGAGCCTGTCCGCAGCGGGGCGAGGCAGGGCACGCGAACCACATTTATGGTGCTCAAGGAAGGCCGGCTGATTTTCGAAGGCGACCAGGACCGGCTGGAATCCTCGAAAGACCCCTACATAACCAAATTTGTGAAGCAGCGGGTATAGACGACGATGCCGGACGCCAGTAAAGTTCAATGGTCNNGTGCTGATCTTCCTGCTCACCAGCACCAAGGGACTGTTCCGCACCTACGCGGTGATTCGAACCTACATGGACGATGCCGGCGGCATCGCCGATGGCTCGGTGGTGCGCCTGAACGGCATCACGGTAGGGTATCTGGATCGCCTGACACTGACCACTTCGCGCGATCCCAACCGGACGGTGGAGTTCGATATGAAGGTGAAGCCGGAATTTTTGCCGCAGATTCCGGTGGATTCGGTGGTGGGCATCGCGGCGGCTAACGTGTTGGGCGATAAGTTTCTCAATATCACGAAAGGCAGCCAGCAGGCTAAGCCGATCCACGATGGCGGGGAACTTACGTCGGTTTCCACCAAGGACATCGGGCAGTTGATGGCCGCCATGGGCACGGTGTTGACTTCGTTCCAAGGCATTGTGACCCGCGTGGATAACCTGATGGCGGGTGTGGAGTCGGGCAAGGGCAACATCGGGCTGCTCCTGAAAGATGATGAACTGTACCGGCGGTTGAATTCCATCGCGTCGGAGGGCCAGTTACTCATTGCGGATGTCCGCAAAGGCAACGGCAGTCTCAGTAAGTTCATGTACGACCCCGAATTCTATAACCAGGCGGTGGCGCTCGAAAAGCGCTTGGATGGCATGCTAGCCGATCTGCAGGCTGGCCAGGGTACCGCTGGCAAATTCCTGAAGGACCCCGCGCTGTACGACGAGGCGCAGAAGACGGTAGCCGAAATCCGCGCCGTGGTGGCGCAGGTCAACTCTGGTAAAGGCACGGCGGGAGCGCTCCTCAAAGACGATGCAATTGCCAGGCACCTGGATGAGTTGGTGAACCGGTTTAACACCACCATGGACAAGATCAATTCGGGACAGGGAACGGTGGGCCAGCTCATGGTGAATCCGCAGCTTTACGAAGCGCTGACGGGGGCGACCACTGAGTTCCAGTCGCTGGCCAAGGACATTCGGGCCAACCCGAAGAAGTTTCTCACCATCCGGCTGGCGTTGTTTTGAGCTCTCGCAGGCAACTGGTAGTCAACGCGGACGATTTCGGCTTCACGCCGGACGTGAATGAGGGAATCGTGGAGGCGCACCGCCGCGGCATTCTCACCGCGACTACCTTGATGGCCAACGGCGCCGCTTTCGAAGACGCACTGCGCTGGGCGCGGGAAACACCCAGTCTGGATATCGGCTGCCACCTGGTGTTGATCGGCGGGCAATTGGTGTTGATCGGCGGGCAATCGCTCGTGGCGGGGAAGGCGTTCCCCGCCACGGTGCCGCAACTGGTGGCGGCGCTGGCGCGGCGGGAGATCCAACCGTATGAGGAGTTGAAGGCGCAAGTGCGGCGCATTGTGGATGCCGGCATCGCTCCCTCACATCTGGATACGCACAAGCATACGCACCTGGCGCCGCCGGTATTGGACGCGGTGGCACGTCTGGCCGAAGAGTTCGGCATTCGCTGGGTGCGCCGCCCGTTCGACTTTCCATTGACCGCGCTGCGCGGCACTGTGCCGCGCGTGAAGCGCATGACCAGCAATGCTCTCGGGCTGATGCGCCGCCGCTTCCATGCAGTTTTGGAACGCCATGGCTGCCGGACTACCGACCATTTCGCCGGCTTTCAGATTACCGGCCGCTTCCGTACGGCGGAACTCGTGCAGTTGCTGGAGCAGTTGCCGGAAGGCAGCACCGAATTGATGGTACATCCCGGCAAGTGCGGCGAAGCGCTTCGGCACGCCCGCACGAGGCTGAAGGAAAGTCGCGAGCACGAATTGGCAGCACTGGTGGCCACGGAAGTGCGCGCCGCTGTGGAGCGGGGTGGCATCGAACTCGTGAGTTATAGCGGGCTACGATAAAAGATGCCCGCCGTTGTGGCTTATCGCTGCGCCGCTACTGTTGGGTGAAGCCGGCGGGAATGGCGAAGACGGAGTCGGGGACGTCGGCAGACGAGAAGTCACTGAATTCCGTGGTGGATTCAAACATGGGAGCGCCCGCTCCGCCGCCGCCGCCACCGGGCAAGCGGGCGAGGGCCTGTCTGGCGGCATCGGCTTGTGGACCACCCTGCGCAATCATGGCTTCCAATCGCGCCCGCGCCTGCGCCATACCGGCGTTCGCCTGGGCCATCTGCGACGCGTTGGCCCCTCCGGGGGACTTCATCCGCATGATTTGTTGAACCGGAAAACCGTTCATAGCGGCCATCTTCTTCTGCATTTCCGCCATGGCTTTCTGCATGTTTGGATTTCCGCCGCCCATGGAGCCAAAAGCGTTGCCATTTTTCTGGTAGAAGGCGCGCATACCCTGCCAGCCGGGCACATCGGTGGACACCCACCATTCCATTTCCACCTGCATCTTCATGCCGGCAGGAGCGGATGGCATGGGGGCATCCATAGCAACGCTCATGATGACCTGGGTGCAATTGAAACCATTGATGGTCTTCTTTTCGCCAGTCTCCTTGACGTCGACCTGGAGATCGACGTTCGGGCCGCCGGCCGGCATCATGGCGTCCATTTTTTGGACGGAGTAAGTTTTGGCGGACTTATGGATGTTGGTCATAGTTTGCGCGCCGAGATCCATGATGATCACGGAATCTCCGCTATCCATCGACACCTTAGAGCCTTTGTAGTACGTCTTGCTGACCTGCGGAGCGCCGGCAGCGCCCATCATGCCCTGAGAGCCCTTCCTGGTCTGAGTAAAACTGAAATCCGCGTGGGCCGCGAAACTGGCGGCGAGCGTAAGAATCAATAATTGAGTGGTCTTCACATTATCCTCCTTTGAAATAGTCTACTACCGTGTACCGGTTGTCCAATGCAAATAGATCGGGCCGGCGGAATCATCAATCTCCACGCGGGCCTGGCCAGCGGGCCGATTCTTCGATTTCACGGTGTGGCCCATCCAGTCAGTAACAGAGATCAGGTCCTGTTTCGGGTATTCCACCGGCCGGCGGTCCGGCCGATCGTTCCACACGACGAAGATCGCGCCGGCCGGTCCGTCCAAGCGGATGGCATGCATGCCCGCCGGCGTCTCCTGGACCATGCCGGCATAGTTGCGGCCCCTGACCGCCTCCATCAGGGTGCGTATGGCCAGCAGGGCGGGCTTCTCATTGCCGCTCGCATCGAGCAGGCCGTAGTTGTGCTCGGGATTCGCGGGGTCGGGTCCATCGTCGCGCAGATCGTACCAGACCGCCAGAGGAAATCCGACGGTCCAGACGGTGAGCAGTTCCCGGACGGCGAGGACTGCCTGCCGCCGCCGGCCGGCCTCGGTGTGACCGTTCGAGGGAGCCTCTTTGGGCGCATTCGCCGACGAGTAGCCCCACTCCGTGTCCCAGATTTCGATGCGCGCGCCCAGCGTGCGGGCGGCCCAATCCCGCAGCAGGGCCAAATCCGGCGCGATGCTTTCCGGCCCCTTCTCGGGATAAGGGTGGATACCGGCCGCGGCCAGACCCGCGGCGAGCCCGGAATTCAGGGCACGACTCAGGAACGGTACGTCCATCCGGGACACCCCGCCGCTGGACACCTTCGCGGATGGGTCGACCCGGTGGATGGCCGCCACCGCTTCGCCCAAGAGCGCAGCGTATTCCGCCGCATTCGGAGATGGCGTCCAGAACTGGCTGATATTCGGTTCGTTCCACACTTCATACCGGACGTTGCGGCCCTTGAAATGAATGGCTGCGGCTTCGGCGAAGCGGCCAAATGCGGCTACATCCTGCGGCGTTCGAGGAGTTTTGCCGCCATGGTCCGGATGTCCATAATCCAGAATCCAGAGGGCGCCCATTCCGCGGGCGTCCAGCGCGCGAAGCAGCGTATCGTACGCAAAGAATCGATAGCTGCCGCCCCTTTCGACATTCGCCCAGAGCATATCCACGCGCACAAATCGGAAGCCTGCGGCATGGGCCAGGTCGAGGGCCGCATCGTCCCGGAGGCGGTGCATGTTCACTCCCAGGCGTGACGCCAGCTCCGAGGACTCGGGCGCAAGAGGAGCGGCACTGTTGGCGGCCCGGGCCGCCGCATCGACATGGAAGACCTCGGAGGCATCGCGCATGGTGACATCGTCGAAACTGACTGAGCCCTGCACCGTCACACGGGTGCGCGCCTGAACCTGGATACCGATCTCCACCAGGCGCCCCGTGATTCTTCCGGTGGCATGGTCCGATAACGGAACCACAACGTATTGCCAGTCGCCTGCTTTGGGGTGTTCGAGGCTGGCGGCCGGGATGGGAATGCGGAGTGCGTGACTGCTGGTGTCCCGGGCCAGGAGGGCAACCTCCACTTCCGGGGGAAAGCGAATCCACAGGGAAATTGCGGGATTGCCTCTCTTGGGAAGGGGCGATGGCGGCGTCCAGAGCGCGGCGGCAAATGCGCCGCAGCGGGCATTCCGTTCGCAGGGGAGCCGGTAAGTGAGCACTGCGCCACGATCGCGATGTCCAGGTCCGAGTGCGAGCCCACCGCCGGCCTCAGGCGCATCGGGGCTGCTGGAAAAACGCCAACCCTGTAGCGCGGTGGCGCCGTCAAAGTCGTCGATGATGTGAGTGGTTTGACTGGATCCGGCAGACGCGGCCAGCAGCGGCGCCAATGCGGCGGCGCACAAGAACCTCAGCAAGCGGCTTCCCTCCGCACCATGGTCTCATGCGGGTGGTGGCAAACGAGAGCGGAGTCTTGTAACCTCTTCAGTCAGGTATGGAACCTCTCTCGAAAATCCCGAGCCAGGTGTCCGCCGCAAACCCGTGCCACCCGACCCCCGTCCTAGTCCTAGTGCGCCTTGCCGAATTGCAGTTGCGCGTTGGTGAGCAGATTTATTGGAGTTCGTGGGGAGATGGGCCGTATGTTGTGGTTCTCCGATGGGGCCGTGCGGAATTCGTGCTGCACCATCTGGATCGCCGTGCGTTGGCCTGCCGAGCGTACAATACGTCCCGCGATCACCAGTTGCAGCGGTGCTACGTTGTGCAACATCACCGGCCACGCCAGCGATAGTTCCACATTCAGGCCCTGGGGTAGCTGCCGGTCAGTTTCGAACAAGATTCCGCCACTCGAAAGATCCAGAGTGCGGCCCGTGCCGGTGTCCAGCACCCGCTTGCGGCGGATCAACTTCCAGCGCAACTCCAGATGGATGTCATAGCGCCGGTCGTGTCTCCGGTCTCCCGCGATGCTCTGAGTTTCGTTCGTCTGCTCTTCACAAGCCATCCGTGCCATCCAATCCCTATTCGGTAAGATTTCTCTGGGACGAGTCCATTATGCGAGGAGGCCACGGCAACTTAAAGTCATGTAGGTACTTAAAAGGAGTACTTTGCCTCCTAGGGAATCTCTGATGCACCCACCGGACGCTGCTCCTGAACAGGCGCCCGACGATTCGTAAACTGTTGAATTGGTATGCTCTATAGATGTACAGGAGCCGGAGATAACGTGAGAGCTTTCCGTCTGTGCCTGGCCCTGCTGCTGGCCCCCGTTCTGTCGCCCGCGCAGGATCTCAAGGCTTTCGAGAAAAAGGTCACTGAGTTTACGCTCCCCAATGGCCTGCACTTCATTGTGGCGGAGCGGCATGAAGCGCCCGTAGTCTCCTTTCACACCTACGTGAATGCTGGCAGCGTCGACGATCCCACCGGCCAGACCGGCATCGCGCACATGTTCGAGCACATGGCTTTCAAGGGAACCGAAACCATTGGTACCAAGGACTGGACCGCCGAGAAGAAGGCCCTCGACGCCATCGAAGAGATCTACGACCGCATCGAGGCGGAGCGAAATAAGGGGCCCAAGGCCGACCCGGCAAAGATCGATGCGCTTCAGTTGAGTCTCGCCGGCGCCCTGGACGCGGCCGAATCGTTCGTGGTGCCCAACGAGTTCGGACGCATCATTGAGGAGAACGGCGGCGCCGGATTGAATGCCGATACTTCGCTCGATTACACCGAGTATTACTACAGCCTGCCCTCCAATCGCATCGAGCTGTGGTTTCTGCTCGAATCGCAGCGCTTCCTGCACCCCGTATTCCGCGAGTTCTACAAAGAACGCGACGTGGTGATGGAAGAAGAGCGCATGCGCATTGAATCCAACCCTCAGGGCAAACTGGTGCAGCAGTTCCTGGCGGCTTCCTTTGAGGCCCATCCTTATCGCGTTCCCGGCACCGGCTGGCCCAGCGACGTGATGAGCCTGCGCCGCAACGATGCCAAAGCATTCTTCGAAAAGTACTACGTGCCCGCCAATATCACCATCGCCATTGTGGGAGACGTCAACCCCGCTGAAGCGCGAAGCATGGCCGAGCGCTATTTCGGCCCCCTCGCCGCCAAGCCGCTGCCGCCGCTTCTGCACACTGTGGAACCGCCGCAAGCCGGCAACCGGCAGGTGGCCGTGGATTCCCCCAGCCAGCCGCTGGCCCTCATCGGCTACAAACGGCCCAATCAGAACGATGCGGACGACGCCGTCTTCGATATCATGCAGCTCATTCTTTCCAGCGGGCGCACCGGGCTGCTTTACAAGGACCTGGTGCAGGAGAAGAGACTGGCCGTACAGGCGGTGGCCGTAGCGACATTCCCCGATGGCCGCTACCCCAACGATTTTGTCTTCTTTCTGGTGCCGGCGGCAGGCCGCACCGTCGACGAAAACCAGAAGGCCCTGGACGATGTCCTCCTGAAGTTCGAATCCACCGCGGTGGACGCTGAGACCCTCAACCGCGCCAAAGCCAAAGCCCGTGCCCTGGTGATCCGGCGATTGGGCGACAACGCCGGCTTGGCCAATCTGCTCACCAGTTACTACGCCAACTATGGCGATTGGCGGAAACTGTTCACCGCCATCGACGATCTGAACAGGGTCACTGCCGCCGATGTGCAGCGCGTGGCGCTGAAATACCTCGCCGGCAGGCCGCGCACGGTGGCTTACATCCGCACCCAGATTCCGCTGCAATCGGGGCCGCGCCGGGGAGGCCGCTAATGAGAAAGTCTCTCGCCCTTCTGCTGCTCGCCGCGGCGTCCCTGCACGCCCAGACCGTGCCAAAGGCGGCGGCCCGGCCCGCGGCGGTACCGGCTTACAAAGAGCTGAAGTATCCCGCTTTGAAGCCGATTCCCATTCCTCCCGTGGAGACCCTCACGCTGCCCAACGGCATCCGGCTCTACCTGCTGGAAGACCACGAGTTGCCGCTCATCAGCGGAGCCGCGCGCGTGCGCACCGGCAACCTCTTCGATCCGGCGGACAAGATTGGCCTCGCCACCATGACCGGTATGGTGATGCGCACCGGAGGCACGAAGAAGCAAGCCGGAGAGGAACTCGACAAGGCTCTGGAAGATATGGCGGCCAGTGTGGAAACGGGCATCGGCGAAAGTTCGGGATCGGTCAGCTTCTCTGCCCTGCAGGAAAACATCGACGCGGTGCTCGCCATCTTTCACGATGTGATGACCGCGCCGGAGTTCCGCCAGGACAAGATCGATCTGGCGAAGACCCAACTGCACACCAGCGTAGCCCGCCGCAATGACGACCCGGGATCCATCGTCCAGCGCGAATTCTCCGACACCCTGTACGGCAAAGCCACGCCTTACGGCTGGAGCATGGAACATTCCACCATCGACGCCATTTCGCGCGCCGACCTGCAGGCTTTCTATCAGCGATACTTTTTTCCATCCAATATCAGGCTCGCGGTATGGGGAGATTTCGATTCCGCGGACATGAAGACCCGGATCGAGAAGCTGTTCGCTGACTGGACGGTGAAGCAGGACGCAGTTCCAGAGTTCCCCAAAGTCACCGCCAGGACTTCGCCAGCCACGTATCTGGCCGTAAAAAAGGACACCGCCCAGACCTTTTTCGCCCTGGGCCACCTCGGCGGCCTGCTCAACGAGAAAGACTATCCGGCGCTGGAGATCATGACAGCCATCCTGGGCGGCGGATTTCAGAGCCGCTTATTCCAGCAGATCCGCACCAAGATGGGGAACACCTATAACATCGGCGCCAGTTGGGGCGCTAACTACGACCACGCCGGCCTGCTGGAGATTTCAGGCAGCACCAAGAACGTCTCCACGCTCGACACCATCCGCGCGGTGCAAAAGGAAGTGGAGCGAATCCGCACTTCGGAAGTGACCGAAGAGGAATTGAAGACCGCCAAGGACAGCGCCCTCAATAGCCTGGTGTTTGCTTTCGATTCGCGCACCAAAACGCTGGGCCGCCTCCTCACCTACGACTATTACGGCTACCCCAAGGATTTCATTCAGCAGTACCAGAAGGCGCTGGGCGAAGTGACTCGCGCCGACGTGCTGCGGGTTGCCAAAGCGCGTCTCGATCCGGAGAATTTCACCTTGATTGCGGCCGGCAATCCCGATGCGTTCGACGAGCCCCTGGAGAAATTGGGCAAGCCAGTCAACCCCATTGACTTGACCATTCCTCCGTCCAGCAAAGCGGGCAGCGTTGGCGCGACGCCTGGTTCCGGGGAGTTGGGGAAGCAGGCATTGGTCCGCGCCCAGAAGGCCGCCGGAGGCGTAGACAAGCTCGCCGCCATCAAGGACGTCACACAATCGGCGGAATTTGTTCTGGCCCCCGCCGCCGGTGGGTTGCACGTGAAGGAGCGCTCCCGCTGGATCGGCCCCGAATATTTCCGGCAGGATAGCGAAGTGCCGTCCGGCAAGATCTCCGCTTACTTCGACGGCAAGCTGGGCTGGATCTCCACCCCGCAGGGCGAAGGTCCGCTCTTGGGGGCGCAGTTGAGCCAGGTGACAGGCGATCTGTCCCGCCTCTATGTCCGCCTGCTGCTCAGCGATCGCATCCCCGGCAGAACGGTGCTGTCCGCCGATTCCTGGAATGTCAACATTGGCATGTCCGGCGGGCAAACCGTCCGGGTGTCGTTCGACAGCGCCACCGGGCTCCCCATGACTGTCTCCTATGACGCGGCGCAGGCGGCCGGCGAGCCCTTGCAGGTGGAAGAGACTTACTCCGACTTCCACACCGTGGACGGCATCAAGGTACCCTTTAAGATCGTGATCAATCAGGGCGGACAGAAATTCGCCGATGTGACCATTATGGATGTGAAGTTTAATTCCGGCCTCAAACTGGCCGATCTGGAACAGCGCCCGGGCCAGGCGGTGCAGAAATGAAGCGCGCAGCGATCGTTGTACTGGCCGTTGCGGGCCTCCTGACGGCCGCCGATGAAACCCGCCAGGAGCGCGGCAAGCGCATTCTCAATGAGGCCATCCAGGCGCTGGGCGGCGACGCCTTCCTCCACATGGAAGACCGCACCGAAACCGGGCGCATGTATTCCTTCTATCGCGACCAGATCTCCGGTCTCGCCACCGCTACCATTTATGTGCGCTATCTTCCGCCCGTACCGGGTAAAGTGATGGTCCGCGAGCGCGAGATTTTCGGCAAGAAACAGGATGAAGGTTCGCTCCTGTTCACCGAGAACGGCGCATGGGACATCAGCTTTCACGGCGCCCGCCCGTTTGACGACCTGCGCTGGTCCAACTACCAGGAAAGCACGCTGCGCAACATCTTCTACATGCTGCGCCAGCGTTTGAACGAACCCGGAATGTCTCTGTATTCCCAGGGCTCGGATTTCTATGAGCGCATCCCCGTCGAGGTGGTCGATATCACCGATGGCGCCGGCGTTACCGTCGCCGTAATGTTCGATAAGTTCACTAAGTTGCCGGCCCGCCAGACTTACCGCCGGCGCAATCCCCAGTTCAAGGATTTCGACACGGAAGTTACTGCCTTCGCCAAGTACCGCGACGTGGGCGGTGGTGTGAAGTGGCCCTATGATGTCAGGCGCGAGCGCAACGGAGACAAGATCTACGAGATGTATTCGGAGTCGGTGGAGATCGACAAGAACCTCAAGGACAGCCTGTTTTCTCTTCCCGCGAATGTCAAGATGCTGCCCAAGGCAAAGTAAGGAAAGCCAAGTAAGGAACCCTGTACGACCATCGACCGGCCGGCCATCGCGCGCACATACGCATTGATCCGGCCCCATATCCGCCGCACTCCCGTGGTGGAGGTGGATGGCGCCGATTTCGGCCTGGATGGCGTGCGTCTCAGTCTGAAACTGGAGTTGCTCCAGCACACCGGGTCGTTCAAGACGCGGGGAGCGTTCGCCAACATGCTGACGCGGGAGATTCCCGCCGCCGGCGTGGTGGCGGCCTCCGGCGGCAATCACGGAGTCGCTGTGGCCTACACGGCAGGTAAGCTCCGAAAGGCGGTGCGCATCTTCGTGCCTGTTGTGGCATCCGCTACCAAGATGGAGCGCATCCGCGGTTATGGCGCGACTCTGGTGGTCACCGGCGATCGGTATGACGACGCCCTGGCCGCCAGCCAAGAGTGGGCCGCGCAATCCGGCGCCCTGCCGGTGCATGCCTACGACCAGATGGAAACCATGTTGGGCCAAGGCAGCGTGGGGTTGGAGTTTGCAGAACAGGCGCCGGGCCTGGACGCGCTGCTGGTCGCGGTTGGGGGAGGTGGTCTCATCGGCGGCATCGCCGCCTGGTACGCCGGACGGACAGCGCTGATCGGAGTGGAACCGGATGCGGCGCCCACCCTGGCGCGCGCCCTGGAAGCCGGCCATCCGGTGGATTCGCCCGCCGGCGGCATCGCCGCCGATTCCCTGGCGCCGCGGCAGGTCGGGCAACTCATGTTCCCCCTGGCGCAGCAGTACGTACAACGTGTAGCGTTGGTGACTGACGACGCCATTCAAGACGCCCAGCGCGCCCTCTGGCGCGTCCTGCGAGTCGCCACTGAACCGGGAGGCGCCGCGGCCATGGCCGCCCTCCTATCGGGCCGCTATCAACCGCGCCCCGGCGAACACGTTGGCGTCCTCGTCTGCGGCGCCAACACTGAAAATCCGTCAGCCTGATCCGCGCGATTAATTACAGATTGCAATAATCGCGCGGATCAGGCTGACAGATTTTCGCCGACGGGCATCACGCCGTCGCGGTGCAGGCCCAATTCCAGGACGGCGGGAGCGGGTACCTCCTCAAACTCGATCTCTTCCTCGTCCGCTCTGGCAAATGACGTTGCCGCACGGACGATCAACGCCGCCACCGCGAACGGCACCACCAGCGAGGCAGTGCTCCGCGCCTGCTGCAGCATCTGTAGCTCGAATTTGACGCTCAGCAGGACTAACTGCATCAGACCCAACGCACCCAGGATGATCAGGTGGACCATCGATTTTCCGGGCAGATAGGAACAAGTGAACGGGATCTTATGAAAGTTGTGCATGCGAATGTCGGAGACCAGTATACCGATCAGCCCGAGAAGGGCCAGGTGACCCACCGCCTGCTGCCAGGGCCACAGCCAGAAACAGAGCACTGCCGTCGCCAGCCAGATGGGCACCACGGCGATCAGCAGAAGCGCGCGCCTGCTGGCCACCAGATTCTGCCGCCCCAGCGGCACTCCTGCGATGCGGAACACCCAGTTGGCCCGCAGATCCAGCGGCAGGGCGAAGACCACCCGCGTCCCGACCACTGCCAGCACCAGCATCACCAGGCTCGCTGCCAACAGGGGCGTATTCGCCGCGCGCCATTGGTCGTTGGCCAGCGCACCCTCAATCCGCGGCTTCATTTCGGGAGCCTTCAGCATCATGGCGGTGAAGGCGAACCCGATTCCCAAATAAAAGGCCAGAATCATGCGATGCTGGCGGCTGCGCGCCAGGGTCCGCACCGCGAACTGCCCGATCGCCGTCTGCACGGGACTTCCAAAAGGCGGCAGCCAACCGAGCCGGCGCAAGCCGGGCGTGATATCCGGCTCCTCGGCGATCTTACGCAGGGTCCGCAGGTAAGACAGTGTGTAGGAAACGGCGGTGGCGCCACCCGCGATCGCGAGGCCCAGCCACCCCCGCTGCGCCAACGGGACCAGGGCCGGATGCATCGAGCCATTCAACTGCTGAAAGAGGCCTAGGAACCAGTACGGCGGCAGCCACAGCAAGACCTGTTGGATTTGCGACCCGGTGAGGTCCTGCAAACCGCCAAACACTGGCTGCATAAAGTAGCCGCACACGAACAAACAAAATGCCGCCATTTGCAACGGGCTCGATACGCGCAGGAACGGCCGCCGCGGCAGCAGTTGCGCGGCTATGCCTTGCAGGCCCAGCACGCACCAGTATGTGAATACACCGGAAGCCAGCATGGTGAACCAGTAGGCGCCGTACCAGCGGAGAATGTTGTGGCTGGCGGGAACGAAAGCGGTGTCGAGCGACACGGCGGGCTCGCCGGCCATGCGCTGCCGGATGTGGACGGTGAGCAGATCGGCCAGTCCGATGTCGTCGGGGCCGTTGTTCAGCAGCACCACGGCGGCATCATCGTCCTTGGGGCTGAAAAAGGCGTTGCTGGTAAAGCCGTGCATAGCTCCGCCGTGCGACCAGGAGCCATCCGACGGACTGTGCCACCAGGCGAGACCGATCACGGTGCCGGGCGCCCCTTCCGCGCGCGGCCGGTGCGCCAGTGCCAAAGCTTGCGGCAGCGTGCCGCCGAGCGTTTCCGGATGCAGATTGGCAGCCAGGTATTTCAGCATGTCGGCGGCGGTGGAGCGGATCGCCCCGGAGCCGGCCAGCCCCTCCGGCTCCCACGGGACAGGCCGGTGCTGGGCGTCGTATCCCTGGATCAGGCGGCTCTGCTGCTCTGGAGAGAGGGCCACCACCGTGTCCATCAGGCCGAGCGGACCGGTAATCTGCTCTTTCAGGAATTCGGAATAGGTGAGCCCGGCGCGCGTTGCCAGCAGTTGTCCCAGCAGCCCGAAGCCGAAGTTGCTATACGAAAACGGAGCGTCGAGCCGCCGGCTCACGCCGCGCCGCGAGAGATATTCCAACCAGTCTCCAGGGACGGCGCGCGGCAGATCGGAGTGTTGCGTGGCGAGATCGACCAGCCTGATCTCTGCGCCGGCCGGCTTGGTGACCAGGCCTTCGGGCAGGAGCAGGCGAATGGGCTCATCCAGCTCCACTTTTTGTTGGATCACCATCTGCGCCAGCATCAGCCCGGTGAAAGTCTTGGTGATGGAGCCGATCTCGAACAGGGCATCGGGCCGTGCAGCGCCGTATGTGAGGATTCGCGACTGGCCATGCTTCCACGCGCCCACCACCAGACCCGCGCCCGACCCTGGCACCAGCCCGGCTCGGGGCAGCGCATATTTGAGGTCCCGGGCAAGAACACCTTCGAGATCAGCCGGTGAAACCGGGACTGGCGTGGGATCGAACGTGTAGGCCGGCACTGTCTGCGGAACGGCCTGCACCATGAAGGCGAAAGGCCAGAACATCCCCATGGCCCCGTGCAGCAGGACCACCGTGACGCAGAGCGCGCTGGCGACCGCAGCCACCTTCGCCAGGAACATGGTGCGCGCGCGCACCGGCAGGGGCGCCAGTACGAGGACATCGCGCCGGTCGGGAAAGGTGGAATCCCAGCTCAGCACCGCAAACAGGCCCACCACCAGCATCGTTGTGGCAATCAGAGCCTGCGCCGTGACCAGGCTGGTGGCGAGGCTCTGTATGGGAGCCATGCGCAGACCCGCAAATCCAATGGCGCCGAGGGACATCCACACGCTGATGAACACCAGCAGCGCGGCGAATCGCCCCAGCAACTTGTTGGCGTCGCCGAGGGCATGCGCCGACAGGACCTCCAGGTCCACCATGCGGAAGAGGAATTCGCGATAGAGCACGCGGAACTGGAGCTTATCCATGGCTGCCTCTTATGCGTGGATCAGGTCCGCGATCTCGCGGGAAATGGCCGCCGTATCCTGCTCCACGGCAAGCTGCGAGAAGATGCCTTCGAGCGTGGGCACCGCCATCAGGGTCCGCAGATGCTCGATGGAATCGTCGGCGACAATCCTGCCGCGGTGCAGAATCACCACGTGGGAGCAGACCCGCTCGACCGTTTCGAGTTCGTGGGAGCTGAATAGCACCACTTTGCCGCGCGCGGCCAGCTCCTGGATCAGGCTCCGCAGGACCAGGCCGGTGCCCACGTCGAGCCCGGAAAAGGGCTCGTCGAGCAGCAGGAGCTCGGGGTTGTGCAACAGAGCCGCCGAGAGCAGCACCTTCTGGCGCATGCCCTTCGAGTAGGCGGAAATGGGTACGTGCCGGTCGCCGTGGAGGGAGAACAGGCGCAGCAGGCCATCGATGCAATCGGCCGTGGGCTTCGTAGGGAGATTGCGAAGCTGGCCCACCATGATGAGGTATTCCAAGCCGCTCAGGTGCGCGTAGAGATGCGGCTCCTCCGGTACATAGCCCATGCGCTGCTTGTAGGTAATCAGGTCGCGCCCAATCGGCTCGCCTTGAAACAGAATCTGGCCGGAGGTGGACTCTAGCAGTCCCGTGATCATCTTCATGGTGGTGGATTTGCCGGAGCCATTGGGGCCCAGGTACCCGGTGATCTCACCAGGGCGCGCCGAAAAGCTGACGTTATCCACGGCGATGATGCCGGTGAATCGCTTGCAGACGTTGCGCAGTTCCAGCATGACCCCTATGTAGCAAACTACTCATACGCTTGTCAAGTAGCATGCTACATAGGTATAATTCCACTTGTGGCGTTGGAGCTGAAGCTTTCACACACCGCGGCGATCATTCTGCAGGCCATCCAGGCCGGCCATGTCTATGGCTATAGCGTGATGGAGATGAGCGGGTTCCCCAGCGGGACCGTCTATCCGGCGCTGCGCCGGCTGGAACGCGATGGCCTGATCCGCTCGCAATGGGAAACCCAGACTCCGGTCGATGCCGCGCTACGGCCGCCGCGGAAATACTACAAGCTGACGCGATCCGGGAAGGCAACACTGGATGCGTCGCACAAGCGGTATCCGCTGCTGGCCAAGTTGATCCCTTCGCCGGAGGCGGAGAACGCATGAGCCTCCCGCTGGCCATTTTGCGGACCGCGGCGTTGCTGGTGCCGGCGCCGGAGCGCGCCGAATGGTTTGCAGTGTGGCAGTCGGAACTCTGGTACGTGCAGCAGCACCCGGCCATCTTCTGCCTGGGGGCGTTCCGAGATGCGTTTTGGGTGCGGCGCAATAGTCCCGCGCCGCCGGCGCACAACGCGCTCCTGCAGTCTCCGCTGCACTGCATCCTGTTTCTGGCAGCTCTGGCGGGCCTGAGCCTGTTCCTCGCCTTCCGCCTGCCGCTCGCACGGCAGGCGCTGCTGCCCTCGCCGTATCGCGACGTGCGTTACCTGGCCACCGTCAGCGGCGCTAAGGGACGCCCTGATCGTCCGATCCCTACGGTACGCCTGGAGCAGTACCAGTTGTTGCAGCGTCTTTGGCGCTTCAGCAGCTTGGCTTTCTACCGGCCCGTCCGCAGCAACGGGATGTCGGTCGCGCTGGCCAGTGACAACCTTTTTGATATGCTGCAACTTCCCGTCGCGGCGCCGACGCACGCGGGCGCGCGGTTGATCCTCAGCCGCGATGCCTGGCGGGAGCACTTCGGCGGCGATCCTCAAATTGTGGGACGGATTGTGCAAGTGGCGGGACAGCGGGCCATGGTGGCCGGAGTGATTCCGGCGGCTTCGTGGACGCTGCCCGGCAAAATGGATGCCTGGCTGCTTCAGGATGAGTCGCAGCTTGCCAAGCTCCCTGGCGGCACTGTTGGGTACGTCCTGGTCCATCTCCGAACACTACCTCTGGCCGGTTCCCGATGGAATCTCACGGTGGAAAACGATCGGGGCGGGAGCGACCGTTTCGAATGCGGATCGCTGGATCAGGAAAGCTTCGCGCTGCCGTTTCTGCTGGGGATCCTGGTTGCCCTTCTCATTCTGGCAACCACCACGCCGTTAGGCCTTGGCGACTATCCAGCGAGTGCCCCCGCCGGCGCGAGAATGCGGCGGTGGCTCTTTCTGGGCCTTAAGGCTGCGCTTTTGCTTCCCATTGTCTGTTGCGGGAGTCTGGATCTGGGATCGATCGTGGCGACTGGTTTTGTGGCACATGGGTTCTTCTTCGGCAACCTTCTGGCAGTGCGGTGGGCACTGGCCGATCAGCGGCAGCGCTGCCCGGTCTGCCTCCGCCTCCTGAGCAATCCCACGCGAATCGGCGGAGCTTCGCACGCCTTCCTGGAGTGGTACGGCACCGAGCTCATCTGCGCCCGCGGACACGGATTGCTGTACGTACCGGAGATTCCCACCAGTTGCTACAGCACGCAACGCTGGCAGTATTTGGATCCTTCGTGGAGCACCTTGTTTGGGTAGCGGCTGCAGCCGCGCCACGCCGCCGCGATAGTCTGTCTTCGTCGGTGCGCAGGACCGCGGCGTTTGGGTAGCGCCGGAGATCTTGCCGCCGGTCAGCCTGTGCCACCGGCGGCAAGACCGCCGGCGTTACCCTGCCTTAATATCCCCAGGGGGCGGCCGTCTGCAGGCGAGCCACGCCGTCGCGATAGCGCTCTACGTAGAGGCGCTGCCCATCGGTGCGGATGGTGATGAGCCCGTCTTCGTCGGTGCGCAGGACCGCGACACCGTGCTGGGCCAGGCGTTCCAGAACGTCGCGGTTGGGGTGGCCGTAGCTGTTGTCGAGTCCTACCGAAATGACCGCGAAGGCCGGGTGGACAGCGGCCAGGAAATTCTCCGTGCTGGAGGTCCGGCTGCCGTGATGCGCCACCTTCAAGACGTCGCTGGGCTCGATTTCATTGGCCTCCAGCATGCCCCGTTCGATCTGGCGTTCCGCGTCGCCGCAGAGCAGGAACGAGTGCTTGCCGTAGCGCACGCGCATCACCAGCGAATCGTTATTCTTGGGCGTATCGCCGGGGATGTAATCGGGCAGGGGGGCCAGCACTTCGATCTCGGCCCCGCCGAAGGCGAATCGCGAGGGAGCTGTCATGGGCACGATCCGCACCCTGTTGCGGGCGGCCCTATCGCGCACCTCCTCCCACGCGGGGCTGTCTGGCGTAGCTCCGGTCCACAGCTCTTTCGGGTGGAAATCGCTCACCAGCGCCGGCAGGCCCCCGATGTGGTCGTCATGCGCGTGCGAGACCGCAATCACATCCACGGTGCGCATGGAGCGCTCCCATAAATATGGCGCCACCACGTCTTCGCCGATGTCCAACTGCGTCTTGGCGCTGCGCCCGAATGAGGGGATGCCGCCTCCATCCAGCAGCATGCGCTTGCCATCGGGGAAGACCACCAGGAGGCTGTCACCCTGACCGACATCAATGGCGGTGAGTTCCAGTTGGCCGCGGTGGACCTCTGGCGGGAAGGGATGCCAGAGGAGCAGTGCCAACGTCACAGCTACAGCCAGGGCGGCCGCTGTCCGCCACCATCGGCCGCGCGTCACAGCAGCCGCGATCAGCGCCGCGGAGAACGCCACCGCCAACCACAGCGGCGGCGCGGGGATCCGCCAGTTGGGTTCCACCGCCGCGTGCCACTTCACAATCGCCTGGCTCAGCCACAGCAGCCAGCCACCGAACTGCGCTACCCACGTCCAGCCAGTGAAGATCGCGACGAATCCCACAGGCACCGCGAGCCCCATCACCGGCACCACGAAGGCGTTAGCGGAAAGGCCGCTGAGACCGACGCGATGGAAGTAGACGACCATGGGCAGCGCCAGCCCCAACTGAATCACGGCGGAGATCACCGTGCATTCAAAGAAGAAAAGCAGGACACGTCCGGTGAAGGCCACGGCGAATCGGGCCGCGCCTGTGGGCAGCCGGACCGCTCTGTGCAGTGTCTCCGCCAGCAGACGCATTTCGATGCGGAACTGGGCCACCCGCGGCTCCAGGTGCAGGTCGCGGCCGATGTCGCCCAGGCCGGTGAATCCGCGTGCCAGTGGACCCGTGGTCGCGCGAATCAGCGGTGTGGCGAACGCGCCCAGAAACGCCACTGCCAGAAACGTGAGTTGGAAGCTGGCCTCGAACAGTTGGTCGGGGTCGAACAGCAGGAACCCCAGGGCCACCGCCGCAAGCAGATTCAGGGGACGCCGCTCGCGATAGAAATAGCTCGCAACCATGAAAAAAGTCAGCCCCGCCGCAGATCGCACGCAGGGCGATCCCCAGCCGCTCACCAGCGCATAGAGCCATGCCGCCATCACGGTGAGCAGCAGCGCCAGACTGTCCGGCACGAAGCAGATGCGCAGGAAGAACAGAAAGAACGCCGCCAGGATGGCCACGTGCGTCCCCGAAATCACCAGCGCGTGGAACGTGCCGGTGTTGCGATAGTCCTCCGTCCACACGCGCTGCATCTGGAAGTTCTGTCCCAGCAGGATGGCCTGCATCATGCCGTCCTGGTAGGCGTTGCCGCCGAAGATCCGGTGGATACGGCCGACCGCCGCGGCGCGCAGGTCCATCACGAACTTGGAAAAGGCAGACCCGCAATGGCCCGGCAGAATCCGCACGCTATCTGCCGCGCTGGATGCGGTCCAGTAAATGTCCTTGCGTGCCAGGTAGTGGGCGTAATCGAACGCGCCGGGGTTGCCGTAGTTGCGCGGTTTGCGGACGCGCGCGTCCAGTTCGATGTTCTGGCCGTAGCGGAGAGCGGGAAGGGGCTCGTCGTCCTTTTTGGTATAAAGGGTCACCTGGGCCCGCGCGTTCCGGTCCAGTTCCAGGAGGAAGCGCTCGCGCCCGCTCGATATCGCAGGCGGTTCGACCACACACCCGCCGAGGATCACGACCTCACGGCCTTCGACGTCAAGCGTCGGCGCGGGACCGGGGACGTGAGCTAAGGAGGTGAGCACACCGGCGAAGAAGAGTCCCAGGGTGCAGCAGACTCCAGCGAGGAAGCGGGCCTTGAGCCACTGTGCCAGCGTCCCCAGTAGCAGGAATGCCCCGATGGCGGCCAGAAGCTCGAACTGATGAAACGGTACGAAGCGGGAAACCAGGATCCCAGAGGCAATGGCAGCCAGGGGGCCGACCAACGGGTCTTTCACTTACAGCGCGATTGTAGCAGGCGGCGTCGCAGCTAATTCTCCGACGGCTTTTCTACGTGATCGATGACCAGCACCGGCACAGGTGCTTTTTGCGGTTCGAGGAGCAGGCCGAGCTGGTCCTTCAACGCGGCAAAAACGGAACGGTCCACCGGGTCAGAGGCCAGGGGAACGTCGGCTCCCGCCGGCGATGCTCCAATTGAACCGGAGCCGCGGCCCGGCTCTGCCGTCCACTCCAGCTTGAAATCGTATCTGCCCGCCAGACCTGTCTTGTCCAGAACGGGGCTACCAACTTCGTTGGCCAGATTGACCGTCAGTAGCTGCATCGTGGCTGCCGTCCCGGTGATCGAACCCCTCCGGCCTCTGATAAAAGTTCCGGACCCGGGTTCTGCTTCGTGGAACTTCGGCCCGTTTTTCGCGACGGCCAAAGCGTATACGTTCTGCTCTTTGCTTTCGCTATGAACGGCTAATTGAAACCGCTCGGCCAGCAGGGATTTGACGCGCTCCCTCAAGTCACTCGGGTTGGGGCGCTGGCCGGCAGCGGGGTTCTCCGAAGTTGAACGCGCACGCGCATCGATATCGAACCGGTCGGAGTCGGCCCAGGCGGGCCCACCCAAAATCTGGAACTCGCGCAGACCGTACACCATGGCCATGAGATTCTTGAGAGTGATGCCCGTGGCCCGCAAGCCCCCACCGGGCTGGGGCTGAAAAAAGAAACCTTGGGCGTCCGGCGCGCTACGCTTGATGGAGGCGACTTCGAAGCTCAAAAGCGCGGGACCGGTCTGAGCGTGGAGGCCCCACACCAGTGGGCCGACGGAGGCAATTGCAAATTTCATAATCGACCGGTTACACATCCTTGCAGATCTCCCCGTACACTTGACGCCTGGATTGGACAAGGCGTGCAGGAACGGCGCGGGCACAGCAATCTCAAAGGGAGAGCCGCGCAGTTGTGGTGTGCCGAATTACCGTGACGAGCGCGCGATCGACTTCACCATATGCAACACTCACGACGAGTACGGGCCGGACCTTCGCGGCCATCCCGAGATCGAACACCCAAACCTCACCGCGTTAGGGCATTGTCCTCTTGATCCAGGAAGGCGAACAGCCTCTTACCAGCTTCACCGATCTCCTCGTCGCTGACGGGGCCGGACGCAAACGGCAGTTCACGCGTCCGCCGGAGAATCTCCATGGCGAAGGCCCGCTTGTCATCAAACGGTAGAGCCTCGAACGCCTCTTACCATTCTCTGGGCGAGTTTGGTCCCGCGCGCGCTCCAGTCACATTGTGGCTCTAAATGCCCAGTTACCTTGCCGGGGAGGTTCGGTTAGAATCATCTCACCCATGGAACTGCGCATCCGGAATCTATCGAAAACCTACCCCAATGGGGTCCGCGCGCTGCGCGACGTTACTTTGACCGCCGGCTCCGGAATCTTCGGACTGCTGGGGCCGAACGGCGCCGGGAAATCCACCCTGATGCGGATTCTGGCGACCCTCCAGGAGGCCGATTCGGGCACCGTCTTCCTGGACGACCTGGACGTGCTGGCGGAGAAAGACCGCGTCCGCCGGCTTCTGGGCTACCTGCCGCAGGAGTTCGGGCTTTATCCCAAAGTGANNGCTGGACCACTTCGCCGAACTCAAGGGCATCGCCAATCGCACCGAGCGCCGCGCGCTCGTCGACATGCTGCTGCACCAGACCAACCTCTGGGAGGCCCGCAACCAGCGCCTGGGCACCTTTTCCGGCGGCATGAAACAGCGCTTCGGCATCGCCCAGGCGCTGATCGGCGACCCCAAACTGGTGATAGTCGACGAGCCCACGGCGGGCCTCGACCCCGAAGAGCGCTCGCGCTTCCACAACCTGCTGAGCGAAATTGGCGAGCGCGTGGTGGTCATCCTCTCCACCCACATCGTCAGCGACGTCAGCGATCTCTGCCCGGCAATGGCCATCATTCACCAGGGAAGCGTGGTCGCTTCCGGCGCTCCGGGCGAACTCGCGGAGCGGCTGGAGGGCCGCATCTGGCAGACCAGTGTGGCGCGCGCCGACGTGCCGCGTTACCAGGAAACGCTGCCGGTGATCTCTATGCGGCTGGCCGCCGGACAGACGGTGATCCGGGTCTTCTCGCAGACGTGCCCCGGAACGGAATTTACCGCTGCCGTGCCGGATGTGGAAGACGTTTACTTCTCCACCGTGCACAATCCGGAGCTGGCGCTGTGCTGACCGCGATCTTCCGCTTCGAATTCGCCCGGCACATCCGCGCGATCTCGACCTACATCTATTTCGCGGTGTTTTTCGCCGCGGCGTTTGTGGCGATGGCGGGCACCGGCGGCGCCATCAGCGACTCCCTCATCGACCTGGGCGAAGGCAAGGTGCTGGTCAATTCGCCCTACATTCTGCATAACGTGATCACCCTTTTCGGATATTTCGGGATGCTCGTGATGGCCGCAGTGGCGGGGCGCGCAGCGTATCAGGATTTCGAAACCGGCAGCGACACCTTCCTGTTCAGCTATCCCATCCGCAAGACCGAATACCTGGCGGGCCGGTTTCTGGAAGCATCGGCGATTCTTGTTCTGATCTTTACCAGTATCGGCCTGGGAGCCTATGCCGCTACCTGGCTGCCCGGCATGGACGCAGTGCGGCTCGGCCCCAATCGCTTCCTGGCTTATGCCATGCCGTATGTCACGTCGATCATTCCCAACATTCTGCTGATGTGCGCCATCTTCTTTTCGCTGGGGGCGCTATCGCGCAAGGCCAATGCGGTCTACCTGGGCAACGTGCTGCTGGTCACCGGATACCTGATTGCCGCGACTCTGACAGGGGACATCGAAAACCGCTGGGTGGCTTCCCTGGTCGACCCCTTTGGCAACGAGGCCGGCGACCGCCTCACGCAATACTGGACCGTCGCCGAAAAGAATGTGCGGCTGGTGGGCCTGGAAGGCCTGCTGCTGTGGAATCGCGTGCTGTGGCTGGGCGTGGGCGCGGCGCTAGTGGCGTTCACGTGGTGGAAATTCCGCCTGGCGCTGCGCGGTGCGGGCTCGAAGGCGGCGGGCAGGGTGGAGGTCCCCGAGGCCCCGGCGCCTCGCAGTGTGACGCATGATTTTTCGCATGCGGCCGCGCTCCGTGCGCTCTTCCGCCTCACCTGGCTCAACTTCACCGAGACCGTCAAGAACATCTACTTCATCGCCATCGTGCTCGCCGGAATCCTGGTGGTCGGCTTCGCCGGCCGTTCGCTGAGCGATTGGTACGGCACTCCCACTTACCCCGTCACCTACCAGACCATGGCGATTGCGGGCGGCTCCTTCGCCATCTTTATGCTGATTCTGATCACGCTCTACTCGGGCGAACTGGTCTGGCGGGAGCGCGATGCCAAAACCAATGAGCTGGTGGACGCTCTGCCGCTGCCGCGTTGGACCGTCTTTCTGGCCAAAATGCTGGCGCTGTTCCTCATCCCGACGCTTCTGCAGACGGTGCTGATGCTGGCCGGCATGGGCGTCCAACTTTCCAAGGGATACACCCGTCTGGAGCCGCTGCTCTACGTCAAAGAACTGCTGGGTCTGCAACTCATTGGCTATCTGCTCACCTGCGTTCTGGCTCTCACCGTACAAACTCTGGTGAACCACAAATACCGGGGACATTTCGTGATGGTGGTGTATTACCTGTGCGCGACCTTCATGGGACGCCTGGGATTTGAGCAGCACATCTATAACTACGGTTCCGGCACCGGCCACATCTACTCGGACATGAACGGGTTCGGGTTCTTCCTACGGCCGGAACTGTTGTTTAATGCCTACTGGGCCTGCGCGGCGGTGCTGCTGGCGCTTCTGGCGAACCTGTTCTGGGTGCAGGGGCTGGCCACAGACTGGCACTGGCGGCTGCGCATGGCGCGCCTGCGATTCCACAGGCCCGCCGCGGCCCTGCTGCTCGCCGCGGGCGCCGCTTTCGCCGGGCAGGGGGCTTTCATCCTTTACAACACTCACGTGCTGCACCGCTACCAGACCACCTGGCAGCACGACGAAAAGGCCAAGCGCTACGAAAAGCAGTACCGGAAATACATCGGGATTCCGCAGCCGCGCATCACCGCCACCAATGTGGCGATTGACTTATATCCCTCGCAGGGCCGCTTCCGGGCGCACGGCACGTACCAGATTGCCAACAAATACGGCCGTCCTATCGATCAGGTGTTGGTGACGCAGCGCTTTGACGACGATTGGCAGATCCACCGCATGCAGTTCTCCTTTCCCGCGGAACTCCAGACCCAGGATCGCGACGCCGGCCTGCGCATCTACCGGCTGCCCCAGGCGCTGCCGCCAGGCGCTACCGGATCGATGGATTTCGATATCGAGTTCGCCCCCCGCGGCTTCTCGAACGGCGGCGTCTCTACGCTGGTGGTGGAGAACGGGACCTTTCTCAACTACGAATCCTTTCCCGACTTCGGCTATCAGGAGGGCGCCGAACTCTCCGAAGATGCCGTCCGCCGCAAGCACGGTCTCGCTCCCAAACCGCGCATGTACGATATAGACGACCCCGTTGCCCGCATGCGGAACGACACCTCCCACAGCTCGGATTGGGTCTCGCTCGACGCCACCATCTCCACGGATCCGGACCAGATCGCGATCGCTCCAGGGGAACTGGTGCGCGAGTGGAGCGAGGGTCCGCGACGCTTCTTCGAGTACCGTACCCGCGGCAAGGCACTGAACTTCTTCTGCGCCGTCTCCGCCCGTTACCGCGTAGTGCGGGATAAATGGAACGACGTGGATCTGGGCATCTACTACCACCCCGGCCATGAATACAACCTGAGTAAGATGATGCAGGGGCTGAAGGATGCGCTGACTTACTGCACGAAAAATTTCAGCCCATATCAGAACAAGACCATCCGCATTCTGGAATTCCCGCGGTATTCCTCCTTCGCGCAGTCTTTCCTGGCGTCGGTGCCTTATTCGGAATCGATCGGGTTCCGATCTCGACTATCCGTACTACGTCACGGCTCACGAAGTGGCCCACCAGTGGTGGGGCCACCAGGTAGTTGGGGCGGACGTGCAAGGCTCTGCCACCGTTTCCGAGTCGCTGGCAGAGTACACGGCACTGATGGTGATGAAGAAGGAATTCGGCCCGGCGCGCATGCGGCGCTTTCTCAAGTACGAGTCTCAAGTACGAGATGGACCAATACCTCAACGGCCGCAGCAACGAAACGAAGAAGGAGATGCCCCTGGTCCGCTCCGAAGGCCAGGACTACATTCACTACCATAAGGGCAGCGTGGTGTTCTATGCGCTGCAGGATTATATCGGCGAGGAGAACGTCAACCGCGCCTTGCGCGCGTATGTGGAGAAGGTGGCGTGGCAGGAGCCGCCTTACACCACAGCGAAAGAACTGGAGGCAGAACTGCGCAAGGTGACGCCGCCGGAGTTGCAATACCTGATCGACGACACCTTCGATTCCATCATGCTCTACGAAAACAAGGCCGATTCCGCCACCTACCGCGAAATCTCGAAGGGTAAGTACGAAGTGAAGCTGGACGTTTCCGCGCGCAAGTTCAAGGCCGATGGACTAGGCGCCGAAAAGGAAGTGCCTCTCGCGGACTGGATCGATATCGGCGTGCTGGACGCCAAGGGCAATCCTCTCTATCTGGCCAAGCACAAAATCGAGAAGGCCAAGACGGAGTTCACCCTGACTGTGGAAGGTCTGCCGGCAAAGGCGGGAATCGATCCCTGGAACAAACTGATAGATCGCACACCCGGCGACAACCTCATGGCGGTGTCGAAGCAGTAGGACAGACGATCGTTTTGTGTCGTCTGTCTTCTGCTCAAAAATGGGGTTTCGGCTTCGCTCGCGGCACGCGGCGTTGTCTAGTTCACGTACTGCAAAAGGATGTGACGGTTGTACCGCAGCCAGTCGAAACTACTCGACTGGTAGCGCGGAGTAGAGTATTCGAGCCAGCGATTGTGATCCGTATTGATCACAGGCTGAAACTCACGGACCAGCCGCGTCATCCCGTTCGGCGAGACCAACATGGATTTGTAGAGTTCATCCACCAGCGGTGCCGATCCGAAGCGTTGGGCCAACTCCGAACGCCGTGCTTCATTCAACACCAGGGGGCGGGTGGAGGCGACCATCATGCCTTGGTTGCCATAGAGCCACAGTCCCACGTAGGGGAAGACGGTGCGTGCCGTCGCAAGCGCACAGACCACCTCTCGCGGGCCAACGTGATGCAACTGAATCCACTGTTGTAGCACGCCATCCGGCTTTAACCGCTTACGCGCAAGCCGGTAGAACTCCTGTGAGTAGAGATTCGTGGCGCCGGCAAACCAGATGCTGGTTATTTCGATGGTGATGAGATCGTAGGCACGCTGCCGGTTCGTAAGCAGCACATTGCGTCCGTCCTCCAGGAACAAGCGCGTGTGCGGATCGTCCAGAATGCCGTCGTTGAGGCTGGCAAACGACTGGCGTGCCGCAGCCACGATTCCTGGGGCAAACTCGGCGATGTCGATTTCGCGGTAGCCCAGGTGTCTGAGCGCGGCGGCGCTGTGGCCGGTCCCCAGGCCGATCAGCAATGCACGATCGAAGCGGCTCACGAAGAGCGAGGGAATGGCGGAGAATCCTAGCTGCGCATTCATCTGGCCCCCAAGGTCATCATCTCCTTCGAATTTGCCGTTGGTGTACAAGGTGCGGATCTCGCTGGTATCGCGGGGAGTCTGCATAGTCTGTCGCACAACCGTGGTCAACCCGCCTTGCACGCTCTCGTCGTGGAAAACCAGGCTGAAGAGGGACTTCACCCCAGGCGTCGGACGGGCCTCCAGCGACTTCGGGCCGTAGTAGTTGCCGAAGCCGGCCGTCAGGGTTCTCCAGTTCCAGTGAAGCGAAACGAGGATGGCGGCTGCGCAAACCGCCGCGGCGGCGGCGAAGGCAAGCCGGCGCCGCGCCGGCCGCTCCTGGAGCAAAAACAGGAACCAGAATGCCAGCAGCGCCAAACCGATCGCCTTGAGGGAAAGCTCGGAACCGAGATATGGGATCAGCACGAACACGCCCAGCAGCGCACCCACCAGGCAGCCCAACGAGTTGGCCGCGCTCAGGTAGCCGGACAGGTGCGAGTTGGCTTCGCCCTCGAATTGCGGACTGGCCAACAGCGTCGGGAAGATCAGTCCGAGAACTGTTGAGGCGGGCACCAGCAGCAGGCATGCGATCGCCAGCTTGTAGAACTCCGCGAAGTAGAATGACCCCTGAAAAGCGGCTGGCGGTCCCAGTCTGAAGAGGAGAGGCACGCGGTCCCAAAGGCAAAGCTGGAACAGCAGCATCAGGGCGCCGGCCTGAAACAGGTTCGCGGGCTTGATACTGCGTTGCCCTCTGCGGTTCACTAGCCATGCGCCGATCAGGAGGCCCAGCAGAACGGCGGTCAGCATCCAGGAGAACGCATAGATGCTACAGCCGATAACGACGCCCACCAGATGGGTCCAGATCACTTCGAGCGCAAAGAAGACCGCACCCGAAGCGAACGAGGCGGCGAGCAACAGGCGGACCGCCCTGACGCTGCGCGCCTTGTTGTGGATGACGCGATCGGAGCAAGGGCGAAACACTGCCGGGCGCAACACCACGGTAGCTGCGCAAACTGCAGCCGTAATGGCGAAGCAAAGCCACAGGCTGCCGCGAAGCCCGAGCGCCGGCATGATGACGAGGGGCGCGGTCAAGGCAGCCAGGCACGCTCCAATTAGGTTCGCGACGTACGCTTGGATCCAACGTTTCTTGCCGGCGGGATCTCCTCTATCCAGAACGCTCGCGATCAGCGGAAAGGACGCGCCCATGAGGGCCGCCGTGGGCAGTACCAGCAGGCAGCCACAGAGAAACCGCGCTTGAAATCGCAAGGTCACGCTGCCGAACAGATCCTGCAACGGCGCCAATCGATCGACAAGGCTGTGGAACTCCGCGGAGAACACTACGCACGAGATACCAACCAGGAGCTCGACGATCCCGTAGACCAACAGCGGGCGGGCGACTCGCCTGCCCTTGAGCAGCCGCGCCGTCGCGAAGCCGCCTAGCGCGAATCCCAGGAAGTACGTGAACAGGACAACCGCCGACGCCGATGCCGTCGCGCCCACCAGGAGCGTGATGTACTTCTCGAAACCCTGCTCCGCCAGAATTCCTGTGAAGCCAGTCAGCGCATAAAGAATGAGGGGCGTGATATGGTTCAGAGATCGGGTAGCGGAAGGTTGCGATAGAAGGGATTCTACTGGGTGTTCGTCGGCGGCAATTTGCATCTAAGATCTCTTTACCTCAAAGAATAAGTTTTGAGCGAGAAATCAACAAGATGCGATATAGATAACCAGGGGATGCTGACTAGAGTTAAGTGAAGGCTGAACACCCGCGAAACCTGGTAACGCCGGCGGTCTTGCCGCCGGTCAAACTCGCGATGCGCCGAGTCACATCCCGTTCAATCCGACGCAGTCGGTGGCGTTGCTGGCCCCCGACCCCGCGCGACATTCCCCTTGCGCTTCGACAAGGCCTGAGATATGCTTCTCTTTGTAGAAGTGGAAGGGGAGCAACATGTCTGACGAACGGATGGACCTGCCTCAGGGCACGCTCGATCTGCTCATTCTGAAAACCCTGGCCCTGGAGCCTCTCCACGGGTGGGCGATTTCCGAACGGATCCAGCAGATTTCCCACGATGCCCTGAGGGTGCAACAGGGCTCGCTGTATCCGGCGCTGCATCGGCTCGAGCGGAAGGGTGGGATCAAGGCGCACTGGGGCGTCTCGGACAACAACCGCCGCGCCAAATACTACGAGCTGACGCGCACCGGCGTGAAACAGCTTCAAATGGACGAGCTCGCGTGGCGCAAACTCGCTGCGGCGGTGGGTCTGCTATTGGACATGGCTTAAACGGGAGGAGATGCTTATGCTCAGAGACCTATGGCGCCGCAAGGCCGCTGAAGCCGAGCTCGACGAGGAGCTCGCATATCATCTGGAGCGCGAAACCGGCAAGCTGATGCGGACCGGGCTGCCGCCAGAGGAAGCGCGCCGGAGAGCCCGTCTGGCAATGGGCGGCCCCGCGCAGATCAAGGAAGAGGTTCGCCACGAATGGGGCTGGCACTGGCTGGAAGGCCTGCTGCAGGACGGGCGCTATGCATTCCGCGCGCTGCGCCAGAGTCCGCTGTTCGCCGCGGCCGCGGTGCTTTCGCTGGCTCTCGGCATCGGCGCCAATACTGCCATTTTCAGCATCGTGAATGCGGTGCTCATGAAGTCTCTGCCCGTAAAGCAGCCGGAGCGCCTGGGCCATCTGTTCCGCCACGGGCGCTTCGACGACTTTACTTACGCCCTGTGGACCGAAATCCGTGGGCGTCAGGACGTCTTCTCCAGCGTACTTGCCTGTAGCCCCGTCCACTTCGACCTGGCCACTGGCGGAGAAAAGAGACTGGCGCGCGGCCTCTATGTGAGCGGCGACTATTTCCGGACGCTCGGCGTGGCGCCCCTGATTGGGCGCGCCCTTACCGTGGATGACGACCAGCCCGGCGGCGGAAGCGCCGGTCCCGTCGCGGTCATCAGCTACGGATTCTGGCAGCGCGAGCTAGGCGGCGATCCGCACATCGCCGGCCGCACCATCCGGCTGGATGGGCATCCCTTCCAGGTGGTGGGAGTGACTCCGCGCGGCTTCTTTGGCGTCGAAGTGGGCGAGACATTCGATGTCGCGGTGCCGCTGACCAGCGAGGCGGTGTTTGACGCTGGCCACCCGATGATGAACGGCGGCGCCACCTGGTGGCTCGCCATTCTTGGACGCCTGAAGCCCGGTGTGAGCCAACAGCAAGCCACGGCGCGCATGAAGGTGCTGGCCCCTGCCGTATTCCGCGGGGCGTTGGCTACGGACCTGCCGAAGGAATTCCAGGAGGGATTCCTGAAAGACACTCTCGATGTCAGGCCGGCCGCGAACGGGCTCTCCAGTGTGCGTGACCAGTACGGTCCATCGCTCCTGGTGCTCATGGGAATCGTTGGACTGGTGCTCCTGATTGCCTGCGTCAATATCGCCAATCTGCTGCTGGCGCGGGCCGGCGCGCGGCAGCGGGAAATCGCCGTGCGGCTGGCGGTGGGCGCGGGACGCGGCCGTCTCGTCCGGCAACTGCTGACGGAAAGCGTCGTGTTGTCCCTGCTCGGTGGGGGATGCGGAGTGCTGCTATCGTTCTGGGGCTGCCCGGCCATCGTCTCGCTGATCTCCGAACCGGGGCAGGCGCGTTTCCTCGATCTTTCACCCGATTTGCGGGTTCTGGCATTCACGGCGGGCGCGGCCATCCTGACAGGAATACTCTTCGGACTGGCTCCGGCCCTCCGGGCCACGCGCTTGACCACGGCGGAAGCGCTGAAGCAGGGCGCCCGCGGGCTCACCCAGCGGCAGTGCCGTTGGAGCCTCGGCCGGACGCTGGTAGTTGCGCAGGTCGCGCTCAGTTTACTGATACTGGTGGGCGCTGGCCTGTTCGCCGGTAGTCTGCGGAACCTGCTCCGGCAGGACCTGGGCTTCCGCACTGAAGGTGTCCTCCTGGTACAGCCCGATTTGCGCGGCGGGAAATATGCACCGGAGCGCCAGACCATGATCGCGGATGAACTGTTGGCGCGCCTGCGTGCCATTCCCGGAGCGCAGGCCGCGGCCCGTGCCGAAGAGACACCGGTAGATGGAGGCTCCACGCAGTGGGATGTGGAATTGGACGCGCCCGGCGGCGGAAGGAAGAGCGTCCACGCCTGGATCAATCTGGTGACGCCGGGCTACTTTCAGGCACTGGACACGCCGCTGAGGAAGGGCCGCGATTTCGCGGTGAGCGACACCGCGGGCTCGCCGCATGTCGCCATCCTGAATGAAACGGCGGCGCGACAGTATTTCCCGGGCGTGGATCCGATCGGCCGGACGTACCACGACGGCACCTTTGAAGCCGTTCGGACGGAATATGTGGTTCAGGTGGTCGGCGTGGTGAAGGATGCCAAGTATCTGTCTCTGCGAGATGCGCCGCCGCCCACCGTTTACCTGCCGATCACGCAAACTCCGGAGAAGAATCCCGATATCGGCACATATGAAGTGCGCTTCGCGGGTTCCTCTTCAGCAGTGGTCAGTGGGGTGAAAGAAGCGGCGCGCGCCACCGACCCCCGAATCTCGCTGCACTTCCAGTTCCTCTCCGAGCAGGTGGCTAGCGCCCTTCTGCAGGAACGGCTCGTGGCCACACTTGCCGGTTTCTTCGGCCTGCTGGCGCTGATTCTGGCCAGCGCCGGACTGTATGGCGTAGTGGCTTACAGCGCGGCCCGCAGGCGAAGCGAGGTGGCCATCCGGATGGCGCTGGGGGCGACACGTGCCAGCGTCCTGTCCTTGATGCTGCGGGATCTGGCGGGACTGGTGCTGGTTGGAATGCCGTTGGGTCTCGGAGCAGCTTTCGGATGCGCACGGCTGGTGCGCAGCATGTTGTTTGGGTTGACGCCGGGCGACCCCGCAACGCTTGTGGGCGCCTGCGTCTTACTGCTGCTGGTGGCAGCCGCGGCGGGCTATTTGCCGGCTCGCCGCGCCGCCCGTCTGGATCCCCTGGTGGCCTTGCGCGAGGAGTGACGCTACTTCACAAACCACGCTTCCATGCCGATTTCGTTGATGCGGACTTCGGTCTCGGCAAAGCCGATCGGCTCCAGCATTTTCTCCAATTCCGGTCGGGTATAGGCCCGTTTAAGCAGCATGAAGCGGAACGTCAGAGTGGTGCACCAGCGGCTCCAGACGCTCAAGCCCAAACGCCTGACATAGCGCTTGATTTCACTCATGGGAACATCGCGCCTGAGGTCGATAATGACGCCCGTGCCGCCCACTCGCAGCACGCGGTGCATTTCCCGCAGCGCCGTTTCCGGCGCGGAGAAATTCTTGAACGCGGCGCGGCAGGCCAGCAGATCGAAACTGCCATCCGCGAAGGGCATCTGCGACGCGTTTCCCTGGCGGAACTCCACCCGCACCCCGGCATCCGCCGCGTTCTTCCGCGCGATTTCGACAAACGTCTTGCTGATATCCAATCCGGTGACTCGCAGTTTGCCGCCGCGCGCCAGTTCGACGGCCAGGAAGCCGGGCCCCGGCGCCACTTCCAGCGCGTCCCCGCCCTCGGGCAAGAGCGATTGCAGGCGCGCCCCCAGCTTGCGGAATTCCTCCGCGTCTTTACGCGTGGTCTTCTCGTACCACCGGGCAATGGACCCCTCCATACCGATTCCGCGATAACCCTTCTGCACCGTAGCTGTCATAATGAAAGTGCCTCGATATCTTGCCGGGCTGAATTCTTATTTAGCAAGATACTTACAAAATAAGCGTTATCTATGACTATGTCAAGCGAGAATCGCACTGCCCTGCACGCGGCCATGTTCGGCCACATCCGGCACTTTATCGCCGGTACCATTCTGTTTCATCAGAAGCTGGCGGAGCGCGTCGGGCTGCACATGACGGATATGCAGTGCATCAATCTTCTGGATCTGCTGGGGCCGGTGACACCCGGCAAACTGGCGGAGTGTACCGGGTTGACTACGGGCGGCGTCACGGTGATGCTCGATCGTTTGGAAAGGGCCGGCTTTGTCAAGCGCGAACCCAATCCAAACGACCGGCGCAGCGTGATCGTCCGGGTCAACCCTAAAAAACTGCGGAAGATCAAAGCGATGTACGCGGGAGTGGATGAACAATTTGGGGCGTTTCTTGCGGAAACGCCCGAGGCCGAGCTTCAGTCAGTGGCGAATTTCTTTGCGCGCATGAACGCAATTCGCCGGAAGGAAGGGTAAATCAAATGCTAACCGCTCCCTCACGGTCGCGGCTCCGATGCGAGCTCAGAGCCGCGACTGTAAGGGAGCGTAGCCCGTTTTACGCTTTCGCGGTGGCCGTAGCCGAAGCCGTCATGGCGGCGATGCGGGCCTGAAATTCGCGCGTGAGGTGCGGCACCACGCCAACCATACGTTCCATCACCATCAGTTGACCGCGATGGTGCATTTCGTGCTCTTTGACGCCGAGAATCATTTCGAAGCGTGACTTGGTGGCGGGCGTCATTCCCGGCGGCATCGCCACCGTCTCTCCCAGAAACTCGTTGGAAAGGCCGTCCAGCCAGTGAGCGAAGCGCTCGCCCGACTCGCGCAGCAATGCGATGACCTCTTCCTTGGTGCGTGCCGTCTGCTCATCGGCAATCAGGGGGCCGATGAACCCCATAAAGTCGAAACCTTCCAGTGCGGTGAGGTGCAATTCACCGTGGACATGCTCCTGCAATTCGCATACATGGGCAATGTGCACCAGTGTTTGTCCGATCGTTCGGGTGTCAGGGGTAACGCGAAAGCCGTAATGGGCTTCGCCGATTTCTTCAGCAATAGTGAGCGTGTTTTTGCGAACGGTGCGAAAACTCGCAGCCAGTTCCTGAGCGCCGTAATAGTTCATATAGAGCTAGTCTACTACCTCCCGACGGAAAGGCGGTCGGCCAAAATGGGGGGAAGGCCGGCATCGCGAATGGCTTTCTGCGCGCCCGCCACATCGTACGCCACGCGGTAGTACGTGAGGATGGAAGCGTCGGAATCGTAAAGCAGATAAGCGGCGCGCGGGTCGCCATCGCGCGGCTGTCCGGTAGACCCCGGGTTCACCAGGTAAGCGCAGGCGGGGTCGACTTCCATCACCTGGCTCTCGCTGCGCAGCGAAGGGCGGAGGATGGTTTCCACGCGCGAGTGATTCCAGATGAAACCGCCCTGCACGTGCGTGTGGCCGAAGAAGGTGAGGCGCCGCTCCAGGTAGCCGAAGGCCTGCGTGGCTTCATCAGCCGCCAGAACGTACTCGTCTTCATCGTAGGGCGAGCCGTGAACCAGCTCGAAACGCCGCCAGAACGTACTCGTCTTCATCGTAGGGCGAGCCGTGAACCAGCTCGAAACCCTCCACCAGAAGCGGACCCTTGGGAAGATCGCGGGCGTATTGAGTGTTCTCCGGCGTCAACGCCTGCTGGGTCCATATGGCCGCGTGACGCGCCACGGGATTGAACCATTCCAGGTCGTCCAGCCCCGTGCACGCCTTGTCGTGATTGCCGCGGACTACCTGAGAGCAGTTGGTCCGCACCCAGTCGACAATGGGATTCGGATCGGCGCCGTAGCCGATCAGATCGCCGCAGCACAGGGCCAGGTCGTAGCGGCCGGCGGTATCGGCGGCCACAGCTTCCAGTGCCTGCAGATTGGCGTGAAGATCGCTCAGAATGAGATAGCGCACGGGAACGCGGGATTATGCCTTTCTGAGCCGCAGCACGGAGATCTCCGGAGGCGCGCCGATGCGGGCGGGAATGCCGATGGTCCCGATGCCCCGAGTGACGTACGCTGCCGCTCCCCCGGCGCGGTACAGTCCATAGACATAGGGAGTGAAGAACCTGGCGGGGTTGATCGCCTGATCCAGAATCTCGACCGTGACCTGTCCGCCATGCGTGTGTCCCGCAAGCATGAGATTATAGCCCTGCGCGGCGGCTACCGGAAATACGTCCGGATTATGCGACAGTAAAATATTGACCGCGCCCGGCTGCACCAGCTTCTCCGCCCCCACCAGGTAGCGCTTCCCGCCGGCTTTGGACTGGTGGTCCACACCGGCCAGATTCAACAGGGAATCGCCGAAGCGGAGCGGCTCGGCATGGCCCCGCAGGAAACGGATGCCGACCCGCGCGGCTGCCTGCTCGGTATAGGCTTCGACGCGCGCGTACCGCTCGTGATTGCCCATACAGCCGAAGACTCCGGCGTCGGCCTTAACGCGGGCAAGCTGGCGGATGCACGCATCCAGCGGATCGCCGCGGGCAGAGATCAGGTCGCCGGTAATCACCGCGAGGTGGGGCCGTGTTTCGACGGCGGCATCCACCACACGTGCCAGGTCGGCCTCGCCGAGGAAGGCGCTCAAGTGGATGTCGCTGAGTTGCAGGATGCGCAATCCGTCGAGATCGTGTGGAAGGTCCGGGATGGGCACGTCGATTTCGCGCACCCGGAAATCGGTCCGGCGGACATACCCGTAGCCCAGCACAGCGAAGGGTGCTGCCAGAACGGCGTTTCCCGCCGCGTTGAGCAAGCGGCGCCGGCCGGGATCCAGCGAGGGTTCGAAGCGCTTGCGAATGTACTGGACGGCCGTATGGAGTGCCAGTACTCCGGTGGCGATCATCAGGTACACCAAGGCACAGGCGCCTACCACCGAAGCCAGCCTGCCGGGGACCCGCAGCCGGGCCGCCAGATCGGAGAAGCTCAGCACGTATCCGGCGAAAAGCAGAAGGTCGAAAAGTGCGATGGCCGCGCGGGTGGCACGCAGCGCGGGTCCCGCCAGACGCTTGTGCGCCGCACCGAGCAGTAACCTGGTGATGCGAAACTGCGTGAAGAAGAAAATGATGCTTAAGGCAATATCGAAGGTGTTGGCCACGCGCTCCCCAGGGTCCTGGTTTCATTGTAGTGAATTCGCTAGATCCACGCGTTGATCACCACCGCCAGGGCCGCGGCAGTGGCTGTTTCCGCACGAAGTACCTGGGGGCCCAGCGACACCGCGTGCCAGCCGGCAGCCGTGGCGGCGTGGCGTTCCGCGTCCGTCCATCCGCCTTCGGGACCGATCAGCAGGGCCACATGTCCTGATGGATCGCGCGTCGCGGGCAGCACTCGCAAAAGCGGTGGCGCGGTGGTGGCTTCTTCCAGAAAGTAGTGGAAGTCCGCTTCCAGCGCCAGTGCCGCCGCGAAACGCAAAGCGGCCAGGATCTCCGGAACGCGTAGACGGCGCGACTGCTGGCTGCTCTCTCGCGCGATGCGCGTCCAGCGCTCGCTGCGCTTGTGAGAAGCTTCGAAGAGTCCTTTTTCGCTACGCGCGGCTTCTACCGGCTGGATGCGCGCGGCGCCGAGTTCGGTGGCCTTTTCCACCATCCATTCGAAGCGATCGAACTTGATCAAGGCGGCGCACACGGTGATGCGCACCGGCGGCATGGGAGCGGCGATGGGCTCGATGGCGCGGAACACCACGCGGTCGCCGTGCGCTTCGGCGATTTCGGCCAGCCACACGCACTCATTGTCGGAAATCTCATAACGCTGGCCGGGCTCGGCGCGCAGCACGCGGGCTAGATGGCGCGCCTCCTCGCCGCGCAACTCGGCGGCGCCGGCGTGAATCGCAGGTACAAAGAAGCGGCGTCGGGCCATGAAACATTGTAGGGTAGGACGATCGCCTTGTGTCGTCTGGGTAACGCCGGCGATCTTGTCGCCGGTCGGACGGCGCAACCGGCGACAAGATCGCCGGCGTTACCCAGCCACCGGATCGCTTTCTTTACAACTCCTTCTGCGCCAGGCGGCTCCATTTCGCGGTGAAGCGGCGGCGATAGCGCGGCGCCGTGCGGGCCGCTTCCACTGCGCGCACGTACAACGCGCGAGCCGCGGCCTTATCGCCGAAGCGCTCCATCACCCGGCCGTACCAGTAGAGGCCCTCGGGATCGTATTCCCGCCGGCCAGCATAGATTTCGAGCTCCCTGCGGGCGTCGCCCAGGCGTTCCGCGGCCAGATACGCGCTGCCTAAGTCGCGATGAATCTCGCTGGAGCTGTGACGCTCGTCCTGTTTGAGCACGGCCTCGAAATGCGCGATAGCGTCGGCAACACGTCCCTGTTCCATGGCGATGCGGCCCAGTTGATAGTGTGCGTCAGTCTCGGTGGGGTCGATCGCCACGGCATTCGAAAAGCGCTGGATGGCGTCGGAATATCGCCGGCGCTGCTGATAAATCAAGCCGAGCTGATACTGCGCGTCGCCATCGTGGGGATTGACCGCCGCGGCCTCCAGCATTCTCTGGAAGTTCTGGCGGCTGCGGAAGCCGGAGCCCAGGTTCTGAAACTCGCTCCCCAGGTAATACCACGCGAAAAAAAGGAAGAAGGGCGACGCCACCCAGCGCAGAATCATGCTCAGCGGCCCCCATAGGAACGCCAGCGCCACCAGCGGCAGCCAGGAAAGCGAAACCACTCCGGCCGCCACACCGTTCCCCGTGCCGAACACTGTGCGGACGGCGAAGAACATCAGGACTGCGAAGTACCCCACGCACGCCAGAGCGGGCCACACCAGAATCTGCGGAGGAAGCATTTGCGCCGCCACTACGAACGGGATCTGCGACGCAGCCCACGCCATGGCGGTGCAGGTGAGGAGCGTGGAATAATCGCGCTGAAACACCATCCCGATGCTTCCCAGCCGCCCCAGCAGCGTGCTCAGCAGCAGCACTCCGGGCACATAGGCGATGGCCAGAACCAGCAGCGGCGTGTAAAAGCTGAAGTGCAGGCCCTGCACACCCCCGCCCGACAGGAGCCCGGCCGCCAGCGCGGCGAGGCTGGCAAAAAGGAGGCTGCCCCGGTCCAGGATCTGGCTCATGGCATCGGCCGGCTGGACCACCAGGCGCAGCAGGAGTTGAATATTCCTCAGCAAAGTGTCATTGTACGCCAGCCATGCGGGCGGCCCAGTTCAGGTAGCGGATCAACTCTCTGCGGTGCCGCCACGAGAACTGCCAGAACTTCGCGAAGGTGATTTCATCGGCGTGCATTCCGGAATAAGTCTCGATCCGCCAGCGCAGATAAGGACTGGCCCACGGGCGCAGCCGGTACCCGCGAGTGAGCCGCCAGACGATGCGCAGCATCAGTGATTGATGAGACTGTTGGAACCCTTAGGCGGATTCACCGCGTCGGGCGTGGCGTAGTATCCGCTGCGCGTGCGCACCTGCAATTTGCCGGGGGCGTTCACGCTGATCTGAATCTTGCGGTACGAACCATCCATGGCGGCATTGCTGGGCGAATACGCGATCGTGTACTGGCTGCGAATATCGTGCGCCACCTGGTGGGCGATGCGATCCACTTCGGCAATGTCCTTGGGGAAGAATGGTTCGCCGCCGGTCGTCTCGGTGAGCACGCTCAGGTCTTTCTTGGCGCGCGCGGCCTCGCGCTTTTCTTCATCGCTCAACAGGCCCACGGCGTAAATCAGGACCTCGCTTTGCTGGGCGCCCTTCACCAGGTTCTCCAGGTTGATCACGCTGGAGTTGTCGTTGCCGTCGGTGACCACCACCAGCACTTTCTTGGTCTTATGGGCCTTGTCGCGCAAGTGTTCGATGGACATGCGGATGGCGTCCCGCATGGCGGTTCCGCCGCGCGAATCGATGCGGCTCAAGGCCTCCTCCATCTCGTTGATGTCGCTGGTGAAATCCTTATTGCCTGGCAGGTCGAGAAAGGCGTCGTCGTTAAAGTTGACCACGAACACTTCGTCGTCTTTATTGGAATCCTTCACCAGCGCCAGTGCCGCCGCGGCCACTTTGGCGCGCTTATCGCGCATGCTGCCGCTGTTATCAATCACCAGGCCGAGGGAGACCGGTACGTCCTCGCGCTTGAACACACTGATGCTCTGCGGCGCGCCGTTTTCGGTGACCGTGAAGGCGCTCTGTTTGAGGTCCGTGACCAGGTGGCCGTTCCTGTCCACCACGGTGGTGTTGCATACCACCTGCCGGGTATCCACTTTGAACACCTGACCGACGTCTTCCGGCGTCTGCGAGGCGGACTTCTTGGCCTGCTGCTGCGCATGAACGGCCAATGCGGCAAGCGACAGTGCCAGGAGTGAAGGAATTGCCAGAATTCGCTTATTTCGATGGAGCATAATAGCCCAGTCTCCAAAATGGACGGAGCGGAGGCAGGCCGTGAGGCTGCACTAATGTTACCTTAACATGTCTGTACTTCCCGTCATGCTCCTGATTCTGGGGCGAGTACCCCAGGATGTACTGGTTGCGCAGTTCGACTCCGATTTTGGCGGCGATGTCCGGCAATTCGTTCAGGTTCTCCACGGAATATTGTCTGCCCCCGGTCTGTTCGGCGATCTCGGTGAGCAGGGCGGGTCCGGCTGCTTCTTCCGGCGTGCGTCCCCGGTTCGCCCCGCTTTCATAAATTCCGATCGCATAGATTTGGACGTCGGCTTCCTTGACCAGGTTCTTGATTTCTCCTTCGGTGTAGCGGCTGTTGTTGTCGCCACCGTCTGAGACAAGCAGCAGGGCCTTGCGCGGGTTCCTGGCCTTCTTCATTTCGTGAAGGCCCAGAAAGATCGCGTCCAACAGCGCAGTTTCACCCTTGGATTGGGTGAAGGTGAGGCGGTTCTGAATCTCCTCCAGGTTGCGCGTGAAGGGCTGGATCAGATTCGCGGTGTCGTTGAACTGCACCAGGAAGAATTCGTCTTCGGGGTTGGCGGTTTTGAAGAACTGCGCCACGGCCAGCCGGGACTTATCCAGCTTCGTATGCATGCTGCCGCTGCAATCGAAAATCACCCCTACTGAAAGCGGCGCATCTTCGCTGGAAAACGCGCTGATGGCCTGCTCTTTCTTGTCCTCAAAGACTTTGAAATTTTCTTTTTCCAGGCCGGTGACGAAGCGGTTCATCGGGTCGGTGACAGTGACTGGAATCAGGACCAGGTTGCTGTCCACACGGATGTCGCTGCGCGGCAACACGTCTGCCTTCACCCCGGGTTTGGGGCGCGGAATAATGGGGGCGGAAGCCTGCCCCACCTCCTGGGCCTGGGCCAAAAGACCGGCTCCCAGTACAATGGCGCTGAGTGCAAACAACTTGCGGCAGGAGGGCAGCATTCGGGCCAGCCAGCCTTTCTTTCTCAAGTTTATCACAGCGGTTTTATGGTATGATCGCCTGTGCCGCGTAAAATCTTGGGCGTGATCCCTGCGCGCTTCTCCTCCACTCGCTTTCCCGGTAAAGTCCTCGCTCCCATTTCTTCCAAACCGATGCTGCAGCATGTGTATGAACGTGCGTCCCAAGCGCGCTATCTTTCGAGCACGATCATTGCCACAGATGACGAAAAAGTGTTCGAAGCCGCAAGGAATTTTGGAGCGCGTGTGCGTATGACGCGGCCCGATCATCTTTCGGGTACAGATCGCGTAGCGGAAGTTGCGTCTACCGAAACTGCTGAAATTATCGTCAACATCCAGGGAGACGAGCCGCTCATCGACCCGGCGGCGATCGATGCCGCCATCCTTCCTTTGGTGCACGAACCGGAAGTACAGATGGCGACGCTCAAGAAACGGATTGAGGATCCGCGGGAAGTTTCCGATCCCAACGTGGTGAAGGTCATCACAGACCACGCGGGCGACGCCATTTACTTTTCGCGGTGCCCCATTCCTTACCGTCGCGATGGCGGCGGCACTACCCCGTATTTCAAGCACATCGGGCTGTACGTGTATCAACGGGATTTTCTGCTGGGATATTCCGCCCTGCCGGTGGGACCGCTGGAGACGGCGGAACGCCTGGAGCAGTTGCGCGCGCTCGAGAACGGGTACCGGATCCGCGTGACGGAAACGGAGTATGAGTCTTTAGGGGTGGACACGCCCGCGGATCTGGAACGGGTCTCGCGGCTGTTCCAGACTTCTTTATCGGGGGTGAAGTGAAATCGATATGGCCAAATATATTTTCGTAACGGGCGGGGTGGTTTCCTCTCTGGGCAAGGGAATCGCCGCGGCTTCCATCGGCTGCCTGCTGGAAAGCCGTGGGTTGGAGGTCACCTGCCAGAAATTCGACCCTTATCTGAATGTGGATCCGGGCACGATGAGCCCGTTCCAGCACGGCGAAGTCTTCGTCACCGACGATGGTGCCGAAACGGATCTCGACCTCGGACACTATGAGCGCTTCACCCACGCGCGTCTCACGCAAAGCAACAACCTGACCAGCGGCCGCATCTATGAGCAGATCATCGCCCGCGAACGGCGCGGCGATTATCTGGGGAAGACGGTGCAGGTGATCCCGCACGTCACCAACGAAATCAAGGCGGCCGCCAAACGCGTAGCCGGGGATGTGGACGTGGTGATTGTCGAGATCGGCGGCACGGTCGGCGACATCGAATCGTTGCCGTTCCTGGAAGCCATCCGCCAGATGCGGCATGAACTGGGGCGCAGCAATTGTCTGTTCGTCCACGTGACTCTGGTGCCCTGGATCGCCGCCGCCCAGGAACTGAAGACCAAACCCACCCAGCACAGCGTCAAGGAACTGCGTGCCATCGGTATCCAGCCGGACATCCTGGTATGCCGCTCGGAGCGTTTCATTTCCGAGGAGATGAAGGAGAAAATCGCCCTCTTCTGCGACGTGGATGTGGAAGCCGTGGTCACCGCGCGCGACGTCAAATCGGTCTACGAAGTGCCCGTGACATTCGCCAGTGAAGGAGTGGACGATATCATTGTCAGGCTGCTCAAGCTCGACGCTCCGGTACGCGACCTCACCCGATGGACCGCCATGCTGCAGCGCATGCAGAACCCGCGCGGCGAAGTCACCATTGGGCTGGTGGGCAAGTATGTGGAGTACGAAGATTCCTACAAGAGCCTCAAGGAAGCCCTGATGCACGGCGGGCTGGCCCACGAATTGAAGGTCAATATCGACTGGATTGAGGCTGAAGGCGTCGTGGGGGACGACTGGGAAAAGCAACTGCGCGGGTACGACGGCATTCTGGTGCCGGGTGGCTTCGGCAAGCGCGGCATCGATGGCATGCTGAACTCGATCCGCTACGCGCGCGAGCGCAAGGTGCCCTATTTCGGTATCTGCCTGGGGATGCAGACGCTGGTCATCGAATATGCCCGCAACGTGGCGGGCCTGGAAGGGGCGGACTCCACCGAGTTCAACTCCGGCACTCCCCATCGCGTGATTTTCAAACTGCGCGAATTGAAAGGGGTGGACGATCTGGGCGGCACCATGCGCCTGGGCGGGTGGCCCTGCCGTCTGGTGGAAAACAGCTTCGCGTACAGAGCGTACGGCGCGCGTGAGATCAACGAGCGGCACCGCCATCGCTACGAATTCAACCGCGAGTACGAAGATCGTCTCAAGGCCGCAGGTCTGCGCATCACCGGCGAGACGCCGGACAGTACCTACGTGGAGATCTGCGAGATTGCCGACCATCCCTGGTTCCTGGGCTGCCAGTTCCACCCGGAATTCAAGAGCAAACCGATGGAGCCGCATCCCCTGTTCAAGGCCTTCATCGGCGCGGCCTACCAGCACCGCATGCGGCGCATGGAAGCGCAGGTGCAAGAGGAGCCCCAATACTCGCGTGCCGATTGAGTTCAGCGCCTTTCAGAGCGGCCATCCGCTGGTTCTGATCGCCGGCCCCTGCGTGATCGAAAGTGAGGAGCATGTGCACCGCATGGCGCGCGGCATTCGCCAGGCGGTGGGCGAGTTTGTTTTCAAGGCCTCGTTCGACAAGGCCAATCGCACCAGCGGCGAGGCGTACCGGGGGCCGGGATTGCGCGAAGGGCTGCGCATCCTAGCTGGCGTGAAGGCCGAAGGGTTTCCCATCCTCACCGACATTCACGAACCGGGGCAGGCGGAAGCGGCGGCGGAGGTGGCCGATATCCTGCAGATTCCCGCCTTCCTGTGCCGCCAGACCGACCTGCTCGTGGCCGCCGGCCGCACCGGCCGCATCATCAATATCAAGAAGGGCCAGTTTGTGGCGCCGCACGACATCCATCGGGCGGCAGAAAAGGTGGCGTCCACGGGGAATGCCCGGGTGGTGCTGACGGAGCGCGGGTCGAGCTTCGGTTATAACAACCTGGTGGTCGATATGCGCGGCTTGAAGATCATGCGCGATGCCGGCTGGCCGGTAGTCTTCGATGCCACCCACTCGGTGCAACTGCCAGGAGGGGCCGGAAACGCTTCCGGCGGCCAGCCCCAGTTCATCGAGCCGCTGGCACGCGCCGCGGTGGCAGCCGGGGTGGATGGC
>OKRF01000162.1:4697-23101 GCA_900290315.1 Candidatus Sulfopaludibacter sp. SbA3 | reverse complement strand
GGCAAATTCGAGCCAGGCACGAAGATTCGCCAAAAGGCGGCGAATTTCGAGCCTGGCACGGATTTGCGGCGTACGCACCGGCTCAGGATTTTCGTGGGAGGGTGGCACGGATTTGCGGCGGACACGCGGCTCGGGATTTTCGCATAGCGTGAAGAAGGACCAAAGACGATCTTCCGTCCACGTCGGTCTACTTCACCACGCTGAAATTGACTGTATTGGAAGCGGCCGATCCGGGACTCACCACCTGCACGGGGTAGGTCGCCACCGTGTTGCCGGTTGTCACCCAGATGGTCAGCTTCGTGGCGCTCAGGGAATTGAGCTCCCTGGAAGGGAAATTCCGATTGCCAATCCTCAGCGTCAGCCCGGTCTGGAATCCCGTTCCGTTGATGGTCAGCAATTGTGACGCGTTCGATTCCGTCATGGGATTGGGCGAGATCGAGGTGATAGCAGGCGTCACCACCGGAGCGTTCACCGTCAGACTGACGGAATTGGAAGTGGCCCCGCCCGGGTTAGTCACGGTCACGGCGAAGGTCCCAGCGGCAGCCTCGGTCACGGAAACGGTGAGTTGCGTGCTACTCACGAATTTCGACGCATAGACGGTGGACCCGACCCCGACCGTGGCTCCGGACAGGAAGGCCGTACCGTTGATCGTCAGCGTCTGCGCCGCCGCGGACGCGGTAATGGGATTTGGGCTCACCGAAGTAATGTTCAGGACGGGAGGCAGGCTGGCGCCCCAGTTGGCAGCCAGCGCGTAGGCGTCCATGGAACCCCAGCCCGTGGCCAGATCGTATCCCACGCCAGCGTTGTAGCCGGTCAGGACTCCGGTATTGGCGGCAGGCGCCGCGGCGGAACAGTTGGGCGTTCCGCCTTCACAGGGAACCGCGTTGGTGCCCGTGGTCACGTCGTGGTAGATCGCGGGATGGGATGCCAGAGGATAGAGCTTGAGATTCGGGTTGCCGTTGCGTCCACCGCTGTACTGATTGACGATGGTCATGATGCCTGCCATGGAGGGCGTAGAGGCAGAAGTGCCGCCGACCTGGTACAGCGAACCTTCCTGGTAGATGAGGTAGCCATCGTGTCCCGCAGCCGTCAGGGAAACGTCCGGCAGCAGGCGGTGCTTCTGGTTGGTGGTGCCCGGATCGACAACCGGTACACCTGTGCCAGTCTGCCAGAATGGCCTGGCATATTCCATGCTGATGCCGCCCGAACCGGCCCACAAACCGTTGCCGGCGGCGCCCGCCGTGGTGTAGCTGCTTTCATTCCACACCACTTCGGGAATGTAGCCTTTGGCCGACGCGCTTTGCGCATCGTTGCTGGTGTTCCACCAGGTGGCAGGCGACGCGGTGTCGTTGAATTCGGTGCCGCCCACCGCCACGTTGTACGGAGTGGAAGCCAGGCCGTTCACAGCAAGCCCAAAGACAGCAGGGGTTGTGGTGTTCTTGTTTCCCTTGGAACTGGCCGGCGCGTCGCATGCTGCGGACCCGTTGTCGCCGGCGGCCACAAATACAGAGATACCCTGGGCGGCAGCCTGCGACCAAAGGCCATTGTAGAAGCTGTTTCCCGTTCCCAACACCGATTCGCAATCGCCGAAGCTCACGCTCATGGCGGATGCGAGATTGTTGTTCACAATGTAAGAGGAGGAAAGGTCCACGCCATCGGAAGCGTTGGTGCTCCTGGAGACTACGAACTTGACGGTGGCGCCCTTGGCCACGCCGCCGGCCCACTCCACGTCGAGATCGGCCTCCGCCTCTTCCGCGGAGCTCACGATGCCGGGATTGGCGCCGTTCACGATGATTTGCGTGTTGCTCCGGTGCGGAAGGTGGTGATGTCGGCTGGATTGATATTCGTGCGGCCGGCAATGGCTACGGTTTGCCCGGTGCCATCGAAGTGGTTGTTCCACAGCGAGGCGACGTTGTAGATGGCCGCGAAGTCATAGGGCGAAATGCCATGGCTGCCGCCAGTCAGGTTGGTTTCCGGGGTCACCACGCGATGCAGCGCCTTGTGGCGGAAATCGTGCAGGGAGACGACGCCCTCCAGCACCGGGGCCAGCGCGACCGGGATGGCGATTTCGGTAGCGTTGGCGATGTGGGCTTCGCCGTCCACCAGGTATTGATGCATCTCTGTCTGGAAGGCCTCTTCCACTTGCTGCACGGTGCCGCTGAATTCGATGCTGCGCCGGCCGGCGGCTACGGTGACGGTGTGGAATCCGTGGTTCTGCAGCCACCCGGTAACCGCGTCGAGATCCTGCCGGGCCGGTCCGAATCGTTCGCCGAACTGCTCCGGCGAGAGCCATGCGTGGTAATTGGCGGAAGACGGGTCCTGCTGATCCTGGAGTAGCTGTTCCAGATCGGCCGCCTGTTCCGGACTGCTGTTCAAATGGATCTGGATCCGTTCCATGGGCAGGTTGCCGGCAACGCGGCCGCGATCGTACTCCGGCAGGGCAAGCGGACGCCGGGTGTTTGGCAGACGCTGAATGGAATTGTCATCGACGGGCCGGGTAATCCGCGGGCTCTGCTGGCCGTAGACGGTACGTGCGAATGCAGCCAGTACCAGGAAGGCAAGCAAAATGGCTCGCGGGCCGCGAACAGTCTTGAACACTGGATCCTCCGAGGGCGCAGGCGCTACTGGGAGGGCGCAGGCGCTACTGGTGTAATATATCCTACCGGCAGGCGGAGTGGCGGTTGGATTTGGTTAAGTGGGTACTACCTCTTTGTGCTCAATCGTACCGCAAAGCGACCATCGGATCTACGCGGGTGGCGCGGCGGGCGGGAATGTAGCTGGCGAGGAGGGCGACAGCCGCAAACAACACCGCCCCGGCCAGGAAAGTGGCTGGATCGGTGACCGAAACCCGATACAATTGGCTGGCCAGGTAGCGTGTGAGGGCGAGGGCGGCAGCCAGACCGAGCCCGATTCCCAGGATCGCCAGGATCAATCCCTGGCGCAGCACCAACTTCAGGATGTCCGCCCGGCTGGCTCCCAGAGCCAACCGAATGCCCATCTCCTGGGTCCGCTCGGCCACCGAATAAGCGATGACGCCATAGATTCCGACAATGGCGAGAAGCAAGGCGGTGGCGGACAAGGCGCCCAGCAGGAAGGTGGTGAAGCGCGGTTGGGAGGCACTGGCCTCCATGACGTCCTCCATGGTCTGGACGGCAGTGACCGGCTGATCCCGGTCCATGGCCGCTACCTGCGCGCGGGCGGCATTGACGAAGCGATGCGGATCGCCCGCGGTGCGCACTACCAGGTTCATGAAGGGCCAGGGAAGCTGGGCGAACGGCAGAAAGATTTCGGCCTTGGTATCTGTGGCGAGGCCGTTATTGCGGATATCGGCAAGCACGCCCACCACCTCGGCGCCAGTAGTGGCGCGTCCCAGCACGATGTGCTTCCCGATGGGGTTTTGGTTGGGCCAGTAGGTGCGCGCCACGGTCTCGTTGACCATGATGACGGGCGGATCCTTGGCGCCGTCGCGCTCCGTGAAGTCGCGGCCGCGCAGCAGGGTGGCGTGGATGGTTTCGAGATAGCCCGGAGTCATCGTCTGGATGTTGAACAAGGGCCGCTGGCCGAGCGGCGCCGGCGGAAATCCCTCGGGCAGCGACGGCGAGACGCGGGTGGTGATGAGAGGCAGCGCCGAAGTGGTTCCGGCCGCGCGAACTCCGGGAAGCGCGCGCACGCGTTTGGCCAGTTCGGTGAAGAAATCCACTTCCTGAGGCCGGCTGTATCGGGCGGCGGGCAGCGAGATGTTCAGGGTCAGCAGATTGCTTGGGTCGAAGCCCAGGCGCAGATTGCGCAACTGCAGAAAGTTGCGAATCAACAGGCCGGCGCCGATCAGAAGCAGCATCGAGAGGCCCACCTGCGAGACCACTAGAAGGCCGCGCATGGTGTTGCGGTGCCGTCCGGCGGTGGAACCGCGGCCTTCGGAGCGCAGCACTGAGTTCAGATCGGCGCGCGAAACTTGCAGTGCGGGCGCCAGGCCAAACAGCGCACCGGCGGCGAGTGAAACCAGCAGAGTGAAGACCAGCATCGCGCCATGTGGGTGAATCTCCTGTGCGCGCGGCAGGCTGGCACCGGCCAGCGAAGTCACTACCCGCGTGCCCCAGGCGGCCAACGCCGCGCCGAGAACGCCGCCCAGGAGCGCCAACAGAAGGCTTTCAGTGAGAAGTTGGCGGATCAGGCTGGCGCGGCCGGCGCCCAGAGCGGTGCGCACGGCAATTTCCCGCTGCCTGCTGAGTGCCCGGCAGAGCAGCAGGCTGGCTACATTGGCACAAGCGATGAGCAGCACCACGGAAACCGCCGCGAAGAGAATCAGAATGGCGGACCTGACGCCGGAGACCGTCTCGCTGGCCAGGTTGCCCACGTGAACGGTCAGGTTGGGATCGGCGTCCGGGCCAGTTGGCCTCTCGGCGCGATATTGCTGCGCCAGCGCGTCCATTTCCGATTGCGCCCGGGCGATGCCCACTGCGGGCCGCAGCCGCGCCAGGTAGTAGAGATAGCCCGCGCCGATCTGCACTTGCGCCGGCTGGAGTGCGTTGAGTTCGAAGACTCGCGGCACGAAGAGATCCACCCGCGGACCGAAGGAATCGAACCGGAATCCCGGGTCGAGCACGCCGATCACGTTGAAGTCCTTGCCATCCAGCGTGATGGCTTGGCCCACCGCCTTGGGGTCGGACGCAAATCGCCGGCTCCACAAGGCGCTGGAGATCAGGACGGCGGAATCGCCGCCGGGAGCGCCTTCGGGCTCCGTGAAGGCACGTCCCAACAGGGGACGGACGCCGAGAATCTGGAAGAAATTCCATGCTACGCGCGCCCCGGGCACCTGCTCGGGATCGCCTCGCCCCGTCAGATTGAAGCTCTCGTTGGCGAACGCGGCTACCGCCAGGAAGGATCGGCTGTGCCCTTCCACTTGCTGGAATCGCGGATACGAAAGAGGCCCCTGCCGGGCGACAGCGTCCCTTCCTTGCGCCGACACCAGCACCAGGCGGCCGGGGTCGGAATAAGGCAGGGGACGCAGCAAGAGAGCGTTGGCGACGCTGAAGAGCGCGGTATTGGCGCCGATCCCCAGTGCCAGGGTGACCATCGCGATGGCGGCGAATCCGGGGCTCTTAGAGAAAAGACGCAGGGCGTAGCGAACGTCGCGAAGCATATGTGCCATTAGACGGCGGTGTGGGACAAACGATCGTTCTTTGTGGTTTGTCAATTAGAGGCGGACCGCCTCGCAAAAAGGGGATGAAAATGGGGGAACGCGTCGGGATTTCGCGAAGGGGCAAACTCGAGCCAGGCACGAAGATTCGCCAAAAGGCGGCGAATTTCGAGCCTGCGGCGTGCGCACCGGCTCGGGATTTTCGAGGGTGTGAACTTCGGGCCGCCCTTCACCGTCCCCGTCCCGCGGGCGCCGGCGCAGGCTGCAGGGTGATCATCAGTCCACTGATGTCGCGATCCACCAATTCCTCCATGGTATTGGCATCCCCTATGCGATATCCGCGCACGGAGGGAGCGAGGTCGTAGACTCCCTTGGCAATACCTTTGAACTCGAACTTGCCGTCGGGGCCAAGCAGCACTGACTGGCTGTCCCGTCCGCGGTCGGGAAACAGATTGATGCGCATGTCCGGTGGAATGGGCTTGCCATCGCTCAGTTTCACCATGCCGCGCAACGTGTATGCCGGCCTGACCTGGATGTCCCCGACATCGACTTCCTGACCATCGTCTTTGGTTTCGCACGCCACCATTTCGGCGGCAACGCCTTGCGGCGCCAGCGATTCCATTCTCCCATATAGATAGTAGATGCGGCCCGCCGGCACGTTGGTGATAGCGAACGTGCCATCTTCCCGGGTGCCAATCCGCATCTCCGGGAGCCCCTGTCCGGCCATCTGGCTGTGCGTCACGAGGCCGATTTGCGCGTTTGGCACCGGCTTGCCGTTCATCACCAGGCGGCCGCGCACGGTGGCGCCGTCGGACACAGTCATCGTCTTGACCTCGGCACCAGTGGGCTCGGTGAAGAGCTTGGCCGACATGCCGCGCGGCGTAACCTGCAGAATCATACTGACCGCGGGCTTTCCATAGGCGATCTCGAACTCGCCCTTCTGGTTGGTGACGGCCATCAGGTCGATCCAATTCATGGGACCGAAAGCGCGCATGGTCCGGCCGGCCTCGTCGGAAGTAGCGACACCCTGCTGCTCCACCAGGGCGTCGCGGACCGGCACCCCGTGAATGTCCACCACGCGTCCGCGCACAATCTGCTGGGGATTCTCGGGCGAGGTGCGGGTCTTGAGAACCGCTGTTTCCGCCGGACCCTTGGCCGGGTCCACCTTCGTGACGAAAGTGACGCTGAACCCGTCATGCAGAGCCAGCAGCGTGAATACCAGGTCGGGATTCAGGCCGGAGATGGTGAAGTTGCCTTCGGGATCGGTGACCGCGTGCTTCCCGCAATCGGGATAGCAGGTGGGGCAGTAGATGCTATAGCCCTTGCGCACGCCGGCTTCGTAGACCATCACGGTAGCGTGTTCCACAGCTTTGCCGGCGGCGTCGGTGACTTTGCCAATCAGGGTAGCGCGTTCCTGGGCCGCTAACAGGCCGGCTGAGACCAGAGTCAGAATCAAAATTCGCATGCCGCAACTCCTTGCACTATAGAATTAATAGTTAGAGCGTACACTCACTTGGGGTAGCTGTCAACTATAAATTTAATAGTTCGTGGGCGGGCCAATTGTTACAATCGGGATTCGGCCATGTGGATCTAAGCCCGAAATGGTACCTCCTGTCAGCCCCGAAGCTTTTGGCGCCCTGTTTGACGGCGCCCCGCTGCCCGTCCTGGTGCACTGTGGCGGACGTTTCCGCTACGTCAATCCGGCCGCCATGTCGGTACTGGGAGCCAGCGACGAGAGCCAGTTGATCGGCCGGCCGGTCTTTGAGATTGTCAGTCCACACTTTCGTTCCATCGTGCAGGATCGCATCGAAAAGCTGGTGGCGTTCGGCCAACCTTCCCCGCCAATGACGCAGATACTGGTGCGATTGGATGGCCAGCCGATCGAGGTGGAAGTGCACTCGTGGCTCATCGGCGATCCCTCCGAGAGTTCGGCCCTGGTGATGTTGAACGACGTGACCGCTCGACGGCGTGCGGAAGATGCCCTGCACGAAAGCGAAGAACGGTACCGCCGCATCTTTGAAGAAGCGCCCATCGCCTATCACGAGATCGATGCGCAAGGCGTGCTGCAGCGCGTAAATCGCGCCGAGTGCGAATTGCTGGGTTTCCAACCGGAAGAGATGATTGGAAGACACGTGTCGGAAATGGTAGCGGCTCCGCAGCGAGAGCTGAGCCGGGCGCGCGTGGCGGCCAAACTGACGGGCAAGGAGGTGCTGACTCCGTTCGAAAGGCCGTATACCCGCGGCGACGGAGCCAACCTGCTGCTGGAGGTGCACGAGCGCCTGATTTTAGATGAGAACGGCCGGGCCGTAGGAATCCGCTCCGCGCTGTTGGACATCACCGAAAAGAAGAATGCCGAAGAGCGGCTGCGCGCCTTCTCCGCGGAGTTGCAGGGCAAGAACGAAGAGTTGGATCTGGCGCTGAAAGCGGCGCAGGAGGCAGCGGAGCTGAAGAGCCAGTTCCTGGCCAACATGAGTCACGAGATCCGCACGCCCATGAACGGCGTAATCGGGATGACTGGACTGCTGCTGGACACGCCCCTTTCCGGCGAACAGCGGGAGTATGCCGAGACCGTGCGCCAGTCGGGAGAGGCCCTGCTCAGCGTGATCAACAGCATCCTGGACTTTTCAAAAATCGAGGCCGGCAAGCTGGCGATCGAATCTTTTCCGTTCGACCTGCGGGTGTTGATCGAGGAAGTCTGCGAGATGCTGGCCCCGCAGGCGGAGAAGCACGAGCTCGACCTGGCAGTAGAGTATCCACCGGCGCTGCCGCGGCGCTTTACCGGGGATGGCGGCCGCATCCGCCAGGTATTGACCAACCTGGTGGGCAATGCGGTGAAGTTCACCAATCGCGGCAGTGTGTTGATCGACGTGCACTGCGACGTGTCTGCGGCCGGAGGACGAGCCACCGTGCAAGTGGCGGTGCACGATACCGGCGTGGGCATTCCCGAAGAGAAGCGCCACAGGCTATTCGAAAAATTCAGCCAGGTGGATGGTTCCACCACCCGCAAATTTGGCGGCACCGGTCTGGGCCTGGCCATTTCCAGGCAACTGGTGGAATTAATGGGCGGCGCCATCGGCGTGGAGAGCCGGTCTGGCGAGGGGTCCACGTTCTGGTTCAACCTGGCTCTGGAGCTGGATGACAACCCCCACGAGCCACCCGCGCCCATTGAACAACTGAGGGGCCTCCGCGCCCTGATTGTGGATGACAACGCCATCAATCGGAGAATTCTGGAAGAGCAGGTGAACAGTTGGGGCATAGAGGACACCAGCCTGGAACGGGGCGAAGAGGCGCTCGACGTATTGCGCGAGGCATGCGATCAGGGCAGGCCCTATCACTTCGCGCTGCTGGACTACCAGATGCCGGGCATGGATGGCGCCACATTGGCGGCGGCCATTAAGGCCGATGAGGCGGTCCGGGATGTCACCGTTATTATGCTCACGTCGGTGGGCCACTGGAACGAAGTGAAACGCATGGAGGGCGCCTGCGTGGATGCCTCCCTGGTGAAGCCGGTGCGGGAGTTGCACTTGTTAAACACGCTGTTGATCAGCGGGGCGAAATGGGGAGCTGTGGAGGCGGGGCGCCGCGACCAGACCGCGCGCCAGGAAAGATTGAAGTTCGTAGCCGGCAACGCGCAGATGGTGTTCCGCGCGCTGGTGGCTGAAGACAACGTGGTGAATCAGAAGGTGGCCACCCGGATGCTCGAGCGCCTGGGCGTGCGCGCCGATGTGGCCGGCAACGGTGTGGAGGCCTTGGAGATGTTTCGCCTGGCGCCCTATGACCTGATCTTCATGGATTGCCAGATGCCGGAAATGGACGGATACACTGCCGCCCGTGAAATCCGGCGGCTGCAATCGGATGACAAACGGGTGGCGATTGTGGCCATGACCGCGGACGCGCTGGCCGGTGCACGCGAACACTGCCTGGCGGCCGGAATGGACGACTACATCTCCAAGCCGGTAAAATTCGACGATCTCTGCCAGACTCTCCGCAAATGGCTTCCCGCGCAAGAAAAGCGGTAACGCCTGGATCTTGCCGCCGGCCGGCCAGTGCAACCGGCGGCGAGACCGCCGGCGCTACCAACACGCGCCAATCGTCCCTCTTGGCTTCAAACAAGCAAGACCGAGTCTGGGGAGCGGCTGGCGAGCGCGCGATCGAAGGTCACAAGCCGTCCACCGGCAACGTCGGCAAACGACAGCAAATATGCGTCAGCCCACAATTTCGGGGACGAAAAGTTGGTGGCGGCGCGTTTCCGAAAGGTCAGTTCCACGTCCGGGTGCTCCGGCACAAAAGCCACACGGCTGTCATCGTATAGCCGGTCGTAGGCCGACCATGCTTTCCTCATGCTCAATGGCTGGCCGTTCATGGCTGCGGGCGTGGTCAGCAGTCTGAGAACCGCAATCTGGGTCAAACGGCAAAAACCAATGACTTCCGAATCGTCGGCATCCCACCAGCGCCTGGCAGAGTCCCGATGTATGTGGTCGGCAAGAAGCAGAGCCAGCCAGACGTTGACATCAGGGGAACTCGATGAGCTGATAGATTTCGCTGTTCGTGAATGCGAACGGCTTTCCTGTGGAAGGTACAATCGGCCGGTCCAGCGAAAGACGGCGCTTCGGCCGCCGTGGGCCGCCCTCGGCCACTACTCTCTCAATGCCTTGCAGGATCAGTTGGCGGGCTGAGCAGCCACGGCGGTTGGCGGCCTCGTGCAGGTCGCGGTGCAGCCGGCGTGGGATGTCGACACTAGTCCGGATGAATTCGGAACTCTTCACGTTCCCAGTATGGGTGGGCGACTTAAATGAGTCAACGTCCGCAAATCCTCCTCATTCCTCCGGGAACATCGCCTTCGTCAGATCCTCTTCTTTCTTCTCGCGGGAAGATTCCCACAGAGCGACTCCGAAAGCCACCGCCGAGAACGACCAGACCAGGATGTCGGCCGCGTCCACGGCATGGCGGAACGCCACCGCGCCGAGGCACAACAGCACCCGGATGGCCCAGCCGATCAACGTCGACTGTTTCTGCCGGCCCTTCCGCACCGCCACTGTCGACCGGCCCAGCATGAACGCGCAGCCGATCCCGATGAATCCCAGGATCCCGCGCATGAATTCCAATGAAACGGGCATCGCTTTTAATCTATACTCGCTGAAGAGGAAAAAACCACACTATGACTCGAGTTCTTTCATGCGTTCTTCTAATCGCAGGCAGCCTGGGGATGGCGCACGCACGTTGCACGGCAGCCAACCAGCAAGGTACCGCGACGGTCACCATTGGCGGCAAAGCCGTCACCATCGGGTATTGCGCCCCGTCCATGAAGGGCCGCAAGATCTTCGGCGGCGCCGACGCACTGCAGCCCGACAACACCATCTGGCGCGCCGGCGCGGATTCGGCAACATCGCTGCACACGGATGCCGACCTGGCCTTTCCCGGCGTCAACGTTCCCAAAGGCGACTACACCCTGTACATCGCCCTCAATACCGGCAAGTGGGACCTGGTGATCAGCAAGCAAACCGGGCAGTGGGGCATCAATCGCGACGGCTCGACTTCGCTCGAGAAGGCCCAGGAAGTGGGCCGGGTCCACTTGACCATGAGCAAGCCGCCCGCCCCGGTGGAACTTTACAAAATCGCGCTCAGCAGCGCCGCCGGCAACAAGGGCAAACTGGAACTGGCGTGGGAGAACGTCGCGGCGTCGACCACGTTCACAGCGCAGTAAGAGCGAATCCTCTGGGCAGCATAGCCGCAACCGAAAGGAACCGCCGACAAGATCGGCGGCGTTACCAGGCGCGCGAAGATCTTCGCAGCGAGTTTTCATCCCTGTTTTTGGGATACAATCTCCATCAATGCGAAGACCTGTTGCCGTTTTCGTGGTGGCTGCCGCGGCCCTCTGGGCGGCGGATCAGAAGGATGTGGAATTTGCCCGCCCCGGCACCAAGCCTCTGCTAGTGGACCTGCACATTCCCGATGGCGCGGGGCCCTTCCCGGCGGCCATCCTCATTCATGGCGGAGGCTTCGATGGCGGCAGCCGCAGCACCAACGTGCGTCCCCTGTTCGACCTCCTGGCCGGCGGGGGATTCGCCTGGTTCAGCATCGACTACCGCATTGCGCCGGAGTTTCACTTTCCGCAGGCGAGCGAGGACGTCGCCACCGCCATCCGCTGGCTGAAGGGCCACGCCGGCGAGTATCACGTAGATGGGGCGCGCATCGTCCTGATTGGCGAATCGGCCGGTGGCTTCCTGGTAAACTATGCCGGGACTCACGACACCGCCGATACCAAAATCGCCGCCGTCGTGGATATGTACGGCCCGGTGGACTACGGCAAGCTGGCCGAACTCCGACGCGATCATCCCGAGCTCTTCAACATGACCAGCATCAATCGCCATGCTGCTAACGGCGCTGGCATCCATTTCTTCGGAGCCGAACAACTGGACGCCGCCGGGTTGGCCAAGTTGCATGCCGTCTCCCCGATTTTCGCGGTGCACAGGGGTATGCCGCCGTTCCTCGCCATTCATGGGACCAAGGACGACCAGGTGGTCTACGTGCAATCCACCGCCATGTGCGACGCCATGCACAAGGTGGGCGCGGTCTGCGACCTGATTACGATCGAAGGCGGCGGGCATGGCATGAGCGGCTGGCGCGCCCCGGAGATGCAGCACTGGAAACCAGAGATGATGGCCTGGCTGCAAAAGACGCTGCACTCCCGGTAGGACAGACGATCGCCTTTTGTCGTCTGTCAATTAGGGGCGGACCGCCCGAGGGTAGCACGGGTTTGCGGCGGGGCCGCGGCACGGAATTTTCGAGAGAGTCGGCTGATGAGACGAAGGCTCACCCGGCGGGATGAAAATGGTTGGAAAACGCGTCGGGATTTCGCGAAGGGGCAAATTCGAGCCAGGCACGAAGATTCGCCAAAANNGCCAGGCACGAAGATTCGCCAAAAGACGGCGAATTTCGAGCCTGGCACGGATTTGCGGCGGACCCACGGCTCGGGATTTTCGAGCCTGTTGGGGTGCCCGCGCGCGGGCAACGATGGGTATGAAAATAGGGGAACGCGTCGGGATTTCGCGCAGGGGCAAACTCGAGCCAGGCACGAAGATTCGCCAGCAGGCGGCGAATTTCGAGCCTGGCACGGTTTGCGGCGGACCCACGGCTCGGGATTTTCGAGCCCGGCAGCAGTTTACGGCGTTAGAACGTAAACGTCCCGGTGAGAACCGCCAGGCGCCCCGAAACTGATGCCCCCTGGCTCGTACCGTAGATGCTGGTAGGCGGTCCCAGCGTGCTGGTGATTTGTCCAAAGGAGTTCGACGTGAGGCTCCCGGACGGGTTGGCGAAGTTCGCGTGGTTGAGCACGTTGTAAGCCTGCATGCCGAAGACGAACTTAAACTTCTCCCGGATGGTGAAGGTTCGCAGCAGCGTCCCATCGAGATCGAAGTACCCGGGGCCCCGGAAGCTGTTGGGCGCGATGTTGCCCCAGTCGGTCTGGGTCGGAGACGCGACGCCCGAGCCCGGGTAAGTCGCAAAGTCGGTTAGCGGCAGGCAGGCTTGACCCACCGCATTGCTCTTATTGCAATGCAGTCCGAAGGCGCTGGGAACTACCAGGTCTGCCAGCGGGGTGAGTACGCCTGAAGAGTTGACGTCCGAAGCGATCTTGCTGTCGGAAACGCTGAATGGGGCGCCGCTATAGATATACATCTTCGCGCCTACGGTCCAGCCTTTGATCAGCGCGTTGACGACCTTGTTGTCTGCCTTGAAGGGCTGGTTCCATAGCAGGTCGCCGGCTGCCTGATGCCGGTTATCGAAGCCGAGACTGCCATAGCTGCCGTTGAGGTTGAACGGATTCTCATAGCCGATGGTGCCCAAATCGTGGCTCCAGGTGTAGTGGAACTGGGCCGTTAACCCGTACGTGAACGTATGCCGGAATTGCAGCGTGAGGGCGTTGTGGTTGTTGATGCCGTTGTTGTAGTACTGGGTCACCGTCACGAAACGCGAGTCGGCTGGAACCGTGGGCAGCCCTCCGTATGGGCCCCCGTAATTCTTGGTGCTGGTGGAACTGGCGTACATATTGGCGTTGACGGTCTCGGCCAGATCGTAGCCGTGGTTGCCCACATAGGAGACTGTGAACATGTTGTGAGCGTCGATCTCCTGCTGGATCTCGAAGCTCCACTCGAGCGTATGGGGGGCCAGATAAGTGGACGGGAACGACGTAATGCTGGGCGTGCTGAATGTGGCCGGCTTGACCGCGCTCTGGATCTGCGCCAGCGTAAAACCGGAGCTAAACCCGCTCTGGAATGCGTTCGCCGAAAGCTGGCCGGTGTAGGCCGAACTGGTGGGATCGTTGATGAATCCGACCGTGCCAAAAGTCAACCCGGACGGGGCGAACTTATTCGGCACCTGGTTGGCCAGCGTCCCGCCGATGCCATCGGTGTAATTGGTGGAGAACAGTCCGATACCCCCGCGGATCACGGTCTTGTGGTGTCCGAACTCCGGGCTGTATGCAATCCCAATGCGCGGCTGCAAGAGGGGAGCTTCCGCGTTGTAGAAGAGATTCGAGCTCTTCGTGAGCGTCGTGTTGTAAGGAACGTTGGCGCCACCCTGGTAGCTGGGAGAATTGAACGGCACGTTGGTCAGCACGAAGCATTTTTCGACGCACGACGGGTTGAAGTCCTCTTCAACGCGCAATCCGTAGGTCAGCTTCACGTTCTTGGTGACGGCCCATTCATCGGAAACGTAGAAGTCGGCCGAGGGGAACCGGAAATGGAGCGCGCCATAGAGCGGAAAAGACTGGCTGAAGCTGCTGAGGGCGTTTCCGGTAGCTCCCAGCTTGCCATTGGCGAAGTCCGACAGATCGCCCAGGCTGTAGCCGCCCAGGAATGCTCCGGAGGCGATGCTGGTATACGTGTACTGGTCGTAGCGGGCATTCACGCCGGCCTTGAATGCGTGCGTGCCCCTGGTCCAGGAAAAGTCGTCGTTAATCTGAAAATGGCCCACGTTTCTGCCGTTGGGAAACGCCCCGTTGCCGACTGTGGCAAAACCACCGCCAACGGCGCCCCCGTCACTGATGGCAATCGAGTCCGGCATCATCGATGACGTCTTGGCGAAATCCTGGACGCCGAACAGAGCGGTGTACCACAACACCGAGCCCGTCACCGTGTTCACCACCGCAGGGTTCACGATCCAGGTATGGGTGATCGCTGCCTGGTACGACGGCTGATTGCTCACCGAATTGTACAGCGGATTGATCGGGCTGGTACCGGTGGCCTGAACGCCCGCATCGTGGTAGTAGCGTAGCGAGAGTTTTTGGCTGTTCGAGATATCCCAGTCGCCGCGGCCGTTAAACAGTTGTTCGGTATTGATTTCGGTGTTGTTGGTGCCGAAGGCTATTGCGCAGGGGGTGTCCACGCCAAAGACTCCGCCCGTTCCGGTGGGAGTATTGTAGAAGCTGTTAATTCCGCAACCCAGATGTTTGTGGCTATCCTGCAACTGGCCGGTTCCGTTCGTCACCGGAATTGCATTGCCGATTCCGGGCGAGCCTTTGACCAGGTTGAAATAGTCCTGGTACAGCGGAAGCTGGGCCGCGCCGACATGCGCCAGGGTGTACGCCTGAAGTTGCGGCGACGGAAGCGAAATCACGCCGGACGCCGGGAGAACGTAGCGCAGATTTTCGGTGTCGAAGAAGAAGAAGATCTTGTTCTTCCACACCGGTCCACCTATGCGGCCTCCGAACTGGTGGGCATCCGACCTGCCCCGCTTGGTGTTCGAGGAATTGTTAAAGAAAGTGTTCGCGTTGAGCTTTTCCCAGTTGAAGTTGTAGAACAGATTTCCGTGGAACTGGTTACTGCCGGTCAACCCCACCATGTTCACCTGCGCGCCGGCCATGCGTCCGTACTGAGGGCTATAGGCATTCATCACGATGGCCACTTCGCCCACTCCGTTGGCCCCCAGCAGGTTGTTGCTGGCCCCCGAGTTGTTGATATTGTTGGCGGGGTCGTTCTGGTCCATGCCGTCCAGCGTGTACAGAATACTGGCGCCCGGAATGCCGTTGGCGTTCATGTTGCTGGAGCCGCCAGTAACATTCACGCGAATGCCGGGTGCGGTCATCGCCAGCGTGGTGAGATCGCCGCCCGGCATCGGGAGACTGTCGACCTGGGTCTTGTTGAAGTTGGTCTCGATATTGGCGTTCTCTGCCTGCAGGATCGCCGCGGTCGCGGTCACTTCCACAGTCGTTGACGTTCCTTCCGGAACCATCATGATGTTCGCTTCCTGCGCCTGGCCAACCAGCAGGGTGATCTTCAGAGTATTCGACTTCAGACCTTTAGTGATGGCAGAGATCTCGTAATTGCCGGGCTTCATCAGCGGAAAGCGATACTGGCCTTCGCCGTTCGTCAATTCCGTTCTGGATTCGCCCGAGTCGGCGGACTTGATGGTCACTTGGGCACCTGGAACAACCGCGCCGGAAGGGTCGGTAACCACGCCGACCGCGTCCGCGGTGGTGATGGTCTGGCTAAATGCAAACGGCGCCAGAATTAGCAATAGCGCCGCTAAGATACAGAAACGAAACGATCTAGGTGTATCCCACATGTTGAAAAAACCTCCTTAACTCCGTGAAGCAAATTGTTAATTGTTGTAACCGTTACGGGATTGTGGACAGTATACACCAAGATTCTCCCTGTTCGCCTGCGGAAAATATAGACAGGGATGTGGTACCGTCGGCGTTCTCTGTTGGGATGGGCGTTCCGCCCGCGAAACGGGACGTCTCGCCGCCGGTTGCACTCGCCGACCGGCGACAAGATCGCCGGCGTTACCCAGTCGCTCGACCGGTTTTTCGACCCTGCCTCCGGCTTACTTTACGTGACCACCACGGGAGCTTCGCGATAGCTTCCGTGATCGAAAGTCCAGCGGACTCGGTAGGCGCCCGCAGGCGCGCCCGTCCAATGGAAGAAGCTGCGATCGAAGCGCGTGCTGACGTCGAGCGTGGCAAGCTTCTGCCGGCCGCCGGCGGAGTGCAAGGAGATCTCCGTAGTGCCGCGCACGAGCGTTCCGCTGGCCAGCAGCGTTCCCGCGGCAGCGGGGAACTGAGCAGGCAGCGCAGCCGCCATGATCAACTCGGCGCACGAAGAGAATGGAAACTCGAACACGGTGGGCTGGCCACGCAGCATGCGGCGGCGGAAACTCACCGGATCGCGCCGCGTGGCCGAGATCCTGCGGCACCGTCATCCCGATCAGCGTCGCCGGCATCGAGTACATCGTCAGGAAGTACGTCACGGTGGCCCGAACGCGCTGTACGTCTTTGAGGCGAAAACGCGTCTCCCCTCATTGCCTTCGACACGCCCTAGCGATGGAGTTGCTCCAAAGCGGCGTAGATCGTTCCGTGATTGCGCTCTGGCTCGGTCACGAGTCCCCAGAGACTACGCAAATTTACTTGGAAGCCGACCTTGCCCTTAAGGAAAAAGCGCTGTCACGAACCGCTCCGTTCAAGACCCGGCCCGGACGATACCGGCCCCCGGATCCGTTATTGGAATTCCTCAAGAACCTGTGAACGTGAAGAGCCCCAGATGCACGGGGCGAGCCGGTCGGAGCCTGTACCGATAATCCTGAGTCCTGTTCACTCTAACGTCTGAAAATCCGTCGAAAAGCCACTAGCGCTGGACGCCCGCAGCGTTATCGAGGTCTCAGTGTTATGGCGATAATTCGACGCTCAGAGTAGTCGCCATTCGACGGCCGTCCACCTTGTCGCCGCGGGCGTGGATGTCACCGTGATTCGGAGCTGGCTTGGCCATGCGCAACTGGAGACGGCCAACCATTACGCGCAGGCGAACCTGGAGATGAAGCGGAAGGATCTGGAGCAGGTCGATCCCAAGCTGCGGCCGGCCAAGCCGCCAAGATGGAAACGGGATGCTGATCTGTTGGCCTGGCTCGATTCACTGTGAGGGCTGGAATGACGATGAGGACATCGCCCTTTGACTCACGAGGGAGTTGAGCGCCTGCGCTCAGTTCGCGGACGGCTTCTCAACATGATCGATAACCACGACTTCAACCGGACCTCTCCGTGCCTCCAGCTTGAGCCCAAGCCGCTGAACAGCCTCGAAAATCGTAGGGCCTTCATCCGGCTTGCCTTCGTCCACGTTGAAGTCCAGATTGAGGTCAAACAGTCCCGTCAACCCGGTCGCGTCGACAACGGTGTCTCCGATCCAGCCCTGAAGGGTGGCTGCCAGCAACTTCATTGAGATGTGGTGTGCCTTGATCTGATGGCCGTCTCCACTGCCGGTTTCAGCGGCACTTCCATCGTCCTCCACCTCGTGAAGTTTCGGTCCATTCTTCCCTGCCACCAACGCATAGANNCCAGGAGCTTCTGCAGCATGAGCATTCTCTGCTCTTTGGAAGCGTCAGGAGACACTTTGGCAACGACGTCGTATCGGTCGGTGGAGAGCGCGTCCAGTCCACGGCAGAGCGGATACACCTTAAGCCCGTAGGCTTCCCGCATTAGGCCTCGGACGGTGATATTCGTAAAGGTCAGTCGTCCAGGGTCGCCTGCAATTGAGACGTGGGGGGAACCCCCCGAGGCGTGCGGCTTTACCGATGCCACCTCGAATTCCGGTGTAGACTGGCCGCGTGCGCTCGGAATGCCCAGGCTCAGGACTGCGAACGCCGCGAGCCAGGACGTCACCACAGTTCGCGAAGGAAAGGTATCGATCGCCGGTAGAGATATCCTCACCGTCGGAATCCTCCCCAATTGGACGCCGATTAGATCTGCCGGTTAGGCTTCGTCGCGTTGGTCTCTCCCTATCTGTACGGCCCGCAGGAAGCCGGCGAGCTTCGCGGTGGCTTGGAACTGAGGTAGCGGCTCGAGGTCCTTGAAGGCGGAGGTGAAGGCGTTGGTCAGACTCCACAATGTGCGCGGCTCGAACTCCGGGTGGGTCGGCCGATTTCCGCCAATTGGGAGAAAGGCAAGAATGGCCATCAAAACACAGGCCTATTCTTTGTGGATACCCCGCATAGCTGCATCGTCTCGTCTCCGCATTGCCCGCGAAAAAGTTGCACAGGCAGTCGACCGCGATACGCCGGGTCCGTCATCCCGTAGGAGGGTAAACGCTACGCCGTTGGAAAGACCAATCCGCGGCGACGACTACTCATCATCGCGGGTTTTCCTTGGAGTTCTTGGAGAATCGGGCAGAGCGCGCCGTTGCCGGTTCGTCTCGGATTGGATTCACTCCTGGCGCAGGGCGGAGTTTGGATCGATGCGAGCGGCTCGCGCAGCCGGCACCCATCCGGCCAGGAGGGTTAC
>OKRF01000162.1:0-4687 GCA_900290315.1 Candidatus Sulfopaludibacter sp. SbA3 | reverse complement strand
CCGTGCACCAGCCGCCCGCCGGCCAGCGCCACCGGGATTCCGACGAGGACACCCGCCCCGATCAGCCGCAGCGACTCACTCAACGCCAGCCACCGGATATCGGGCGGCCGGGCGCCCAGTGCCATGCGAATGCCGATTTCACTGGTGCGCCGTGACATGGAATAAGCCATCACGCCATAGAGGCCCACCGCGGCCAGGAGCAGGGCCAGCGCGCCGAATGCCGCCGAGAGAAATGCAATCAGGCGCTCGCTGGAGATCATCGAATCCACGGTGGCTTCGAGCGTGGTCACATAGGCGACCTGCGCCGATGCGTCCGCCTGCCGCAACTCTGAGCGGACAATTCGCGCCAGCTCGGTCTGGGGCAATTCAGCGCGCACCAGCAGCGTGCCGAGATCGAAGCCGTCCATTTGCAGCGCTGGCCAATACATCGCCGGCCAGGCTTGCTTTTTGACACCCATATGCTTCACGTCCCGCACCACTCCAACGACCTCCACCGTCTCGCCTTTCCGCAGTCCGTTATCCACGCGGTGTCCCAGGGGCGAAATGCCGGGAAAGAATTTGCGTGCAAAAGTCTCGTTCACGATGGCCACCGGTGCGCTGCCCTGGCGATCGTGACGGTCGAAGGTGCGGCCGGCGAGCAACTGGACGCCCAGCATCTCGAAGAACGCCGGAGCCACCGCGAGCATCTGGACTTCGGTGTCGCCGCCGGGAGGCAACGGCTTAGCATCCACCACGCTCAGCGTCCTCGACCAGCCGCCGTCCTCGTAGATGCCAGGAGATGTGTAGGTGACCTGGAATCCGCGCGCGGCCAGCCGTTCGAACATCTCCTCATCGACCTGCGCCTGGTGTTGCTTGGATGCCGCGCGGGGGAAAGCGAATTCGAAGGCCATTACGCGCTCCGGGCGAAAACCCAGATCGGCAGCCGCTAAGCCGTACAGATTTTTCAGGAACAGGCCCGCGCCCGCAACCAGCACAAGCGAGACGGCCAGTTGCCCGGCAACCAAGAGTTTGCGCCCGGAGTTGCGCCCGGTGATACGCTTTCCATCGTGGCGCAGGCCGTCGGCGCCTGATCGCCAGATCTCAAATACCGGACCGGCGCCGCACACGAGTGCCGTGACGAAGGCCGCCAGCACCGCGAACGTGAGCACCGTGGCATCCGGATGCAAATCGAGACTCAACGGGAGACGCGAGGTGGGAAGCAAATGCAATAACCAGCGGCAGGCGGCCTCGCCGAGGGCCAGTCCAGCCGCCGTTCCCGCCGACGCCNNGCGCGCGCGTCCGGCGCCCAGTGCTACGCGGATGGCTAGTTCGTGCCTGCGCGAGAGATTGCGCGCCAGGAGCAGGTTGGCCACGTTGGCGCAGGAGATTGCCAGCACCAGGCCGACGATGGCCATCAGCACCACGAGCGGGCGCTCGTAAGTGCGAGTACGCGAACCTAGGCCAGATGCCGCTGGCCCCAACCGGATTCTTTGATTCTTGATGCTGTCACGGAGCCGCTGTCCGCTGGCTGTTGGCAGCAACTCCTCTGCGACATGCCGCTGGAAACGCGCTTTGATCGCGGCCTGCGCAGCCGCCGCGTTTCTCGTACGCAGCATTAGCGCTAGCCATTGAGAGCGGATGCCATCAGCCACGAATCGGCTGTTCGCGACTTTAACCGGGACCCACAAGTCGGTCGGGACGCCCGCATCGATGCCCTCGAATCGGGCTTCATCACCGCGATCGATCAGGCGACCGGCGAGAGGCCAAACTTCAAGTGTGGCGAAGTACTCGCCTGAGACGGCTTCGCCGATCACACGCTCCGGGTCCGCGCCACCGAAGCGGAATTGGCGCCGTCCGGCCGATCCGCTCGCGAACAACTGGCCATACGGCGCCACAGCATCGCGTAGTTCTTCGAAGAGCGGCCAGGAATAGCTAATGTCCGGCCAGACGCCATCCGTGCGTACAGCATGAAAAAGCTCGGCCGGCCGGGCGACCGGTAAAGGCTTCCACATGGCGGAATGCAGCAAGGTAAAAATGGCCGCATTGGCGCCGATGCCGAGCGCGATAGAAACTGCTGCCGCCAGGGTGAAGAGCGGGCTGGCGCGGAAACCGCGCAGGGCATACCGCAGGTCCGCGGTCACGGTTCCGAGCCAGTGGAATGTGCGTACCTCGCGGCATTCCTCGCGGATGGCCGCCGGGCTTCCGAAGGCCAGAATCGCCTGCCGCCGCGCCTCCGCGGGCGTCATACCGGCGCGCAGATTCTCTTCCACCTGGTTTTCGATATGGAACCGAAGTTCCTTTTCGAGTTCGCGATCCCGGCGCTTCGGCCACATGCGGTCCTCCTATCCGGCTGTCTTCAGGATCAGCGCGACGGCTCCGGCGAGGCGGTTCCAGTTCCGCTCCTCGGCTTCGAGCTGCTTTCGGCCGGTGCGCGTCAGTGAATAGTATTTGGCATCGCGGCCACCCGTTTCGCGCCATTCCGCACTGAGCAGGCCGCGCTTTTCCAGGCGATGCAGCGCCGGATAGAGCGACCCCTGCTGCACCTGCAAGACGTCGCGCGAGATCTGGTTGATGCGCTGTGCGATGGCGTAGCCGTGAATGGGAGCAAAGGCCACTATCTTGAGAACCAGCAGATCGAGAGTGCCTTGCAAAAGTTCGGACTTCTGTGTGCTCATGCCTAGATGCTCTACATACTAATGCGTAAATATGTAGAATGTCAAGGCATGGCTGCCGTGACCGGGTGCCCGAATTTGGCGTTGCACGCAGAGTCGCCTATGCTGAGCACGGAAGCCGGCAATTTATATCCTCACGCCTTGCAAGAAGCTGGAAAGCTTGGCGGTAGCTTTGAACTGGGGTATCGGGTCGAGCCCCTTGAACGCCGACGTGAAGGCGTTCGTGAGGCTCCACAATGTACCGGGTTCGAAGTCTGAGTGAGTCGGCCGGAAATAGAGATCGTGCACGAGCTGGGCCAAGTGCTTCGGGGCGTCTAACTCGGACTCCACGAACGCCTGGTAGATGATCAGCTTTGCCGCCACGGTCGAGATCTGCCTTGATCGCCACTCCTCCATTTGCCGCCGCATCGGATCAAAGTTCCGCTGCATCCGGTCAGCACCGATCGCCAAGCTGTCTTCGAGCGAGAAATTCTTCGAGTGCTTCGCTAAAACCGCCGTGTAGTCGCCACTGAACGCGAGGTTCTCGCAGACGAACACGCGGATGCCGACAGTGCAACTCAGCCGGAACGACTTGTCGTGGCTGTTGCGCAGTCTGATGGCGAAGCGGCACCCTTCGAAGCCGGCTTCGAGATCGAGCACTCCGAACATCCGCATTCCATCCTTGGATACTGCGTATTCTTCGGCGACGACGCCAATGTGGCGGAAGCTCATGCTCTCGACGAGAGCCTCGACAACGCGATGGTGTGCAATCGGTTGATGTGTTTAGGTTGCGGGCGGCGTTGGCACTTGTGCCAGTTCCTCTCGCGTGATTTTTCCATGTAGGAAATCAACGTGCTGTTTTCGGACATAGTTCCTCCTGTCGAATTGGTTACGAGCTATTGCTGTCTGAGTTTGGGGTGGTTGATTGAGAGTGAAGCCGAAGTGAGTGCGGTCAGGCCTGGTGGCGGACGCGAGCGGGGCGCTGGCCCAGCCATTGCTCCTCAAGACGAGCTACACGCTGGCGCAGATACTTGATGTAGTCTGCGGACATCTAAAGCTTTCCGACCTCATCCACCACCGCCTGGAAGTAGGCAAGACTGGTGATGGGACCGCTGACCTTTCCATTGAGCATGCTACATATTTTCGAGCACCCAAGCAGAAGGGCCGTTTCGATCTGTTCGAGACGCACTTGCTGTCGAAAGAACCCGGCGGCCAACTTCTGGTCCGCGGGCGAGAATGGGCTTTCCACGCATCGGCGGGACTGAAAGAGGCGGCGTACCTGCTCGGTGTAGTCAGCTTCGTCGTTTGTGGCATGCGCGAGTGGCATTCGCTCATACGGCCAGAAAGCATCGCCAATCTCGATTTCGCCCACCGCGTGCTGGTTCACTGCTGATCGGATCGTGCAGACGTCCACCGTACGCAGTTCTTCCAGGTACGTGACAACCGATCTCCGACTCTTTCGCCGAGCCTTGGCAAGATCTGCGTGCCGGGCTCGCAATCGTCCGGTACCGCGATCGGCGTTGAGGCAAAGATGTATGTACAGCCTGAAAGCCCTGTCCGAAAGGATGCCACTGGCCCGGACCATTTCCTGGCCTGCAGCAAACCATCCAGTCGGGTGTTTCAGCTTTGCTCCCTGATTGGTGGTCATTTCGAGAAAGGTCTGTCTGCGCTAAGCCGGATAATCTCGTCACGCAGCGCACTCTCGGCGGCCTTCTGCTGTTCAACGATGCGCTCCAGGCGAAGCACTCGCGCAATCAGCGCGTCCTTGGTTTCACGCCGAAGGCGTTGAATGCGCGACTGGAGAGGCCGCTTCTCCTCCGGACTTGCCGCCGTGATGGTCTGTGCCAAAAGCGGTTCCGGGAGGCAGCGGCGCAGCGGCGGGAGCCGATGCGCAATGTAGATCTCGTACGCACCGCCATTTCGCTTGATCGTGTTGGGTGATATGGAAATCCCATCGATCGCCCGAACTGCGGCGCAGATGCTTGAATAGGTCACCTCGCACCGACCTTCACCAGAGGCCTCAACAATCCCGACGACATCCACACCAACCACCCCGA
>OKRF01000149.1:5571-13705 GCA_900290315.1 Candidatus Sulfopaludibacter sp. SbA3 | reverse complement strand
AAGACCGGCAAACCAGTGAACGACCGGGGCAAGTGGCTCACGGTCCGGAAAAAACAGGCTGATGGGAGTTGGAAAATCGTTCGCGACACCGGCAGCTCGGACCTGCCGTTATCCAACCCAAGCAAGTAGGCTGGAGTGCCCGACTTCGATTCAGAAGCAGACGCAGGAACCCGCGCTGGGCTTTTAAGTTAGAGTGTTGATTTTGCAATGAGCCGGAGGTTCGCCGCGCCCCGGAGGGGAGTAGGTCCCCCTCCAGGGCAGGAGCTTCTGGGAGTCATCACCTCCCATGGGCCCTCCCGAGAGTGCTACACGCCAACCCGAAAATCAAGAGGGTGGCCGGCGGAAGCGATTGCCCCGCCGGCCGCGGATGCGGCGTTGTCTGCTGAAGGGATGCGAGCAGCGCTTTCATCCCCGGCAAGCGCGCCAGCGCTATTGCAGTGAGCGCTGCCGGGAGGCGGCGCGGCAATGGTCGCGCTGGAAAGCACAGCAACGAGACCGGGCGACAAGGGCGGGCCAACAGAAAAGGAACGGGCAAGGCCGGCGCTACCGGGAGCGCGTCAAAAGCCGGAAACCACCAGAGCCAGAGGCAGTTAACGACCCCGCGAGGGTAATCACTACAGAACATTTTTTTCGATCATTGCTGCGACCGGCCCGGCTGCTACGAGCGATTCGAGCATCCGCGGCGAAGTCCCTTGCAACGCTTCTGCTCTGGTCCTGGTAATCGGTGCGGCCCTATTTGGCCGCACCCTGACAAATCTGCTCTCAGCGCAGCCAGGCTTTGAACCGCGAGCGGTTCTCGCCGCGCGTCTGACCTTGCCCCGGCTCGGTGATGAAATGTCGATGTATCCCAGCGCCTGGACAGAGCTGCTTCAGCGCGTGCAGGCATTCCCTGGCATTGAGAAGGCGAGCGTGAGTTCGGCCGCCCTTTTTGGTGGTGGTGCCCCGTCTATCGGACTACGTACGGATGGCGACCAGCGCGCCTCCATCGATCCAACCGCGGTCATTTTCTTTGTTTCAGCGGATTACTTCGCGACACTACGGATCGGGATTGCTGCGGGCCGAGGCCTGGAGGATAGAGCCATTCCGCGAAATGCGCCTGGCGTGGCGCTGGTGAACCAGGCCTTTGCCCGTAAGTTTTTTGGTAGCGAAGACCCCATCGGTCACAAGGTGACCAAAATGGCGGACTCCCCCAACTGGTGCGAGATCGTGGGAGTTGTCAGCGATGTAAAGGTCGCCAACCTGCGGGGCGCCGGACCTCCCATCATCTATGTTCCTTATGGCGCGATGAGCGCCTGGGTCTCACCGCAATGGCATCCCGGGTTCGCCATGACCTTGCAAGTGCGGGGGAGGCAAGACACCTCTTCCCTTATCCGTGAATTACGGCGAGAGGCGGGCGGGCGAGTGAGAATTTCGAGCGTCTCGCAGCAACAGCAGCTCATCAACGACACCCTGGTCCGCGAGCGGCTGCTATCGAGGGTCGCTGGCCTCTTCGGGGTACTGTCGCTGATTCTGGCAGCCCTGGGACTCTATGGAGTGATGAACTACGCAGTCGTACAACGGCGGCAGGAGATCGGTGTTCGAATGGCTTTGGGGGCAGCCCCTATCAGGATAGTGATTTCCTTGATGCGAGAGTCCACGGCTGTCATTCTTTCTGGAATGTTCCTTGGGCTGCTGCTCTCCGGCTTCGGAAATCGTGTGGCGAGAAGCGCCCTCTATGGGCTCGCGCCAAATGATCCCGGCGCTTTGATGTCGGCAGTTATCGTTCTATTTTTCGCTACGTTTGTAGCGGGACTTTTCCCGGCGTGCAAAGCGGCCGCTACGGATCCGATCATCACGCTACGGAACGAGTAAACCGCGAGATCTAGTGAAGCCGCAAGCAAGAAAGCGTCACGAAGGTGTGGTGACGGGATGTTGCGTACGCTGGCGATGGCGAATTTGGAGGCGGAACCACTTCTCACCGTAGGCGACTATACGGAGAGGTGGTTTCCGTGGACGGTGTTTCCCGGGATTGGTCTTGCCTCGGCGTTCGTTCCGCCAGATTCCCGGACACAAGGCGACTTATCAGTCCCAATCCGGAACGGCTGTTCGGGTATTCCAGTGACCGAACACTGAACCCCGATCAGCCTTCATTCTCGTAACTCTCGACAAATTAGCTGAGTAATCCGGCGGAGTGTGCCATCGGTGTCCCGCGCTTCTGGTCAGCCCATGGCGGCAACTTAGTAACGCCAAAACAGAAGATCAACCCGCCTGATGCACTTCTTCTCTTAGGCGACCTCTGCCCCCTGCGGCTACATTTCCCTTATCTTCGGAACCCACAGTCTATATCCACACAACTGGAATAGTAATGTAAATGGCTATCACCAACCCTACGCCTTCGGGAAAAGCGTGTCGCCGAAGTAGCCTTTCAGGTCATCATTCCAAACAAAGAAGGCCTGGGCGACAAGGGTGAAGGACTCCCTGCCAATCGGCTCATCGATCCGGAAGATCTTGCGCCGGATACCGGTCTTGCCGGCCGTCCAGAGATGATCGGCTTGGCGGCCTGCAATTTCTTCGTCGTTATAGATGCGAAGCGCCCCGTCGAAGTGGGTGATCTTCTCGCTACCCGGATCGTAGATCGCGTGCAGGTACCGTGCCGCGGCGAAGGCGACACGGGAGCGCTTGGGAAGTTCCTCGCAGACAAAGTGGATGCCATCGTCTCGCGGTTCCCAATAAAGCTCGGTGACCTGCTCCCAGTCCCGCGGGTCGTGCGCCTCAAGGCAGTGCCTCTCCCTGAGGCGNNCAGTCCAAGGGCTTGGGATACACGATCATCTTGTACATGAGCGCCCGGAAGATGTCGCATGAACCCCAGAGAAATGGGTCAAGGCGAACGCTCATGTACGGCACCAGTTCTTGCTGAAAGAACGATCGGGTCAGCCAGAACGTTGAGTTCGGTGCGGCGGTCGTCGTGCAGACCGTGAACCGGAACCCGTTTCGTTCGAGGCTTGAAGGGTCGAATGCCGCTAGGGGTACCATATACTCGTCATCGACCGCAACGCCACGCAGGGCCGCGGCGTCATAGGGCATCGCGGCCCTCGGGTCCGAGTTCAGTGCAAGTTGCTCAAGCCGGCGGCGGGCCACCTCATCCGTCAGGAGCCGGTCTGCGGTCCATAACCGAGCGAGCCTTTCGCTATCCCCGTACATCCCAATGAATGTGGGGTCCTCCAGAGTCGCCTCAACCGCCTCAACGGGCAGGCTGTCCAGGAATCGCCACAGATCAGGATACAGCGGCCATGATGGATCGATCGCTTTCTCAAATACTTTCTCCAGGGGAGCATGCGGGTCGCAGGCGAAATCACGGATCAGGGCTTCCGGTATGGGCTCGGTCAGGACGAGTGACGACATATGATATACCAGCTACCGGTCAGGTTCTGCCGAGGGATCGGATCTGACGACCGGCGTCAATGGTTGCGGAGGGAATTCAAATCGGGCAGGGGTCAGCGGGTGGGCTTCCCCGGCAAACTTGCCATGGTATCCGCCCCGGAAATAAACGAACGCATGCCCCGCGGAACTATTCGCAAGATCATGGGGGCTACGCCCCAGGAGGATCGTGTAGATGCGCGGCTGGAAGTCTTCACAGATGAAGGTTTGAACGTGGGCGCGGTACTCGCCATTAGTAACGTCGGCGCAAAGGATATGCCCGACCCACCCGTGCGGCCGCGCGCCGCCCAGGGCTTCACCAACCAGCGGCACCTTTCGCTCTCCAACGAACTCGTTGGCGCGGTTCACATCCTTGTCGCCGGTTGTGATGTATCGCCGGATATCTGCGAACTTCTGCTCATGCCCGCTGTACTGCGGAAACTGCGAGAGGAAATAATGGAAACCGATCTTGGCGACCGCACGGAAATAACGCTCGGCCAGGCTGAACGAGACCGGGGTGCCAGATCCATAGATTTTTGTTCCCTGGCTCCCTGGTCCAAAGCCTGTCCCCGGTGAAGTTGCGCTCACCAATTCCTGGACCCACTGCATCTCCTCTTGACCGCAGATGACGTACATATCAAGAGGCGGCGTGAGTTCCAGCCGTTTGTATGCGGCGCGCAGTTCCTCCGGCGTCATTTTCTCCCCGATTGGAATATGGCCGGTCTTCCTCGAGGTTTGCTCGATGAATACGAGTTGGCGAAGTTGCCGGTAGTCGCCATCGGTTCGTTCGAACAGGATTTCGAATCCAAGATTCGGATCGAAGGCCTTCATCTCAAGGCGCTTCCCGCCGGCGCTGCCGCGGTAGAAGGGATTGACGGACTCGTGACCGGCCGGCGCTGCCGCGGTAGAAGGGATTGACGGACTCGTGACCGGGCCGGCCGGTGATGTTGTAATAGCGGCGGATAAAGGCTTCCGGACCGCTGCGGGTCATCTGCTCGTCCAGGAGCCCTAACTGGTTGTTGCAGGTCCTGCAAATGCGGTCTTGAAGGAGCGGGGCGTGCTCAAACTCTCCAAGCGCAGCTGGAATGATGTGCTCCAGCGAGAGCGCAGGCTTGGGACAATATAGGCAGGTATTCTCTGGCACTTTATCCCCGGTTGCGGCGTTTCAAAAACCGCCGACGCTCTATCGATTATACCGGTTCAGCACCCTGCCCCCTAAGATCTCTCAACTGGATTTCAATAAACAATTAAACAACAGATTGGCCGAAAAATGTTTGCGATAGAATCGAAGTATGGATGAAGACGTACGGGCTGCGCTCACGGATCTGCGCTCGCGCATTCAGGCTGAGCGCGCAGCCATCGCAGATCTTGCGGCCAGCCTCACCCAACAACCGATGCGCGACTTCCTCCAGCAGGCGTCAAACCATGCCGACGATGCCGAGGGGATTCTCATAGGCGTCGATAAGTCCTTCACTCCATGGGTCCTCATCGGCGGCGCCAGGACCCTCCTTGGGTTGGCCATGCAACACCGGCAGCGCGTGGAGCAGTATCGAAAGACCTACGGCCCTGATGTAACGCTGGTAGGGTAGCGCAACCAATGGAACAAAGTCGCGTCCTCGGTCTCTTCAAATTCGGACAGCGCGCCCATATCGACGATCTTGTCCGCGGCACCTTGTACATGAACTCGCTCCAGTACTTTGTTGAGACTGAGGCAAGCAATCCGGACGACCTGCGATGCGATTCGTTCGAGGGTGTTGGGCGGCTGATACAGGCCGACGGCGGAACCCTGAGCATGAAGATTCAGAATGCGTTTCAACCGGTGGCCCGCATCCGCGGTGCCATTCAGTGGCGCCCGACAGATGGCATCAAAGCGAATATCTTTTGCATGTACGCGCTTCGCGAACCGACGGGCCCCCAATTCGTCGATCCCCTAAACTTCCGCTTCGGCGACACATTTGCCGTCTTCACGGATGGCGACGAATTCTTCCGGCGAGTAAGAACTGCCGCCGAGGCTGCCGGCCTCAATGTCGAGTGTCACCTGGTCGAGTACATCAACGAGGGCAAACACCAAGGCGAGATGGGCATCTTCCGAAAGCGTTTGCGATTCTCATATCAGAGCGAGCTTCGCATCGCGATCGTTCCGGGCACAGCGGGGCCATACCGGTTGTACGTTGGCGATCTGTCGGACATCACCCGGACAGGTCCGTTGCCGGACCTCAATTCGCTGCTCCGCTTGAACCCACCGGCAACGAGTCACAAAGCGCCGGACGAAAAGGGATCGGAAGCCGCAGAATTTGTAGGCTGATCTGCTCCAAAACTGCTCCATTGTCCTGACACAGACCGTCGAAAACGGTGTTTAGAGTAGCCAGAAATGAACGCCGTAGACGCGCTCTCTCTCTTCTGTTTTCAATTCAATATCAATTTCCTAAGCTGGACATCAACGACGCCAAGCAGATATAGACTGACTGGTGGTCACCCACCTTTCTTCGAATCTCAGTTGTCCTCCGATGCCGGCGTGTGCCGCTGGCGTGCGAGGCAGCGGACGCGCATCGAACCTGCCATATTTAGGTAACGATAAACGCGCCAGGGTCCGGCAATCCACATGACCGGGTACGCGACTCGTCGAACTGTCCGGCCGCAAACGCCTCGAAAACGGCGTTACGGGAGATCACTTCCGTGGAGTCCCCGCCTGGCCAACGGAACTGGAAGAAGAATGCGGAAGCGGCGATGCCGGCGTGCGAGGCGCCGCTAAGCGAACAGCATTGGGATTAGACCGGGGGATGAACACTAACCCGCGCGCCGGGCGAGGTCATTGATAGAAGTTCCGGTCCCACGCGTGGCGCTTGAGGATTGCCAAGGTGCCGGCGGAGAGCGGTCCCAGATCCGGTAGCGCGCTGTTGCTTTCGGCGTGCTTCACGGTACGCATGCCGGGAATCACGCTGGAGACCGCCGGGTGCGCCAGGCAGAATCGCAGGGCGATATCGGGCAAGGGGCCCGTTTCTGTGCCCAGGTCCTGGAGCAGCGCGTCGACATGCTCGACTACCTGTTTCTTGCGGTCGCCGCGGAAATAATATTCGCGGAAATCGCCTGCCGGAAACTTGGTCTGCCCGGTCATCGTGCCGCTCAGCGCGCCTTCATCCAGGGGCACGCGCGCCAGCACGCCGACGTTTTTCCCCAGGCACAAGGGCAACAGTTGGCGCTCGGGCGCCTGGTCGAAAATGTTGTAGATCACTTGTACCGCGTCAACCAGGTCCGTGCCGATGGCCTCCAGTACTGAATCGGGATCGTGCTCGGTCACCGAGATGCCCACGCTGCGCACTTTGCCGGAGCGCTTCAGGTCTTCGAAGGCGCGCCGCCAATCCTCTGCCGCCAGGAATGCGGGATGCCAGACGTGCAACTGCAGCAGGTCGATGGTCTCCAGCCCCAGATTGCGCAGGCTCTCTTCGGCGGACTGCATGAGGTAGGAATAGGGAAACACTTCGCTGATGGGAGTCGCAGCGCGCGCCGGCCAGATACGGTTCTTGGGCGGCACCTTGGTAGCCACATAGATCTTGTGGCCGGTCTCGCGCACCACCTGTCCCACGAGTTGCTCGCTGTGGCCATCGCCATAGGCCAGCGCCGTATCGATCAGGTTGACGCCCAGTTCGATCGCGCGCCGCAAGGAGGCCAAAGATTCATCGTCCGTGCCGCCTAGCCATTGCTTGCCGCCAATGCCCCAGGCTCCGAATCCGATTTCGCTGACATCCAAGCCAGTCCTGCCAAGTTTGCGGTATTTCATATGGTTTATCGCCCCAGTTCCATCAGCATCAAGTCCTTATAGTGCGACTCACGGCGCGAAAACACCAGCGTCCGATTGTCCGGCGACACCGAGACTCCCTGGGAGCTCAAGCTGTCCACCATCCCCACCCAGGCGTGACGTCCCGGATGACACGTCATAGAACCGAATGGGAATGCTCCCTGAATCCGACGCCGGCACGTAGTAGATACCCCCCCGGCGTGACCGAGAAGTTCTGCCAATAGCTCAATGACGGGATCACGAGGGTCTCTTCGCCGCCGCCCACCGGCACTTGCCAGATCGCAGTCTGTGTAGCCCCCTTTGCATAGTAGAGCACATCTCCGCGATTCGACTGGACGGCGCGGAACCCGCCCTGTTGCGTGATTTGCCGCGCGCCACTGCCATCGGCGGCCATACTCCAGACCTGCAGCGATCCAGTCCGCTTCGAGGAGAAGTAGATACGTTGTCCGTCGCGTGACCAGCTCGGCACCAGATCTTCCGTGGAGCCGTCTGTGAGCTGGCGCAATCCGGTCCCCGAGCCGCTCATGGCGAAGATCGCGCTGCCGGCCGGCAGCCGGGCATCGAAGACGATGAACTTGCCATCCGGCGACCAGTTGGGTGTTCCGGCCGGCTGGCCGCCGAGATTCGTCAGTTGCCGGGCGCCCGAGCCGTCGCGGTCGCAGAGCCAGATCTCCCTTTGCCCCGAACGCGAGGATTCGAACGCGATCTGGCCTCCATCGGGCGAATAGGCCGGGTTGCGCGCCAATTTCACGGAGTACAGCAGCTTCCGGGGCGGGCCGGGGGTGCACCCCGCTTCGCAGAGTTCGAGCGGGTTCAGGCTGTCCACCACCACCGATCGGCTATAGGCCACCCGGTGTCCGCCGGCATCCATCGCCGGCTCGGTGGCGTCTTCGCCGCCCACCTCCACGGGCGTCGCCGGGCCGCGGCCCACCGCTACCCTCC
>OKRF01000149.1:0-5561 GCA_900290315.1 Candidatus Sulfopaludibacter sp. SbA3 | reverse complement strand
CCTCCACGGGCGTCGCCGGGCCGCGGCCCACCGCTACCCTCCACAGTTTGCCAAAACCGACTTTGTCGGCAGCGAAGAAAATTGACCTGCCGTCGGGCGTCTATAGCGGGTTGAGCGGCCCCACCGAACCAAGAGTCGTCTGTTTGGGGGTCGACTGCGTCTTCAGGTTCCGGTCGATTGCGACCGACCACAACTCCGCGCGACGGACAAACGCGAGCGTCCGGCCGTCTCTGGAAAACGACGGAAATGAATCTGTGTCGCCGTTGCGCGATGGCGTGACCGCCACAGTCTGGCCGGTGGCCAGCGAGATGGCGCGGATGCCCTGGTTCTCCGCCGCGTTCGATGGATTATCTGGCGCGGCGAGCGAATAAGCGATCCATTGTCCATCCGGCGACCACGCGAAGGCCCGCACCCTGGGAAGCCGGGCCACGGCCCGCTCCGCGCCACCCATGGCCGGCGCCAGGATCAGGAGCGACTCGGTATTCGATGCCGCCCGCACAAAGGCGATGTCGCGCCCGTCCGGCGACCACGCCGGGTCCATGTCGTCAGCCGGGTCCGTGGTCACGCGGCGCAGCTCATCCGACACGATCCGCATCACGTAAACGTCATAGTCGCCCCGCTGAGTCCCATTCCAATGGAAGGCCAGGTGGGTGCCGTCCGGTGAGAAGCTGGGATGTCCCGCCACTCCCAGAAAGTGCGAGATTTGCGTCAGCTTGATCTGAGTAAGTCCGCTGGAATCGGCGCGCAAAACGCGCCACAAAACCCATCCGGCGACACAAACAATCACCAGGGAGAGGGCAACTCTCAGGACCCAGGTGGTTCGCCGGATGGGCTGCAGGACCGCAGGCTCCAACCCCGGGGAGGGTTGCACAATCGCCGAAACCGGCGCGATGAACCGATAGCCGGCCTTCGGCTCGGTTTCAATGAAGCGCGGGTTTCGAGCCGAATCCCCCAGCGCTTCGCGCAGCACACGGACGATGGCGTTCAGGTTCGCCTCATACTCCACGTGGGTGTCTTCGGGCCATAGCTCATGGAACAACTGGTCGCGGGTGACCAGTTCGCCGCGCCTCTCGAGGAGGCAGCCGAGCACTCGGAAGGCTTGCGGCGAAAGCCGGACCTTCAGCCCGTGCTTGCGCAGTTCGTGGGCCGAGGGGTCCAGTTCGTACGACCCGAACTGCAGACGGATGCAGGGCCGAATGTGAAGGGCCAAACGCGCGAGTCCCGCATCCGTCACGGAGAGTTCGCGCTCGATGCGTTCGCACTCCAGGCCGTGCTCGGCGATGACGGTGTATAGGCCCGGCGGAACGTCCAGACTGGCCACACCGTGGACGATGAAGCTGCCCAGATAAAACGGCTTGCCGCTGCGCGCCTTCTGCATGTTTTCGTGGAAGGAGCCGGGCGACTGGAATTCCTGCCCGGCCCGGTTGCGCACCTCTAAACGCGTCCACACAGGCGTGCCGCGCTCATCCTGGACGTCGATGTGGAGCTTCGCGGCGAACGTGCACGTGCATAGAAGCAGCCAGGCGGCCGGCAGCAGCGCCCTCGCAGCGGTCACTTGTAGCCTTTCTGGCGAAGATACTCCACGAGCGGACCGGGCCGATCCGTTTGGATGCCGTCGGCGCCGTCATCAATGGCCGATTGCCAGCCTTCCGGCGCATCGGTCGTACCCATACGGTCCACGTAGACTTCGGCATTGGCTTGCTTGACGACGGCAATGATCTCGGGTTTGAAGTCACCCGCGCCGAAGGCGATCACCTTCGGGTGCAATTGCTCGATGAGGAGTTTGGAGTTCTCGACGCTGTTCGATTCCGGCATCACTTTGAGTCGCGGATTGAGGGCCTGGATCTGCTTGGCGAGATTCAAGCGGCAGTAGATCACCACGTGGCCGGTCATACCGTGGCCGTCGATATGGCTCACCAGGTCCTGGGCGGAAGCATTCTTAACATCCACGTAGATGCCGATCTTGCCGCGAGCCAGGTCCAGCGCCTCGTCGAAGGTCGGGACCTTGGTGCCGGCAAACTCGGGGCCGGTTTTGATGCCGGCGTCCAGCGCCTCTACCTGGTCGAAGGTCATTTCCGAGACTCTGCCTTTGCCGTTGGTGCAGCGCTCCACCGTGCTGTCGTGGCTCAGCACCAGCTTGCCATCGGACGTGGTTTGGACGTCGACTTCGATGAAGTCAGCTCCTACGCGGATGGCCTCCTCAAACGCCGGCATGGTGTTCTCGGGATGGTGTAGATGCTCGCCGCGATGAGAGATGGCGACCACGCGACGGGTCTGGGCGGCGACCGCGGTGGCGAGAAGGAGGGCGATGAAAAAGCAATGTCGTGTATGTTCGAAGCGCATACAAGAACATCCCATGCGGGAACCGCGGTCATCAACACAATATTCGGTTACAGCGCTTGGGGGCCGGGGTTGTGTGCGGCTCGCTTTGCTCGCCGTACCGGCGACAAGATCGCCGGCGTTACCAACTCCGGTTTCTCATCGCGTTTGCGGGGCGGTCCGCCCTTAATTGACAGACGACAAAAAACGATCGTCTGTCCTACGGGGCACGTAAGCGTTTACAATATCTGGTAGGCACTGGAGGTGAGATTTTGCGCGACCATGCAAGAAAAACCCGCCGTGAGATGTTTGCGGCCGTTGGCAAGACCGCTGCCGCATCGGTGATGCTGCCATCGCTTCTGGAAAGGGCTGCGGCTGCTGAAACCGCTCCGCTCAATTCCGTCGCTGGACCAGATCGCGTGACGATCCTTCCCGGAAAGACCTACCTGCGCGGTTGGACCGGCTATGGCGATGCGCCGCATCCCATCCGGGCCGCTCGCGGCGGCGCACCAGCGCCTAAGCCAGCACCCGCGCCCACCGGGCCCACGCCGGTCACTACCTGGAGCAAGGAATCGGGTCCGGGATCGGTCAAGTTCGCCGACGCCAAAGCGTTGACCACTACCGCGACCTTCTCTGCGCCGGGCGCCTACGTGTTGAAACTGACTTCCGACAACGGCCAGACCACCTCCACCTCCACGCTGAATGTGACGGTGGACACGCCGCCTCCGGCCAAACAACTGGACGCGGTCTACACCAAGAATTTCAAGCTAGACAGCCCGTTGTGGAATGCGCGCGCAAAGGCCCTGATGGTGAGTTGGATTCCCCATTGCGTGGACCAGATCAATCGCACGGACCTCACGCAGGGGCAGGGCGGAATCGACAATTTTGTGGAGGCCGGCAAGAAACTGCGCGGCGAGCCCCATGGCGTCCACAAGGGCTACGTGTTCAGCAACGCCTGGGTCCATCAGACCGTCGAGGCGATGAGCATCGCGTTGATGATCGATCCGCAGGGCGATCCGGAGATCCTTCACGCGCACGAGAAGATGCGGGCCACCCTGGAAGATTGGATTCCCAAGATCCTGGCTGCGCAGGAACCCGACGGCTATCTGCAGACGGCCTTCACACTGGATCGTCCCGGCCGCAATGGGAACGTCGTGAAATCCAGCGAGTTCACGCATTGGGACCCGCCCCATCGCGGCGATCACGAAGGCTACACCGCGGGCTACTTCCTGGAATCGGCCATCAATCATTACTTGATGACCAGGAAGCAGGACGCGCGCATGTACAACGCGGCCAAGAAACTGGCGGATTGCTGGTGCGCCAATCTGGGACCGGCTCCCAAGAAGACCTGGTTCGACGGCCACCAGGAGATGGAACAGGCGCTGGTGCGCTTCGGCCGTTTCGTGAACGATATGGAGGGCGGCGGCAAAGGCCAGAAGTCTATCGAGCTGGCCAAGTTCCTGTTGGAGAGCCGCTACGATTCGAACCCCAACCGGGACTTCTTCGCCAAGCAGTACGACCAGAGCCATCTGCCCGTAGTGGAGCAATACGAAGCCGTGGGCCACGCGGTGCGCGCGGTCTACACTTACTCGGGCATGGCGGACGTTTCGGTGGAGACGCACAATCCCGATTACCAGAGCGCGGTCCGCTCGCTGTGGGACAACATCGTCAACAAGAAGTATTACGTCACCGGCGGCGTGGGCAGCGGCGAGACGTCGGAAGGGTTCGGGCCGAACTACTCGCTGCGCAACGCGGCGGCGTATTGCGAATCGTGCTCCAGTTGCGGCGCGATTTTCTTCCAGTGGAAGATGAACCTGGCCTACCACGATGCCAAGTATGTGGACCTGTACGAGCAGACCATGTACAATGCCCTGCTGGGCGGAGTCGACCTGGCGGGTAAGGTCTTCTACTACACCAACCCGCTGGATGACGATGCGCCACGCACCGAGTGGCACGTCTGCCCGTGCTGCGTCGGAAACATCGCCCGCACGCTGCTCATGTTCCCCACGTGGACTTACGCCAAGAGCGCCGATGGCGTCTATGTGAACATGTTCGTGGGAAGCACCATGACGGTGGAGAACGCCGCCGGCACGGACGTGGAGATGGTGCAGTCCACCAATTACCCCTGGAACGGCAAGGTGTCGATCCAGGTCAACCCGAAGGCCGCGAAAAACTTCAGCGTGCGCATCCGGGTGCCGAATCACAATCACAGCAGTCTTTATCAGGCTGTGCCGGAGGTGAGCGGGCTGAGGTCGCTTTCGGTGAACGGAGCGGCGGTGAAGCCCGTGATCCAGAAGGGGTACGCCGTGATCACGCGGAACTGGAAGACCGGCGACCGGATCGATCTGGAACTGCCAATGCAGGTGCAGCGTGTGACTGCCAGTGAAAAGATCGTCGCCGACCGCGGTAAGGTGGCGCTGCAGTATGGCCCGCTGATGTACAACATCGAGAAGGTGGACCAGGACATCGCCAAACCGCTCGCTGCCGGCTCCACGTTTACTACCGAGTGGCGGGGCGATCTGTTGGGCGGGGTGATGGTGATCCAGGGCAAATTCGCCGACGGCAGCCCGATGTTGGCGATCCCGAACTATGCCCGCACCAATCGCGAACCCGGGCCGGCGCCCGAGTACCCTGCGGGTGGCCGTGGGGGCGAGATTACCTCGGTCGTGTGGATGAAACAGTCGTGACGATTGGCAGGACAGACGATCGTTTTGTGTCGTCTGTCAATTAGGGGCGGACCGCCCCGCAAAACGGGATGGCGGTTGGTAGCGCCGGCGGTCTCGCCGCCAGTTGCACTCGCCGACCGGCGACAAGATCGCCGGCGTTTCCCAGTCGCTGGGTCGGTTTTTGGACTCTGTTAATTAGGGGCGGACCGCCCCGCAAAACGGGATGGCGGTTGGTAGCGCCGGCGGTCTCGCCGCCGGTTGCACTGGCCGGCCGGCGACAAGATCGCCGGCGTTTCCCAGTCGCTGGGTCGGTTTTTGGACCCTGTCAATTAGGGGCGGACCGCCCCGCAAAACGGGATGGCGGTTGGTAGCGCCGGCGGTCTCGCCGCCGGTTGCACTGGCCGACCGGCGACAAGATCGCCGGCGTTACCCAGTTGCTGGGCCGGTTTTTCGACCCTGTTAGGGGGTCCGCTCGCGGGCAACGATGGGCATAAAATGGGGGCAACGCGTCGGGATTTCGCGAAGGGGCAAATTCGAGCCAGGCACGAAGATTCGCCAAAAGGCGGCGAATTTCGA
>OKRF01000151.1:22227-24990 GCA_900290315.1 Candidatus Sulfopaludibacter sp. SbA3 | reverse complement strand
GACAGTCTCCCCGATGGTGATGCCCTCCACGCCGGCGATGGCCAGAATGTCGCCCGCCTGTCCCAGCGTTTCATCCACGCGCTTGAGGCCCTCGAACGAATACAGCTTGGTGATCCTGGTGGTGTGCATGGAGCCATCGCGCTTGGCGATCGCCACGGTGTCGCCATATCTCAGCACACCGTTGAAGACCCGGCCGATCCCCAGGCGGCCCAGGTATTCGCTGTAATCCAGGTTGGCAATCAGCATCTGCAGCACATTGTCGGGGTCTGCCGTGGGAGCGGGGATATGTTCCAGAATGGCGTCGAAGAGCGGGCGCAGGTCGGTGGCCGTATCTTCCATCTTCTTTTTGGCCACGCCGGTTTTGGCGATGGTGTAAAGTACCGGAAAATCGAGCTGGTCTTCGGTAGCGTCCAGATCGATGAACAGGTCGTAGACCTCGTTGAGCACTTCCTGCACGCGCGCGTCCGGGCGGTCGATCTTGTTGATGACCACGATGGGCGGCAGGTGCGCTTCCAGTGCCTTGGAGAGCACGTAGCGCGTCTGCGGCAGGGGACCCTCGCTGGCGTCTACCAGGAGCATCACGCCATCCACAATCTTGAGGGCGCGCTCCACTTCTCCGCCGAAATCGCTGTGGCCCGGCGTATCCACAATGTTAATCTTCACGCCGTGATAGCGCACGCCGGTGATCTTGGCAAGAATGGTGATGCCGCGTTCGCGTTCCAGGTCGTTGGAATCCATCACGCGGTCCACGTGCTCTTCGTGCGAGCCGAAAATGCCGCTCTGGTTGAGCATGGCGTCCACAAGCGTGGTCTTGCCATGGTCAACGTGAGCGATGATGGCAATGTTGCGAATACTGGTATTACTGGTTTTCATGAGTGGGAGGTACAGGGTGGCCGGTGAATCTCCAGTTTAGCATGCCGGGGCTTTGCCCTTATTTGACCGGCCCCAGATACCGATCGAGCCACGCCAGCACCTCGCGCCGCATCTGATTCGGCAGGGCGCCCACATTATGGGCGTATTCGAGCAGCACGAACTTCTTGTCCTTATCCGGCGCGCCCAGCAGGCGAAACAGCGGCAACTGAAAGTCCTCCAGCGGAAACGAAAAGTCGTAACGGCCGTTCAGCAGCAATGTGGGGAGCTTCATCCGCGGAGCGAAGTTGATGGAGTCCACTTCCGGGGCATAGGGTGTCGGGTTCAAACCTCCCGAGAGGATGAGGCACGTTTTGAACCGCTCCGCCAGGCGCACCGCCGGCCGGGCCCCCACACTGAAACCGAGGAACGCCATCCTGGCCGCGTCGATATCTTTCCGGGTCTCCAGGTAGTCCAGCGTTCGTTCCACTTCTTTGGACCAGTCAATCTCGCGATCCCGGAACTGCATCTCAGAGAGCCGCTGGGGGGTCCTACGCTCATAGGTGCCCTCATACACCGGATAAATCACCGCCCGGCCCCCGCGGATCAGGTAATCCAACTGATAGAATGCCACCAGATAGCGCCGGCTGTCCGGGTAGAGAAACACGCCGGAACCCGGGAAGTATGTGACTACCTGGAAAGGCGGCGTGGCGTTCCTGGGCAGAAACAGCACAGCCGGCATGCGCTCGTTGCCGTGCCCCGCATCGTAGGAAACGCGCTGTTGGATCCAATCCGGGGAGCTGCCGTCCAGCGAGTCGATCCGTCCCTCCGGGTCACGGTGTTCGTAGGTGTAGAGAGCCTGAAAGCCGCGGAATACGTCGTCGGAGACGGGTTTTTCCCTGGTGTAGTCGCGATCCGACGGCCTCAAAGGCGCGAAGTAACTTTCGTCGGGTTGAGAGAGGTACCTGACGCAGCGAAAGCCATTATCGGGTTTGCGGTCGAACGGCGCCTGGGCATCGAGATTGGCGAACTGATACGGCTGATCGCGCCACGATCCGCCCTGGATGTATCGTTTTTCGCCGTCGGCATTCCAGCACCACTCCTTGGCATTGCCGCCCATGTCGAAAGCGCCGCCGGCGCTGATGCCCTGATATTTGCCCGGCGCCGAGAGGCCCACATTGTCGAAATTGCTGAGCCGGATGACGGCCGGAGCCATACCGGGGTAAGAAGCTGCATACCAGTGCGAAACCGTCGGCAAGCTTTTTCCCGCGAACTCGGCGTAAGCCGCGGCCTCGTACCAACTAACCCCGGTCACTGGGAGATCGCCCTTGCCGGCAGGAAATCGCCCCGCTTCCCAGGTGGACGGGCCCGGCTGGTCGGTGGCGTCGACCAACAGGTGCGAAGCCTCCTTCCAGGAAAGCTTCCGGCCGTCTTTGACGAACTCGTGCTTCCAGAATCGGCGATCGCGGTAGCCCCCCGCGTCGACGAATTTCTGAAAGTCCTGGTTGGAGACCTCAAACCGGTCGACGAAGAATTCGCTGGTGACCGGCAGCACCTGGATTCTCGCGATAGCGCTCAAGAAGCGGCGTACCGGCACTTTGACCATGCCCGCGGGCCAGGTTCCAGCGGGCTCCAGAGTCAGTTTCAGATCGGGCGATACCTCGCCCTGTACCTGGTGCGCAAATTCGAACGTCTCGTGGCCAGGCTTGCTGATGCGCATGCGGGAATAGCCCCATGGGAAGCGGACCTTATGCAGCGGTGTCTGCCCCACCTGAATCCAAGGCGCGCCGGGCGTGAGATAGTCTTTGACTGCCACCGTTGCGCCGGGCGGGTCAGTCTCGATATTGACGTCTGTGGAGATGCGATTCCACAGCTCTTTCATCGTGGGATCCTGGGGCAGATAGGCCATTGCCC
>OKRF01000151.1:10264-22217 GCA_900290315.1 Candidatus Sulfopaludibacter sp. SbA3 | reverse complement strand
TGCCAGCGCCATGGCGGCGACGTGAGTTTCCAGGTCCGCCAGGCGCGCAATCTCGGGCATCGCGACCTCGCGAGCCCAGCGGACGTTTCTCTGATGTACCAGGAGCCAGGCGGACGCCGCGGCCAGTGCCACCAGAGCCGCAGCCATGGCCCATCGCGCGGCGCGTGCGATGCGAACCGGCCGCTTGTCCAGGTCGCGCGCCAATTCCAGCGCAGATGCATAGCGAAGCGCCGGATCCATTGCCGTGGCCCGCAGCACAATCGCCTTCAGATGCCTTGGCAGTTTCACGGGTCCGGTGCCAGTCAGCATAGCCTGAAGCGTTGCGCCCAGGCTCCAGATGTCGGAGCGTGCATCGGCGGGCTCTCCCCGCAACNNGACAGATGTCGGAGCGTGCATCGGCGGGCTCTCCCCGCAACTGTTCCGGGGACGTGTACGGCGAACCCGCGCCCGGCGCACCCAGTCCGAAATCCACGATTTTGACCACACCTTCCGAGGTCAACATCAGGCATCCTGGACGAATGCCGCCGTGCACGATTCCCCGCTCGTGCGCCTTGGCCAGACCGAGCGCCGCCTGCCGAGTGAACTCAATCGCCTCGGCTGCGCTCACGCCAGCCTGCATTTTCTCCTGCAGGCTTCCGCCCTCGTAATAGGCGGCGGCGATGAATACCCGCCCATCGGGCGTCTCCCCGGCTTCATACACAGTGCCGATATTGGAATGATCCAGGGCCGACGCCGTGCGCGCCTCCCGCAGGAGCTGCCGGGCCACGCCTGCATGGCGCTGCCCCAGAATCTTCAGAGCGACCAGCCGCTCCAGGCGCGTATCCTCGGCCTTGTATAAGATGCCGCTGGGTTCTTCGCGGAGCGGCGACAGCAGCCGATAGCCGGAGACCGAGTGACTCATTTCCGAGCCTGTGCTCCGTAACGCGTCCAGGGCCACTGCCGCGTCAGCCATAGCCTGAAAGCGCGCGGCCGGATCCTTGCGCAGACACCGCCTCACGATTTCGACGAGATCTTCGGGAGTCTCCGGACCCAGCGGCTCGGGTTCCTTGTGCAGGATGGCGGCCATGGTAGAGAATCGCGAGTCCTCGTGAAACGCCCGGCGCCCGGCCAGCATTTCGTAGAGCACCAGCCCCCACGAGAATATGTCCGACCGTGCATCCACGGTCCTGCCGGATGCCTGTTCCGGCGACATGTACGCGGCGCTCCCCAGAATCAGTCCCGCGTGCGTCACCGCTGTCGACACGGGGGAATCGTGCTCCCCGCCCGGCGTGGCCGGGCCGAATTTGGCCAGGCCGAAGTCCAGCACCTTCACCAGGCCGTCTTCGGTAATCATGATGTTGGCGGGCTTCACATCGCGATGAATCACGCCCGCCGCGTGTGCCTTGGCCAACGCGCCGGCAATCTGCGCCGCATATTGCATGGCGCGCTCCGGCGGCATCCCGTCCGGCGGAATCAGGTGCGCCAGGGTCCTGCCGGGAATGCACTCCATGGCGATGAAGTGGACACCGCCCTCCTCGCCGATATCGTAGATGGTCACGATGTTGGGATGATTGAGCCGCGAGGCGGCCTGCGCTTCCCGTGCGAATCGCTGCCGCCAGTCCGGGTTGGCATCCATTTCCGGCGCCATGACCTTGAGAGCGACTTCGCGAGTCAAACGGCTGTCCGTGGCGCGGTACACTTCGCCCATGCCCCCCGCGCCCAACCGCTCCACAATCCGGTAAGCTCCCAACTGGGCGCCGGGCGCAAACGCCGGAGCCTTGAAAGCCGTCGCGGCGGCGGACCCCAGATGGTTCCACGCGGGGCTCTCCAGCAACTGGTCCGGCGGATTGTCAAACTCCAGCAGAGACTCCACTTCGCGCCTTAACTCGGCGTCGTCCCCGCAGGCCTTCCCGAGAAAGTCGGATCGCTCTCGCGCGGAGCGCTCCAGCGCGGCGTGATACAACTCGTCGACACGGCGCCAGCGGTCTCCGTCCATTGGGATAGAGTGTACTACCGTTGACTGCCTGGCGGTGCGCCAGAACCGCATCACTTTGTCAAAACGCATCGGCGCCTTCCAGTTCGGCGCGTAGAGACCGCAGGCCGCTGCGCATCCACGTCTTAATGGTTCCCAGCGGCCGGTTTAACCGTTCGGCGATTTCCGGCTGCGATAAGCCCGAGTAATATGCCAGGCGCAAAGTTTGCCGCTCGCACTGCTTCAGCCGCTGCCACGGGCCCTCGAGCAGCCGGATCCGCTCCACTTGCGCCATGCGGCACTCGACGGAGGATGGGTTCGCAAGCGGGCGGGCATCCTCCAGTGGCGCAGTCCTTCGCGCCATGCGAAACTCCGCTGAGCGGACGTAGTCGAGCGCGCGGCTGCGGGCCACCAGTCCGACCCAGGCCGTTAAAGTCCCGCGGCCGGAGTCAAACGCCGCGATGCGGTTCCAAAGATAAAGAAAAGTCTCTTGAGTCAGATTCTCCGCGGCGTCGGCGTCCCGTACCAGGCAATAGGCCACGCGAAAAACGTAGGTTCCGAACTGGTCGTAGAGGTCTGCGAGGGCGAGTGGGTCTCGTCCTCGCAGCCGGCTCACCAGACTCGCCTCTCGTTTCGCCCTGTCACTTGTGATATCCATCGTGGCTCTCCTTAGCGATTCACGATGGATGCGGGCAGGCCGGGAATGGGACTGGGGTAAGCGGCCTGGTCATCCGTTGCCGAGATCCTGGTCCCGGTCAAATCGGAGACGGCGTGATACACGGTGTTTCCGGAGAAGTCGTATATGTCGACGGTGGTAGTGCCTGTGAAGCTGTTCCCACCCGGGTCGAGCATGACCATCTCCCGGATGATGCCGACGCCGATCAGATTGACTCCCGCATCGTCGAAGATCCATGTGGGGTGCTTGAGCGCATAAGTGAGTGGAGCAGCCTTGGTCCACACGCCGATGCATACGTTGCCGCTGGACGGCGTAGAGGTGTCGTTGAGGACCTCCGTTCCGTCGCCATGCCAAAGGTCGAAGCCGTCGTCCACGAGTTGGCCTTCGGCGAAGAACCGCACGTACCAGTAGCCGGCGATAGAAGGCTCCACAGCGGCAGGCGCGGTGTCCTGCGGAACCAGCGCAGGCGCGGGCTGCTTGATCGAGAGGGCCGGCATGCCCCGATGGGACGCCTGCAGGTATCCCGGCTTGGCCACATTGCAGTTGGCGTTGGCGGCGCCGGCGAACAGCGCCGCGAATACGATGGCCGTCATACCGGCCGTGACTGTCGATTGGAACGTTTTCATGGGTGAAGCTCCTTCACCCCTCAAGCGACAAACGCCGGCCGGAACTACAATGGTTCTGAACTTTTTGGAGAGGACTATGGACCCGGCGGGAACGGCGGAAATCACGCGGCTTTTGCGCGCCTGGCGGGGTGGTGACGAAGGCGCATTCGATTGCCTGGTCCCGCTGGTTTACGGCGAACTGCGCAAGATTGCCCACGGGTACATGCGCGGCGAGCGTGAAGAGGCCACGCTCCAGGCCACGGCCCTGGTCAACGAAGCCTACTTGCGACTGGTGGACGCCGGCACTGTGGACTGGGAGGACCGGGCGCACTTTTTCGCCGTCTCCGCCCAAATGATGCGGCGCATTCTGGTGGATGCCGCCCGGGCCCGTTTGCGGGGAAAGCGCGGCGGCGGCCAGGCCAGAGTGAATCTGGACGAAGTCCCCGACATTTCCGCCGGCCGCAGTGGCGATGTGGTGGCAGTGGATGACGCGCTGAACGCCCTGGCGAAACTGGATGCGCGCAAAGCGAAGGTCATCGAACTCCGCTTTTTCGGCGGCCTGAGCGTTGAAGAGACGGCCGCCGTCCTGAAGATCTCGCCGCAAAGTGTCATGCGCGACTGGCGCCTGGCCCGCTCCTGGCTCATGCGCGAACTGAGCCGGTAGGCCGCGAGCCCCCGGGCCGGGGAAGGTTGCGCTTCGCGCGTGGTATTTTGAGCAAGGCGCGAGGTTGTCAAAGATCGGTTGCGACTGACGATTGAAAATGCTAGCCGGCGAGGCGGCTGTTTGAGCATTCTGATATTCCGTTCCACGCGCTGGTATCCCTCGACGAAGGCCGCGCCCAGCATCCTGTTGCATGCGGCGGGCAGGGCGCTGGAAGCTTGCGAGTTGGGGGGCGTTTGACGAACGGCGGCCGGCGCTTTTTCCTTTGATTTCACGTTTCCAATCTGTTATGCCTAGACTGTGCCGATTGCCAGCAGAATGATGCCCAGCCGGCGGGACCTGCTCCGGCAAATGGCAGCGGTGGCCTGCACTCCGCTTCTGACCAGAGCCCAGCCGTCTCCGCCCAACATCCTCTTCATTCTCATCGACGACATGGGGTGGCGCGATCTCGGCTGCTATGGCAGCACCTTTTATGAGACGCCGAACATCGACCGCTTCGCCGCGCAATCGATGCGTTTCACCAATGCCTATGCCGCATGTCCGGTTTGCTCGCCCACCCGCGCCAGCATCCTCACAGGCAAATATCCAGCGCGCCTGCATCTGACGGACTATATTCCCGGACGCGCCCAGTGGCCCACTTCGCGCCTGCTGAAAGCTCCGTTCCTCGACCATCTGCCGCTGGAGGAGACTACCATCGCGCGCGCCTTGAAGCCGTTGGGATACGCGTCGGCGAGCATTGGCAAATGGCACCTGGGCGGGCCGCCGTACTATCCCGACAAGCAGGGGTTCGACCTGAACGTGGGAGGAACGGAGCGCGGGCAGCCGCAGTCTTACTTCGGCCCGTTCCAACTGCCCAACCTGGAAGGCGGCTCGCCCGACGAGTATCTGACCGATCGCCTGACTGTGGAGGCCACCAGGTTCATCGAGCGAAATCGGAACCGGCCTTTCCTCCTGTACCTGCCGGAGTTCGCCGTCCATCTTCCGAAGCAGGCAAAACCGGCGCTGGTGGAGCGGTTCCGCGCCAAGAGAGATCCGCGGAATTCGCAGCACGATCCGGTCTATGCCGCCATGATCGCGAGCCTGGACGAAAACGTGTGGCGCATTTTGAAAAAGCTGGACGACGAAGGGCTGGCGGACCGCACCGTGGTGGTCTTCATGTCCGACAATGGCGGGCTGGCGTTCGAGGGCGGCGGCAAAGAGCCGGTGACCTCGAATGCGCCGCTGCGCGCCGGCAAGGGGCATCTCTATGAGGGCGGAGTCCGGGAGCCGATGATGATCCGCTGGCCGGGCGTCACCAAAGCCGGCAGCGTGTGCGACGTGCCGGTCAGCAGCATCGACTTCTTTCCGACTCTGCTGGAAATTGCGGGCGCGCGCGTGGACCCGGCATGGCTGGTGGATGGCGTCAGCCTGACGCCGCTGCTGCGGCAGGCCGGAACGCCGCGGCGCGACGCCTTGTTCTGGCACTATCCGCACTACAGCAACCAGGGCGGTGTGCCGGGCGGCGCGGTGCGGGCCGGCGACTACAAGCTGATCGAGTTCTACGAAGACGGGCGGCTGGAGTTGTACAATCTGGCCGCCGACATTTGGGAGAGCGAAGACCTGTCCAGGAAGGAGCCGGGGCGGACGGCGCAGCTTCGCGGCATGCTGCAGAAGTGGCGCGAATCGGTGCACGCTACCATGCCCTTGCCGAATCCGAACTACGACCCCAAAAAGGCCGATCAGGGGCTCACGGGAGCGAATCCCGCGCCGGCCAAGCGGCCGTAGGCCGTCACTTCTTCTGCTTCGCCAGACGATCCTGCAGTTCTGTCACGGCCAGCGACAGCATGCGTCCGCTGGGGGCGCCCTCGCGGTAGATCACGGCTTTGACCACATAGGCGCCGTCGGGCACCAGCACGGGGTCGGCCGCGAACTTTGGCGAGAAGCGGTCGGGATTGGTGCCATCGAAGGTGTAATAGATGCTGGAGCCGCCTAACTCCGCGCTCAGGCGCACGGCAAGCTTGCCCGCGGCGGTACGTACGGGGGCCATCGCCGGATCGTAAACGGCGCGCGAGTAGTTGACACCAGCCTGCTCCAGACGCGTGAACTGGGCCTCCATGCGCGGGACAAACTCGTCCCAGGTGCGGCTGCGAGGCTGCGACCAGAGGGTTTCGGCCAGCGCGAAGCCCCGTGGCCAGGTCATGTATTCGGCGTGGCGCGGAGTGGGAACGGACTCGGTCCACAGGTTTCCCTGGCCTCCCAGAATGAGGCGGGGATCCACGCCATCGGGCACGGGTTCGAAGCGGTAGCAGGTGCTGACGCGCAGTTCGGAGTAGGTGTCGGGCTCCAGCGCCGGGTCGCCCTGATAGAGATCGAGGTAGGAAAACTGGGTGGGCGTCATGATCACCTGGTGATTCATTTTGGCGGCCGCGATGCCTCCCGTCATGCCGCGCCAGGACATAACGGTGGCGGTGTCGGCCAGCCCGCCATCCAGAATCTCGTCCCACCCGATGAGCTTCTTGCCCTTGGCGGCGAGGATCTTCTCAGCGCGCCGCACCAGGTAACTCTGCAACTCATCGGCGCTTTTGAGATGCTCATCGGCCATGCGGCGCCGGCACTTATCGCAATCCTGCCAGAAGCCTTTGAACGCCTCGTCGCCGCCGATGTGAACATAGGGCGAGGGGAACAGGGCGGCCACTTCGCCCAGCACTCGGTCCAGAAACTCGAAGGTCTTTTCGTTGCCGGGGCAGTAGGCGTTATCGATCTGGCGATAAAACTTGGAGCCCGGATTCACGCGAAATGGACCGCCGGTGCAGGAAAGCTCGGGGTAGGCTGCCAGCGCGGCCATGGCGTGGCCGGGCATCTCGATTTCGGGAACCACGGTGACGAAGCGCTGCTGCGCGTATGCCACCACTTCGCGAATGTCGTCCTGAGTGTAGAAGCCGCCGTAGGTATCGGGCTCTGCTTCGCGCGGCGGCTCGATCTGCCACCAGCGGCCCAGCCGCGGAACGCGCCACGCACCCACCTCGGTGAGGCGCGGCTCGCTGCGGATCTGGATGCGCCATCCCTGGTCGTCGGTCAGATGCCAGTGGAACACATTGAACTTGTAGCGCGCCATGCGGTCGATGTATTGCTTGACGAACCCCTTGGAGAAGAAATGGCGGCTGACATCGAGCAGCAGACCGCGCCAGGCGAAGCGTGGATAATCCACGATGTCGACCGCCGGAACGATCCACGGGACGTTGCGGACGGTGGCGCCATCGATTTCGGGCGGCAGCAGTTGCAGGAGCGTCTGCGCTCCGTAGAACAGGCCGGCCGCGGACGACGCTTCGATGGATACGCCACGGGGGCCTGCTTGCAGGCGATATCCTTCAGGCTGCGCGGGCACCGGTGGCGCGGCGGAGAGGGAAAGCACGATGGAAGGAGCGCGCGCTTGCGGCGTGGAGGCTCCCACGATCTTAAGGTGGAAGCCGGTGGCGGGTTGCAGCGCGTCCGCGAGATACGATGCGACCCGGCGCGCCTCCGGACGGTCCGGCGCGGCCACGATCGAGGCGCCGTCACGAAGTTGGAACGTGCCGGTGCGCATCTGGAGCGAGGCCGGTTGCGGCACCAGATGGGGCGCAGCGGCGGCTGCCAGTGACAGCGGGAAAGCAAACAAGAATCGGATCATAAACTTCACGCGCTAGCCGGGAGTTCGACCGCCGGCAGATCGTCGTCGAGATCTTTCTGGAAGCGATGGAGCCGGGCGAGCAGATCCTTCTTCAAAGCGGCGTGCTCCGGCTTGGCGATCAGGTTCACTGTCTCCCAGGGATCCTTGGCGAGATCGAAGAGCTGGGCCTGGCGCGCTTTCGGATAGACGATCAGCTTGTGCTGCCGGGTCCGCACCGTGCGCTGGAACTCTGAGTAGTAGGAAAAGATGGCATCGTGCGGGGCAATCCGTTTGCCGCGCAGGAGCGGCACAAGGCTGGGGAATTCGACCGATGGGGGAAGAGCCACAGCGGCCAGGTCGCAGGTGGTGGCGAACATGCTGTGCTGGTACACCAGGTTGTCGTTGCGGCTGCCAGGCTTGATCCCCGGACCGGCAATCATGAGGGGCATGCGGATGCTATGGTCGTAGACGTTCTGCTTGCCCATGAGCCCGTGCTGTCCCACGGCCAGGCCGTGATCGGCGGTGAAGATGACATACGTGTTGTCCGCCAGAGGCGACCGCTCGATGGTGTCCAGAATGCGCCCGACCTGCGCATCCATATAAGTGATGTGGGCGTAATATTCGGAGCGATGCACCTGCACGGCTTCGCGCGAGCGCGGGAACGGCGCCAGCTTTTCGTCGCGCACCCGCGCGTCGCCCTGATCGAAGGGGTGCTCAGGGACGTAGTTAGGCGGAATCTGGATGCGATTGCGCGGATACCGGTCGACAAACTCCTTGGGCGCCTGGCGCGGATCGTGCGGCGAATTGAAGCCTACGTAGAGGAAGAACGGTTCGCTCTGCGACGCGCGGCTTTGCAGGTACTCGACGCCGTAGTCCGCCCAGACCGCGGCGGAATGGCGGATTTCTTCTTTGGCCTGCGGCTCCCACTGTTCGGTTTCCAGCCACTGGCCTTTCAGCGACGTGTCCCAGGGCGTCCAGGTGTTGCCGGGGGCCGGCCGGTTGTACTGCTCGGGCCCCGATTCGAACATGCCGCCGCTGGTGGGTCCGGTAGCTTTGAAACTGCGCTTCAGGTTCGGCTGGCTGAGGTGCCATTTACCCACCATGTGGGTGTCGTAGCCGGCATTTCCCAGCGTCTCTCCCCACAGCGGCGTCTGATTGATGCCCTTCTTGGCGTGGAACGAGGTGAGCCCGCTGTTCAACATGGTGCGGCTGGGGACGCACACCGCCCCGGTCCACGCGGCTGGGGACGCACACCGCCCCGGTCCACGAGCCGTTGTGGAAGCAATGGGTGAAGGTGCAGCCGCGGCGCATCAGGCGGTCGAGGCTGGGAGTCTGCACTTCGGGATTGTTCAAGCTGTGGATGGCACGGTAGGTGAGGTCGTCGGCAATCATGAAAAGGAAATTCGGACGGCTGGCCCCGCGCAGCGGCGTTGCCAGGCTGCCGGCCGCCAGGGCCGAGCCGATGAATTCACGGCGTTGCATAACTATTTCATCCTCCCAAAACTCAACAGCCGCGCGGAGTGCGGCGGAATTGCGATCTCGCCGCCGTGTACCGCGCCGGCAGTCCAGAAGTCGCGGGCGCCCGGTCCGTGCACGGAGCGGCGAGCCTCGCTATTGGCCCAATTGAGCAGGCATAGTTCCGCGCCTTCGCCGCCTGGGGCCCGGCCTTCCTGCATCGCGTCGTCAAACTCCACAGGCGCCGGACCCTGTGCCACCAGCTTCTCCAGACGCGCGAATTGGGCGCCGGTTAATTGCGGCAGGTTGTCACTGCTCATAATCAACCCACCCGCGGCGCGAATCACGGCCAGATGGAACTCCAACTCGGCGGGCGTCAGATCTCCAGCGAACTGCACGGTGTCGGGGTCGTTCCACCAGATGCGCCCGTTCTGCCACAGGCGGCGCAGGTTTTCGATCGACGTGCTGCGCAGACGGTCCCACTTGGCTTCGATATCCATGGAAGACCGCGAGCCGTGAATGAGGCCGAGCGAGGGCCACATGGGATGATTGCAGCCCAGCAGAAAAGCGTCGCCGCCGCCGCGCCTGATGGCTTCCATGCCGCGCCGGTAGGCCTCCACCCGAGTGGCCTTCGGATCGTGAAAACGGCCGCCGTGCATGGCGCCCCAGAAGTTGGCGTCGAGCTTGAAGTAGGTGCAGCCCCACTCGCGGCGCAGTTGGTGGACCAGTTCCTCCAGGTAGGTTTGCACCTCGGGATGCGTGCCATCGAGCGCGTACCACGGCGGCTGCTTCCAGCCGCCGAATGTCACCCGATCGGCCGGCAGCGGCGCGTTCGTGTGGTCGCGAATGAACCACGATGGCTGGCGCGCGAAGATCCGCGACTGCCGTTCCGCAATGAACGGCGCCAGCCACAGCGCCGGCTCCAACGCGTGTCGCGCACGCCGCCGCCGAAAGTGGACGAAGCCTCCAGCCAATCGCCCAGGCGATCCATGTAGCCGCCATCGATTTGGATGTAGCGAAGCCACGGAGCGCGTTCCCGCGCGGCGCGCGCGTTGGCCAGCACTCCCTCCGCGTTCACGCCATCGGCAAAGGCCACCCAGGAGCACCAGCCGCGCGGCGGGGTGGCCGGGAGCGCAATGGGATGGTTCGCTTGCAGGTGGGCGGCCAACTGCGCGAGCACCGCATTGCGCGGACCCTGGAGCACCAGGAACTCTTCGAGCTCCAGCGTTTCACCGGGCTCCAGGACGATCGACTCCAGATCNNACGCCCCGCGAATCGCCGCGACGAAGTAAAGGCCAGCAGCACGCAATGGCCGGGCGAGGGCGAGAGCAGCAGCAGATTGTAGACGGTGGTTGCGCCGGCCGGCTTGGGAATGCGGTAGTGGACCGCGTCGTCGTAGGACCCGATGCTGGCCGGCGCGCCCAACGTTCCACCGGTCTGACTGAGCATCTGAAAGCCCTCGCCGTAGAACGGGGTTGTCGCGGGCAACGAATGGCGCCAGTCGAAGAGCACTACCTCCTGAGGCGCGACGGGCGCCGCGCCGCGGTTCTTCAGCCGGAAGGTGCAGAAGCCGCCCTTCCAGTGCCGCGACAGTTCGAGGCCGGCGGGAAGGCGCGGCTCGGATCGTTCCAGGTCGGAGCGCACCCCTCCCGTGGAAGCAGCCGCCATCAGAAGTAGAAAATCGCGCCGGTACATGGTGCCCACGCTTTATGGAAACGGCGTCCGGCAGGTGGGCTGATCGGCTTTCGGAAAATCGGCGGGAACCCTCTGCGTCACCTTGCCCGTTGCCGCCCACTCCGCGCCGCGCTGATACGTGGCGATGAAGCCGGTGCAACTCATGGCGCGGAGATCGTGTCCCATGGTGGTGTGAAAGATGCGGCCTTTGCCAAAACGGATCGCCATCAGCATCGGTTCGTTCTCGCCGGTGCCTTTATTGTCCTTCGACGAAAGGGCGGTGGCCAGCACGTCCAACTGCTGAGCCGGACCGCGCAGGCTGTCGTACAACTCGTCTTCGGCGTGCATCCAGACGGCGGGCAGGCCCTTGACGATGGGATGCTTCGGGTCGCGAATCGTCACCAGAAACGGTTTGCGGCCGCCGTGGTGGCCGGTGTTGCCAGGCGTTTCTTCCCGAACCGTTTTGCCGTCGCGCCAGCGCACCAGGTGGCCCGCCGCCCCGGTTCGATTGTTCCAACCGCCTACGCCGATGATCTGGTTGTACTCGCTCCACTCCGGAAACGAATTGTCGGCCGCATGGTAGATCACCACCCCGCCGCCATTGCGCACGAAGGCGAGGAATGCCTCGCGGGTCGAGTCCTGCCAAAGCTGGCCGTTGTAATTCAGCACCACTAGCTTATATTTGGCGAACTCGGGCGCGAAAGCTCCGATGCCCTCCTTTTTGGCCGGCGAAGTGGCTACTTCCACCTGGAACCGTCCGGTCTGTTCCAGCAGCCGCTGCAACACCGGCGTGGTGGTCTTCCAGTCGTGATTGTTCTGCCCGTCGACGATTAAGGTGCGGATTTGCGCGGGCGCCGCCGGCAACAGCGCCAGCGCGAGAAGGGAACGCAAGATCCGATTCGGCATGGAAGGCCTATACAACGCGATCGACGCCTAACTCATTTATTTACAATAGACACCCATTTTCCCGAGCGGAAGCAGCGCCAGATCTCCGTCAACCTGGCCAGCGCCGTCGTTATTGTGACTCCGAGATACCCGACGTGACCTGAGTCACTGACCCAGGTTTGCCTTTGACGCCAAGATCAAACAGAAGGGCAGAAAAGGAGATCCGATGACGACTACCATGACTTTGGCCGACCTGGCCGCCACCTCGTTGAGCGCGATTCGCATTCTTGAGCAACACGGCCTGGACTATTGCTGCGGCGGGAAGCAACCATTTGAGGAGGCTTGCCTCACCAAGGGCGTCAAGCCGCAGACCATCATTCGGGAGATTGAAGAGGCCAAGGCCGCCAGCGTGGCCGGCAGA
>OKRF01000151.1:1471-10254 GCA_900290315.1 Candidatus Sulfopaludibacter sp. SbA3 | reverse complement strand
TTCGGGAGATTGAAGAGGCCAAGGCCGCCAGCGTGGCCGGCAGAGACTGGCAGACGGCACCGCTCGATGAGTTGGTGAGGCACATCGTCGGAACCCACCACGAGTACCTGAAACTGGATCTGCCGGTCTTGGGCCATCGCTTGGATAAAGTGGTTTCCGTCCACGGCGCTCGCGACCCTGAAGTCCTTCCCCACATGGCGGAAGTGTTCGCGGCTTTGCGTGCCGAGATGGAAACGCACATGTACAAAGAGGAAATGATTCTGTTTCCATTCATCGAGCAGTACGGTCGCGCCGAAGTTCAGAACCGGCCGATGCCTCCTGTTCCCTTTGGAACGATCGCCAACCCGATCGCGATGATGGAACGCGAGCACGTGAGCGCGGGAGACGCCCTCGGCGAAATCCGCACGCTGACCAACGATTTCGAATTGCCTCCGTACGCTTGCAGTACGGTTAAGGCTCTCTATGANNGTGCTCGAGGCGGATTTACACGTGCACATCCACCTTGAAAACAATATTCTCTTCCCACGCGCGATCGCGTTGGAGAAACGATAGCTCGGAAAGCTGACGGCCATGGCTACCAAATCCATCGCTGAAACCGAGATCGCCTTACAGCGGATGGTGACCATCTATGTGGTCACTGGCCTGCTTTTTCTGGTGTTGCCGGGGACATTCCTCGGCGTATGGAATCTGGTCTCGATCAGCGGACGGCATTCCCTGGCAGGCCTTTCCCAGGCCTGGTTGCAAGCCCACGGGCACGCCCAGATCTTCGGCTGGATCGGCACATTCGTCATTGGGATCGGCTACTATTCGCTCTCGAAAATGATTCGTCATTGGGATCGGCTACTATTCGCTCTCGAAAATGGGTGGCCTGCAGCCCGTTGCGGTGAGTCGCGCATGGGCCAGTTGGGCGTTATGGACCGGCGGCGTCACATTGCGATGGGCAGCCAACATCACCGAATTTCAATGGCGTATTCTGTTGCCGGTATCGGCGGCGCTCCAGTTGATCGCGTTCGTGATCTTCTTCGTGACGGTGAGTCATCACAAAGCGCAGCCGGGCAAAACCAAGCAGGCTCCCATCGAGACGTGGATGAAGCTGGTCATCGCCGCTACGGTGGCGTTCCTGCTGGCCCTGGTCCTCAACCAAGTCGAGACCGTTGTATTGGCTGCGCAAAGCGCACATCCGGTCATACCGCACTGGCTGGATCAACGATATTTGTTTCTTGCGGCTTGGGGTTTTCCTGTGTTGGCCGTGTGGGGATTCAATGCGAGATGGCTGCCGGTGTTTCTAGGCATTCGCGAACCTTCGAGCAGCGGATTGATAGCGGCCCTGGCTGCCTGCGGGTGCGGTCTCACCGCGGCGCTTTTGGGGCATCTACAGGTTGCGACGCTGATTCTGTTGGCTGCCAGCATTTTTGCGGCCGCTGCCCTACGGGTTTTTGTGCGCCCAACGAAGGCCGCCAAGACACAGGGGGTCTCCCCGTCGTTTCCCGCGTTTGTTCGTGGCGCTTACGTCTGGCTTCTCATCGCCGCCGCCCTCGGTGTGTTCGCGACCCTTGCTGATACTCACGGTGGCATTTGGGGCGCCTCTCGCCACGCTCTTACGGTCGGGTTTCTCTCTACCATGGTCTTCGCAATTGGCCAGAGAGTACTGCCGGCATTCTGCGGAATGCGGGTGCTATATAGCAAGGGACTCATGGCGGCATCGCTGGCAATCCTAAATCTCGGCTGTCTGCTGCGCGTGGCCTCGGAAGTCCCGGCATACGAGTTGAATCTGCGGGCCGCATGGCAGATTCTGCCGGTATCGGCAGTTACTGAACTGACAGCAGTGACCTTGTTCGCAATCAATCTCGGCATCACGTTGCTGCTGCCGCCTCCGTATCCGGCTGTGACAAGGCCACTCACCAGCCCCGCGCTTTCCCACCAGTCATGAAACTCACCCACAAATGGATGCCCGTCATCGATGAAGCCAAATGTTCCGGTTGCGGGCTCTGCGTGAGCGCTTGTGGACCCGCCTGCCTGGGAATGGATAGCACCCTTGCGTTTCTGACCCTGCCGGACGCGTGTGGCAGCGAAGAGCACTGCATAGGGGTGTGCACGGACGATGCCATCCGGATGGCGTGGCTCCCCTGGACCGGCGATACGTCGCGCGGGAAATGGCGGGCCGCACCGGGCCGTGACGCAAGTCACTGAATGCCACACCGGGAAGCCCTATCCTCGGCTTGAGGACAAACGATGAGCGAATTAATCGACAACCGGGCACAGCGGGTGCGGACGTTGAAGGGGATCATCAAGCGCCTGCACGCCGGCGAGGCGCCGGACGCAGTACGGAGCAGTCTGAAAGAACTGGTCTGCCAGACCGACTACTCGGAACTCATGGCCATGGAGCAGGAACTCATCGCCGATGGCATGCCCGTCGAGGAAATCCAAAGCATGTGCGACCTGCATTCTCAGGTCACCCGGGAAGTGCTCGTGCAGTTGGCGCCCGCGCCGCTTCCCCCGGGTCATCCAGTGGACACACTGCGCCGTGAGAACGAGGCGCTGCGCCAGTCCGCCGCACGCCTGCAGCAGGCGATGAATGGGGTCCTTGAGACGGCGGATGATGGGGATGTGTCTGCGCTGCTGCTCGAATGGCGCCAGGCTCTCAACGAACTGCAGGATGTGGACAAGCATTACCAGCGCAAAGAACACTTCGTCTTCACGTGTCTGGAACGCCACGGAATCACCGGCCCCTCGAAGGTGATGTGGGGCAAAGACGACCAGATTCGAGAACTGTTGAAGGATCTCAGCGCGGCCCTGCGTGAGGCCGACACCACCGTTGCGGAGTGGAAGCTCCTGGCGGCCACCACAGGCGCTGCTGCGGCGAGTTCGGTCCATGAAATGATCTACAAAGAGGAGCAGATCCTGCTGCCCATCTGCCTGGAACGATTTACAGCGGACGAGTGGGCCGAGATCTGGGCTTCCTCACCACGATACGGCTGGTGCCTGGTGACACCGCGCGAAGGGTACCAGCCTGTGGATCTGCAGGCAGCCGACCGCGCCTCAACGGCCGGCGTTTCTCTTCCGACTGGAAGCCTTGCCCTGGAACAACTTATCGCCATTTTCTCCACACTGCCGGTGGATCTCACGTTTGTGGATGCCGACGACCGCGTCGCGTTCTTTTCGGAAGGCCCGAATCGAGTCTTCGCCCGCAGCCGCGCCATCATCGGACGCATGGTACAGAACTGTCATCCTCCGCGGAGCGTGGACGTGGTGGATCGAATACTCGGCGACTTTCGGGCCGGACGGCAGAATGTGGCTGAATTCTGGATTCAGTTTACGGGCCGGTTCGTTCACATCCGCTATTTCGCCGTGAGAGCCGAGGACGGCCGTTACCTGGGGACGCTGGAAGTCACGCAGGATGTAGGTCCCATTCGCGCACTGGAAGGCGAGCGCCGGCTGTTGGAGTATGCGGAGCCGGCAGCGGCGGGTGTCCAATGAGCCTGCCGATCGGTCCTGAAACCACCGTTGGCGCACTGCTGGAGGCCTATCCGGAACTCGAAAGCGTACTTGTGGAGATGGCGCCCGCGTTCGCAAAGCTACGCAATCCGGTGGTTCGGCGGACCGTGGCCAAGGTCGCGACCCTGGATCAGGCAGCCAAGATCGCTGGAATCAGTCTCCAGGCGATGATTCTGCGGCTCCGCAATGTGACGGGACAAAGTGCGGCGGACTTGCCTGTCCTGCAGCCGCGATTGGATGTGGGCGGTGATGATGCATCCTGGCTGATGGCCGGCCGCGTGGAAGAAATCGACGCGGACGCCATGCTGGAACGAGGAATTCACCCGATCGGAAAGATTCGGGAAGCTGTGGGAGCACTCGGCCCTGCGGAAGTGGTGGTCTTGCGCAGTTCCTTCCGGCCGCATCCGCTGATTGAGACTTTGCGGCGCGCCGGTGCAGCGGTGCACAGCTCCTCGCAAGGCGCCACGCACCTTACCTGGTTCGGAAGGCGGGCAAAGTAAAGGGCCTCCCGGTCCTCACCCCTCATCGCGAAACACGGAGTGTTCTCCGTGCGAGAGTTTACCGCCCTCTAATTCGCCGAAGGCTTTTCCACGTGGTCGATCACGATTACTTCCACCGGCCCTTTTTGCGCTTTCAACTCCAGACCCAATTGCTTCTTCACGGCCTGAAAGATACTGTCTCCCGAAGTATCCGGGTCTTCCCCGTTGATTTTCCCGCCTTCGGGGAACCCCACCGGCAGTTCTCGCGTGTAGGTGAGCGTGAAATCGTAATTGCCCTTGAGCCCGGTCAAGTCAACGACCGGGAGATCCATCAACCCCGCCAGACGAAACGCGGCGTAATCCATCGGAACGGCTGTCGCCGTGAGCTTCAAGTGCAGAAATTTCTCCTGGGCGAAATCGATCCAGATGTCGTGCGGATTCTGAGGATCGTGCGGCGTCAACTTGGGACCATCCTTGTCCACAGTCAGCGCGTACATCTTCATCTCTCGCTTCTCGTGATGAGACTTTAATTGCAGGCGATCGATCATCATGTTCATCAACATCACGTGTAGCTCGTCGCCGTTCGAAGGCTTCTCGGCCTTTCCCTCCATGTCGAACAAGTCCGTGTCCAACCATGATGGGCCGCCCACAATCTGCTCGGGCTTCACGCGATAGGCCACCGTGATCATGGTTTTGATGGAACAATTGTTGGCAACGTAGCGCAGACCTCCCTCGGCAGGCCTGATGCCCCCGCCGCGGCCTCCGGGGAGGCTTGGTTTGAGGGAAGCTACGTCAAATCGCAGGTCCGCCGGAATGGCGGGCGCCTGCGCAAAGAGTGGGGCGGCAAAAAGAACACAGACGGCAAAGCGGTGCATAGTATAAATTATGTCATCGGCAGTACTCCGGTGCCAGCGAGGTGCGCGACAGGAAACGCGGCTGCAACTTGATGTGTCGCGGCTGCCGATGGCCTCACTCCTGTCTCGCGCGCCCCAAAGTAACGCACGGCTGAATTGATGATATTTAGGCCTTATACTGATGATATCTGTGACTTCGGTCACAGCCTTGGGCCCCAAATCCGCAGTATCAAAGGATGAGATGATCCAGCCGGCGGAAACTCGGTTTACGGCCACAGTGCCTAACGAGGAGTATTGGCGCCGCCAGATCAAGTGCCAGTTTGCCTGCCCGGTGCACACCGACGCCCGCGGCTACGTTCGCGCCATCGCTGCGGGGGACTACGAGGCGGCGTACCTGATCGCCCGAGGACCGAATCCGCTCGCCTCGATTTGTGGACGCGTCTGCGGCGCTCCTTGCGAGGCTGCCTGCCGCCGGGGATCGATAGACCAGCCAATCGCCATCCGCGCGCTCAAACGGTTTGTGTCCGACCAGCACTCCGGCCACCTTCGCGCTCCGGGCGAATTCTCCGAAGGGGCTTGCGACGGACTGGAGGAGATGACCAATCTGGCCCGATTCCTGGCCTCGCGCGAATACCAGCGGCCGGACGGGTTCCGGGTAGCGATCATCGGTTCCGGACCCGCCGGACTGGCTGCTGCGCACGACCTCGCCCTCATGGGCATGGCCCCAACCATCTTTGAAGCCGAGCCGCGGCCCGCAGGCATGCTGTATACCGGCATCCCCGCGTACCGCCTGCCACGCGACCTCATCGATGCCGAGATCGAATTGATTCGTTCGCTGGGCGTGGAGTTCCGCTGCGGCGTGAAGATAGGCCGCGATGTCGATTTCGAGGCCCTTCGCCGCGATTTCAAGGCTGTCATCATCGCGGTGGGCGCCAAGCGTGCCCGCATGCTGCAACTGCCGGGGTCGGACGCCCAAGGCATCTTCGGCGGCGTCGACTTTCTGCGTGCCATGTCGCTCGGAGAAAAGTTGCCCATCGGGCGCCGCGTCGTGGTCATCGGCGGCGGCAACGTAGCTTTCGATGTCTCCCGTTCCGCCGTTCGCTATGCCAATGACGATTCGGAACGCTTGGTCGCCCGTCAGACCGAAACGGATATTTCGCGCGTGGCGCTGCGGCAGGAAGCCGTGCGCGAGGTCCATCTCGCCTGCCTGGAATCGCGTGAGGAGATGCCCGCCGACGAAGTAGAGATTGTCGAAGGCGAAGAAGAAGGCATCATCCGCCACAATCGGCTCGGTCCCAAAGAATTCCTCTTCCGCGACGAGAATGGCCAAAAGGTCGTTGCCGGCGTGCGCTTCCGGCGCGTGCTCTCGGTGTTCGACGCCAACCGCCGTTTTGCGCCGGTGTATGACGATTCCGAGACCGTCGATGTGGAAGCCGATACCGTGCTGCTGTCGGTGGGCCAGATGGCGGATCTGAGCTTTTTGGGAGATGTCTCCAGGCTCCAGGTGGATCCCGAGACAGGTGCGACTGCCACACTGGGAGTCTTCGCCGCGGGCGACGTGGCTTACGGCGCTCGTCTGATGATCGACGCCATCGCCAGCGGCAAGAAGGCGGCGCGCGGTGTGTACCGGTTCCTCACCGGACGTGAAATCCGCCAGCAGGAAACGCAACTGCACGTCGAGATCGAGGACTACCAGCGCGAGGCTGGTTACGAAGGCCGGCGACGCGCGCACATTCCGGTCGCATCCGCACAGGAGCGTTTGGCCGACCCGAAACGCCTGGTCGAAACCGGCTATACCGAGGTACAGGCCGCGGGCGAGGCCGGCCGCTGCCTGGATTGCGGCGTCAACACGATCTTCGACGGCGAGAAGTGCATCTTGTGCGGCGGGTGCGTGGATGTCTGTCCCACACTGTGCCTGAAGTTGGTGGGGCTGGAACAACTGGCGCCGTCGCCTGAGATTGCAGCGCTACTGGCGGCAAGCGGGGCGGGTTCCGGCGACTCGGCGATTCTGAAAGACGAAGATCGCTGTATCCGCTGTGCTCTCTGCGCGCAGCGCTGCCCCACACACGCCATCACGATGGAGCGATTCCTGTTCCGCCAGGAGTGGACGTATGCCTGATTCTCCCAAACGCCGCGACTTTCTGGGCCTGACTGCCTTATGGGGCGTAGTGATCGCCATGGGTACTGCGCTTGCCGGCGTGATGCGCCTGCCCAAACCCGCGGTGCAACCGGGCCCCCTGCGCGTCTTCAAGTTGGGCGACCCGGCGCAATTTGCCGTCGGTTCCACTACCCGCATCGAAGCCGGCGGCTTCTTTCTCTTCCGCGAGGAGCAAGGCTTCCATGCCATTTCCTCCGTCTGCACTCATCTTGGTTGCGTAGTGGCGCACAACGAGGGCGAAGGATTCGCGTGTCCCTGCCACGGTTCCCGTTTCTCTACCGATGGGTCGGTGGTGGGCGGACCGGCGCCGGCCGCGCTGCCGTGGCTTGAAATCGTGTTGTCGCCCGACGGCCAGTTGCAGGTAAATGCCGAATCCTCCGTGCCGAAAGGTACGCGTTTCAAGGTTTGAAGCCATGACGCCCATTCAGGAATTCCTCGAAAACCTCAAACAGGCGCCGCGCCACATCCGCGAATCGGCCATGCGCAACGGGAAAGCGCCGGAGACGGATCGCGAGCGCTCGCAGAGCACCTTCCACAATCTCTTTCTGCACATGCAGAGCGTCCGCACAGACCGCCGGTCCCTGCGCTTCGCCTACAGCCTACAACTCGGTGAAGGACATTCACTTCGTTGTCCCGGCGGGCAGGTTCATCCGCAATATTCACCGCTGGAGCGCGCACCTGATGGTGCTAGCGGTGTTCCTGCACATGGCCCGGGTCTTCTACACCGGCTCGTACAAGCGTCCCAGGGAATTCAACTGGCTCATCGGTCTGGCGCTGTTGGTGTTCACGCTGGGGCTCAGTTTTACGGGATATCTGCTGCCGTGGGACCAATTGGCGTACTGGGCGGTAACCATCGGCGCCAATATCGCCAGCTCACCGCGCGAGGTGACCGACGCCATCGGCATCACCGCCTGGTTCGATCCCGGCGGCTTTCAGAAACAACTGCTGTTGGGCGCCAACTATGTCGGGCAGGAGTCCTTGATCCGCTTCTACGTACTTCACGTCGCGGTGCTGCCCCTACTGATTTCAGCATTCATGGGCCTGCATTTCTGGCGGGTGCGCAAGGATGGGGGACTTTCGCGGGACGAATCGAAGCCGGCGCCGCCGGCGCGGATCGCTGGCCGCGATGTCGAAGTGTTCGCTCCCACCAAAACGTACGGCCTGATGGCAGTAGTACGCGGCCGAACCCCTGTGGTCGGGCGTTCGCCGGAAGGATCGGTAGCGAGTTGGCCTAACCTGATGTGGGCCGAACTGGCAGCCTTCATGTTCACTATCGCGGTGACCCTGGCGCTCAGCTACTTCTTCGATGCGCCGCTGAAAGAGATGGCCAATCCGGCCATTCCGGAGAATCCGGCCAAGGCGCCCTGGTATTTCCTGGGGCTCCAGGAATTGGTCTCCTACTCCGCATTTATGGGCGGCGTCGGCATTCCCAGCATCGTGTTGATCGGGCTGGGGCTGATTCCCTACCTGGATCGCGACCCGCGCGGTGTGGGTATCTGGTTCGGCGGTCCGGCGGGACGGCGCACGTTCTGGCAATCGCTGGTCTATGGTCTGACCAGCGTACTCGCACTTCTCGCCCTCACGGTCAACTTCGGCTGGCTGCGCACCTGGTTCCCCACCATCCCGCAGATCGCCATCATCATTCTCAATCCAGCTACCGTTATCGTGGCGATGTTCTCTGCCTGGTCGCTGTGGGTGTTGCGCCACACGGGCAGCATCCGCATGTCCGCCGTGGCCTTGTTCACCTGCTTCCTGGCGGGCTTCGTAGTCTTGACCGCGATGGGCTCCATTTTCCGC
>OKRF01000151.1:0-1461 GCA_900290315.1 Candidatus Sulfopaludibacter sp. SbA3 | reverse complement strand
CACACATTAGGAGGCATGATGTCAGGCGATCCATCCCGTCCTTTCAAGTGGGTCACGGTGGTCAGCTCGGTAGTGACCGTCGGATTCCTGGTAGCCGCCGCAGTCCGTGAGAATGTGTCCGCGGACTGGCGCGGCCATCAGGCGGTCTTCCGAAGCATCCTGCTGACCAAGGCCAAAGACGATGCCGCGCGCGCAACGGCCCGCAATCTACCGATCGAAATCCGCCAGGTGGTAGTGCCAGCGCTCCACACCGTCGACCGATGCGTGACGTGCCATTTGGGCATCGACGATCCCCGGATGACTGATCCGCCCAACCCGCACCGCGTGCACCCCAAGAAGTTGCTGGCCATCCACCGCGTGGAAAAGTTCGGCTGCACGGTCTGCCACCAGGGACAGGGCGCCGCTCTCAACTTCGAAGAGGCCAAGGCGGAAGACTACTTCTGGGACTACCCGCTGCTGCCGGCGAAGGCTGCCGGCGAAGTTCACCGAAGCCACCTGCGCATCGTGCCACGATCCCCGCGCGTTACCTAAGGGCTCGGCGGAGAAACTCGTGCTCGGCATGCAACTGTTCGAGCAGAAAGGCTGCAACGGCTGCCACAAACTGAACGGTAAAGGCGGGCAACTGGGGCCAGCGCTCGATAACGAAGGGTTCAAGACCAAGCACCAGTTCGTGCGCGCCAGCCTCCAGGGATCGCAGACCAATTGGAACTGGTTCGCGGAGCATTTCCGCGACCCCGCCGGCATTGTTGCCGGGAGCCTGATGCCCATGCCGGCGCTCTCCCAGCCGCAGGTGGAAGCGCTCACGGTGTTTATGCTGTCGCTGCGGCAGCGCGACTTGCCGGCCGAGTACCTGGCGCCGGACAAGATCGACGAGCAGTACGCCCGCCTGCATCCACCCGCTCCAGACGGCGCCGCGCTCGCCGCCTGCCACGATACGGGCCTGCACAGCCGTTGGGATAAAAAATTCGCTCGCTTCGTTCCGGGGGTCCGGAACGCAGCGTTTATCCGCACGGAAGACGATGAGTGCCTGGCAGAGAACATCCGCGAAGGCCGTCCTGGAACTCGTATGCCGGGTTGGGGTCCCAAGGCCGGGGGCTTGAGTGAAGCCGAAGTGACGGCGCTGGTCGCCTATCTTCGAACTTCGGCGCCGGCCTTGGCTCTGCCGGCCGCCCCACCGCGCGGTGAGGCAAACCGCGGCGCGGCGCTGTTCGCGCAGGAATGCGCCGGATGCCACGGAATGGATGGCAAGGGGCTCATCGCTCCTGCGCTGGCCAACCCGGTGTTCCAGCAGACAGCCTCCGACGCGTTCATCTCGCAGACCATCCGCGCGGGAAGGGAAAACACCCCTATGCCGGCGTTCGGCCGCGCAGGTGTGACTGAATCGCAGATCGGCGACCTGCTCGCTTACATCCGAAAATGGCAGCCCCCGATCAAGCAGGCCAGGAGCCATCCATGAAGAAC
>OKRF01000388.1:5855-8880 GCA_900290315.1 Candidatus Sulfopaludibacter sp. SbA3 | reverse complement strand
GCTGCCGCGGCGGGACGCCACGTTCTGGCTAGCTTGCTCCACGTCGCGAAAGGTCAACCCGAGCCGCTCGCGTACACGTTTCAGCCTTTCCCCGGCGCGCTCCATGATATGATCCTCGCAGTGCGGCTCCAGCCCGCGCAAATTGATGAAAAGTACTACGATGGAACCGAACAGCATTATAGCCCGCAGCGGTCATGGTAACAAGGAGTTTTGTTGTTTTCTGTTCTGAAAACGGAACAGAGGGTAATAACTATGGAGAACGCAGCGTGAAAATCATAGTTGGCATCTCCGGTGCTAGCGGTTCAATTTATGGATTGCGACTCCTCGAACGGCTCAGAAATCGACACAGTGTTGAACTTCACCTCATTCTCACTCGATCTGGTGAAAAGACTCTCCACCTGGAGACCGGCAAGAGCGCGATGGATGTGAAACAGTTGGTGGACTACTCTTACTCCGTGGAAGATATCTCCTGCCGGCTGGCCAGCGGCTCCTATCCCACCGACGCCATGGTGATTGCTCCCTGCTCGATCCACACGATGTCCGCCATTGCCGGAGGCATCACTTCCAACCTGATGGTGCGTGCCGCCGATGTCACGCTAAAGGAGCGGAGAAAACTGATCCTGATGGTACGGGAGAGCCCATTCCATCTAGGACACTTGAGAAGTATGGCTGCATTAGCGGAAATGGGCGCCATAATTGCGCCCCCAATTCCCGGCTTTTATCATAATCCAACCACCGTAATGGACCTGGTGGACCATAGCGTGGAGCGCGTCTTAGATCTGCTGGGATTGCTGGATCCCGACGCGCGCCGCTGGGAGGGAAGCACGCGGTGAGGACCAAGAGCAAGCCGCCACAGGCCATTGCATTCCAGGGTGAACGCGGAGCATTCAGCGAAGAGGCAGCCCGCAAACTGGCCGGTGCGGATGCGAAGGTCCTGCCCTGTGCCTGCTTTGAAGACATGTTCCGCAGTTTGAAGGAAGGACGGGCGATTGGCGCCGCAGTGCCGATCGAAAACACACTGGCCGGCTCGGTGCATGAGAATTACGACCACCTGGTGAATTTCGAATTACCCATTGTGGGCGAGACCAGCGTGCGCATTGTGCACAATTTAATTGCGCCGAAAGGCGTGCCATTTTCCAAAATCCGACGGATATTTTCTCATCCCGTGGCTCTAAATCAGTGCCTGGACTTTTTTGCCGCCAATCCACAATTTGAAAAAATACCGTTTTACGACACGGCCGGAAGTGTGAAAATGATTACAGAAGAAGGACTTACGGACGCCGCTGGAATCGCCTCCACAGTCGCTGCGGAAATATACGGGGCGCGCATTTTGCGGAAATCCATCGAAAGCGACAGGCGGAATTTCACTCGCTTTTTTCTGCTGCGTACCCCGGATTTCGCCAAACGCCACCCTGTGTTAGGCGGCCCCAACCTCCAATGGAAGACTTCGCTGGTGTTCAGCACACGCAATGTGCCAGGCGCACTTTTCCGAGCTCTTAGCGCATTTGCTTTACGCGATCTGAGCCTCACCAAGATTGAGTCGCGGCCCCTGCGTGGCAAGCCTTGGGAATACCTGTTCTATGTGGACTTCCTGGGGCACGCGGGCAGCCCCAACGTGAAGAATGCGCTCAACCACCTCGGTGAAATAGCAGATTTTTTGCGGGTGTTAGGGTGCTATCCCAAGGCGGCCTAAGTACACTTGGAGATAGCGATATGGCCAGCGAAGAAGAAGAGCCCCTGCTTCCGGTTGAAACCGACGTGCCAGCTCCCGCTCTGGAGGAGCTTCCCATCCTCACCGTGCGGGACACCGTGATTTTTCCGGGTGCGCTGTTGCCCATTACGGTGGGGCGGCCCAGCTCCGTGGCGCTGGTGCAATCGTTAGGCGAAAACCGCCACCTGGCTCTGGTCTCGCAACTCGACCCCCGCGTGGATACGCCTGGGCCGGAGGACCTCTACAAAGTAGGCACGATCTGTGTCATGCACAAGGCCATACGCGTGCCAAAGGACAATCTGCTGCTCTTTTGCGAGGGCATTGACCGCATGCGCACACGGGAATTCACTGTGACCGAACCGTTTCTGCGGGCGTCCGTCGAGCGGATTCCGGAACTCGAGCCGGCGGTCAGCAGCGAAGTGGAAGCTCTACGGCAGAATGTGATCAGCCTGTTCCAGCAGATCGTCACTAACTCCCCCCTTTCCGACGATCTCGCGGCCAGCGTCAATCACATTCCGGAGCCTGGGAAACTGGCCGACTTCGTAGCGGGGAATCTGCCCGCGCTCAGCCACACCGAACGCCAGGCATTGCTGGAACAGACCGACGCCGTGGTACGGCTGAACGAAATTCATCGCCACCTGACGCGCGAACTGGAACTTCTGGAATTGCGCGGGCGCATTCAATCGCAGGTGCAGGGGCAACTCTCCCAAAGCCAGCGCGAGTTTTACCTGCGCGAGCAGTTGAAGGCCATCCAGAAGGAGTTGGGCGAGGGCGACGAATCGCAGCGCGACATCGAGGAACTGCGCGCCAAGCTGGAGGCCGCCGGCATGACCGAAGAGGTGCGGACGGAGGTGCTCCGCGAATTGAACCGCCTGTCCCGCATGTCGTCAGCCTCCCCCGAGTACGGCGTCGCGCGCACCTACCTGGAATGGATGGCCAATCTGCCGTGGAACGTTTCGTCGGGATCCCAGGTGAACATCAAGCGGGCCGCCGAGATTCTGGACGAAGATCACTACGACCTGGAGAAAGTGAAGGATCGCATTCTGGACTACCTGGCGGTGCTACAATTGCGGCCCGTGTTGAAAGGACCGATCCTCTGTTTCGTCGGCCCGCCGGGAGTCGGCAAAACTTCGTTGGGACGTTCCATTGCACGTGCGCTGGACCGCAAATTCGCGCGCATTTCCATGGGCGGCATGCACGACGAGGCGGAGATTCGGGGGCACCGCCGCACCTATATCGGCGCGCTGCCGGGCCAGATCATACAGGCGCTCCGCCGCGCCGGGGTCAACGACCCGGTCTTCATGCTGGATGAAC
>OKRF01000388.1:1572-5845 GCA_900290315.1 Candidatus Sulfopaludibacter sp. SbA3 | reverse complement strand
CGCGACAACTATCTGGATGTGCCATTCAACCTCTCCAAGGTGCTGTTCATCACCACGGCGAACGTGCTCGATCCGGTTCCCGACGCGCTGCGCGACCGCATGGAGATCATCTCGCTCGAAGGGTACACGGAGCAGGAAAAGGTGATGATCGCCTTCCGTTACCTGATTCCACGGCAGACCCGGGAAAACGGACTCGATCCGGAAACAGACATCCGCTTTAGCGACGAAGCTGTGCGCTTCATCGTGCGGCGTTATACGCGCGAGGCGGGAGTGCGCAATCTGGAGCGATCGATTGGATCCATCTGCCGGAAGCAGGCGCGGCGCATCGCGGAAGGAACTCGCGACGGCATAATGGATGTGACCCCGGAGTTAGTGGAAAAGGACCTGGGCGCTCCGCGCTTCCGCACCGATACGGAGGTGGCGGAGCGTACGCGGCGGAGCGGCGTGGCGGTGGGACTGGCGTGGACTCCGGTGGGCGGCGACGTCCTGTTCATTGAAGCGGGCCGCATGCCGGGCGGCAATAAGGGTCTGATCATGACGGGCCAACTCGGGCCGGTCATGCAGGAATCGGTGCAGGCGGCGCTCACCTGGGTGCGCGGCAGCGCCACGCGCTACGGAATCGATCCCGACCTGTTCAAGACCAGCGATATTCACATCCACGTGCCGGCGGGTGCCATCCCCAAAGACGGACCCTCGGCGGGCATCACCATGGCCGCGGCGCTGCTTTCCATGCTCACCGATCGCCGCGTCCGCCCCAACCTGGCGATGACTGGTGAGATCACCCTCACCGGCCAGGTGCTGCCGGTGGGGGGCATCAAGGAAAAGGTACTCGCGGCCAAGCGCAGCGGAGTGCGCGAAGTGATCATGCCGTTCGAAAACGAAGTCAACGTGCGCGAAGACCTCAAGAGCGAGCAGATCGGCGAAATGAAAACGCACTTTGTGAAATCGATGGATGAAGTGGTGGAACTGGCGCTGGAGCCTAAGACTCCATAAGCTTCGCCTACCAGTGGACAGGCGCCGGAATACCGGAGACGGCCAGCTCCCTCACCTGCCCCGTGGATACGATCGAGCCCGCCGTCATCGAACAGAAGCCAATCCACCCGGTTGCGGCCCTGTCCAGGAAAGAAACTGCCGCCTCCATCGTGTGCCGCGCGGGTGTCGGCAGAACTGGCAAGTGGACGCCGAGCTCGCCCGGACGGATCGCGATGTGAGATTGGCGATGGCACACGGCACATACAATTGGCACACGGCACATACAATGTCGGGCTCTTCGGGAAAGTAGGAGGCGTCCGAGCGCCGAAATTTGAAACGACGCTGGCAGTACGCCGATCACCGTGACTGCAGATCCGTTCATGGTGAGCGATCGCCCGGCCCGGCCACCCGTGGATTGCCATGGAATGCTCCGGCCCATAGTCTGTGGCTGATCACGACGGACGGGTCTTTCAAGCTGCTACCGCTGCCCGGGAGGTCTCACCCCCTGGCCGTGCGCACACCCAGAGCCCAGCTTAGTAGGGAAGCTCGGGGTCGGCTCCAATCGCTACCAGGAACATCGCCCGCGAATCCACATTCACTGAAAGCGCCATAAAGACGAAACTACCGCGGGATTCCAGGGACCGGCTGCGTACTCCGGCCGGCGGGCAAGCCGAAGCGTGCCGAAAGGCTTTCATCGCTCGACTCAAGGCCGGTTCCCCGAGAATACGCCTGGGCGTAGAATTGCTAGGACGAGGCGGGTAGTCCTATGATCTCCGACCTGGTTGTGGCTGGCCGCGGGCTGCGGCGTAGTCCGGCATTCACAGTGGCCGCAATCGCCACGCTCGCGCTGGGGATTGGCGCCAACACGACGATGTTCTCAGTCGTGAATTCGGTACTGCTACGCCCTTTGCCTGGCTATCAAACCGACCGCCTGGTAAGGATCTGCGACGCCTCACTGAATGCTCGGTTCGCTGCGCCGGGATCCTGCACTTTCCTGGCTCCGGAGATTTACCAACGGCTCCGCGAGCAACTTCACTCTTTCGAAGCTCTGGCAGCGAATCAATACTGCCGGATGAATTTGACCGGTGCCGGTGAACCGGAGCAACTTGCGGGACCGTGTACCACAGCAAACTGGTTTGAATTGCAGCGAGCGCAGGCAATGCTGGGCCGGACCTTCTTACCAGACGAAGACCAGCACGGCCGCAATCAGGTGGTTGTGCTCGATCATGGATATTGGCAGCGGCGGTTCGGCGCAGATCCGAAGGTCATCGGCAAGACGCTTATCCTGGATAGGGCACCATGGGTCGTCGTGGGCGTGATGTGTGCGAATTTCCGGCCTATCGGTACAACTGGCGCGACCATTTACACGCCCTATGTGGTCGCGGACAACCCGCATGGACTGCTGGTAACCGGGAGACTAAAGCCTGGCGTTTCGCTCGAAGCCGCGCAAGCCGAGCTCAACCTGGCCGCAGTTCAACTTTCCCACGAGAACCCGGATTGGAGGGATCTCAGGCTTTCGGGGACACCGGTGTTGGAACAAGTGACCGGCCCACAGCGTCCCTTGCTGCTGCTGCTGCTGGGAGCGGTGTCTCTGGTTCTGCTGATTGCCTGCGTGAATGTCGCCAACCTCCTGCTGGCGCGTTCCACAGCCAGGCAACATGAAATCGATATCCGGATGGCGCTCGGGGCCAGTCGTGGCCATATCGTCCGATTTGTGCTGGCGGAGGCGCTCACGATTTCCGCTGTTGCCAGTCTACTGGCAGTGGCAATCGCCTACGGGGGGTTGCGCCTGCTGAGGCCGCTGACAAGCACTTTGCCGCGCGCCGATGAGTTTAGCGTGGACGCCCATGTGCTGATATGCGCTTTGCTTCTTGGGGGAATTGCGGCGCTACTATTCGGCGTCCTTCCCGCCTTTCGGTCCGCACAACCCGATCGGGTGGCTGGCATGCGGCCGCGGGCTACTGGGAGGTCGCAGGGAATTCTGGTGGCGGGCGAAGCCGCTCTCGCCTTTGTTCTGCTGGTGGGANNCATGTTTTGACGAATTTCCTGGCCCTGCCCGCTTCAAGCGATGGCACCCGCAGTGCCGGCGCCGGCCTCTATGCGCGGATTCGGGAACGCGTGTCGGCTCTGCCTGGGGTTCGCGTGGTTGCGACAGCCAGCCGTTTGCCCATGTTTGGCGTCACCATCTCTATGGACGTTCACCCGGAAGGCGAACCCGAACGCCGGCATGAACACGTGGCATCCATGGATGTGATCAGCGGCGACTATTTTCGGGCTATGGAGATTCCGCGGCGGGCCGGCAGGATTTTTACGCCGTATGATCGTGACGGTTCCACTCCCGTGGTCATCGTGAGCGAATCCATCGTGACTCGCTACTTCGCCGGGAAGGCCCTTGGTAAACGGATCATCATTCCGGAATTCAAATTCAACATCGATGGGGGCAAGGATATAGCGGCCGAAATCGTCGGCGTGGTTGGCAACGTTTGCGTGAACTCGGTAGTGGACTGCCAGGCCGAACACATCTACCTCCCCGAGCAGCAGAACGCGTTGCGGATGGAGAACCTCCTGGTGAGAACCGAAGGCGATCCGATCGGCATCGCCAAGGCGGTGCGGCATGCAGTTTACCTGGAAGCCCCGGCCGTTCCGTTGGATGATCCGCAGACGCTGGAGGAGCGAACAGCCTATCTCACTGACGGGCCCAAGCGCGCGATGTGGCTCCTGGGCGTTTTCGCCGGCCTCGCCGTCATGCTGGCGGCCGTGGGAATCTATGGAGTGTCGGCCTACCTCGCCACGCAGAGAAGTCATGAGATCGGCATCCGAATGGCTTTGGGCGCGAAGTTCGGAGACATAGCGGGGCTCATCTATCGAGGTGCTTTGCTCCCATCCGCAGCCGGCCTCGGGATTGGTGTTGGGGCAGCGCTCTGGCTCACGCGATGGCTCAAGTCGCTGATCTTCGGGGTCAGGGCGGGAGACCTGAGAACCCTGACTCTGGCTGTGCTGGCACTGCTGGGGATATCGGTTCTGGCGGCCACGGGACCCGCCATCCGCGCGGCTCGGAGCGATCCAGCCAAAGTTCTGCGGCGCGAATGAACGCGAATGAACGCGGAAAGGGCGTTCTCTTTCTATAGACCGTGATATAGTCGCTTGCAAGATGCGCGCGCCCACGGCTCTCCTCTTCCTCATCACCCTCTGTGTCAGCGCCGCGGACGATGTGCGGCTGTCACCGGCGGAGCGGCAGAGCGAAGTAGAGTGGCTCGCCTCGCTCGGTCTGAAAGTGCCCGAAGGCGGGCCGCTGCTGGAA
>OKRF01000388.1:0-1562 GCA_900290315.1 Candidatus Sulfopaludibacter sp. SbA3 | reverse complement strand
CCCAAAGAAGTCGCCGCCGATCGGTTGCGGCAGGATTTGCCGCTGTTGCACCGCGTGATGGAAAAGGCCTACGGCGGCTGGGCCGGCGCGGAAAAGCGCGGATGGGACTGGAACCGCTGGTTCGCCGAATGGGACCGCGAACTGGCCTCCAGGACCACCGCAAAACTGCCCCTGGCGGAAGCCCTGGCGCCGTTCGGCAGGCTGGAGGACCTCCAGTTGGACAATCATTCGGGTCCGGTGGGCCTTCCGTTCTTTTCCAGCGGGTCGCGTACCGCCGTGCTGGACTCGGCCCCGCAAGGCGCATGCACGCAGATGCGCACGGCCGAAGGCGCCATGCTGCCGATCGATCCCAAAGATCCGGCTCAGGCTCCGAAGAAGGCGCTCATTCTTGCCGATGTCAACGCCCCCGAACGCGAAGGGTATTATTTCGCCTATCCGGCGCGCCGCGGAATTGCGGCGGCGGTGCAATGCGGCGGCAAGTGGATCACGGCGCGGCCCACCTGGGCTCACTCCAGACGGCCGCTGATCAGCAGCCTGGCGGGCAAGTCTCCGGACGAGCCTTCGTACCGCGCGCTCAACGGGGAGATTGCCTACCTGCGGCTTCCCACCTTCAGCAAGCAGAATGGCGAACTGCTGCGCAAACTGGTGGCGGCGCTTCCCGACTCTGCCGGCCGGGAAAAGGTGCTGATTGTCGATATGCGCAGCAACGATGGTGGCGATGAGCCCCTGGCGCAACTAGCGCGCTGGGTCGACCTGCCCGGGCTGCGGAATATCCGGCTGGGCTTCGGGCGCCGCCTGCCGCAATCCTGCCTGTACACGGCGCTGCGCTGGGGCTACGAACAGGTCGGCATCTCTGGATCCTGCCTGTACACGGCGCTGCGCTGGGGCTACGAACAGGTCGGCATCAAGTCGCTCCAGCCGCCCATCAGCGACGCCCTGCGCGACAGTCTGCAGCGGCAGTTGGACGGCCTGTTCGCGCCGGCGGCGGACGGCTGCCCCGTTTCCGTTCAGGAGACTCACGCCGCGTGGGGCTACCGCGAACACCGCGTCACTACCGAACCTCCCGCCGGCAAGCCGCGCCTGCTGATGCTGGTGGATAACGAGTGCGGCAGCGATTGCGAGTTCGTGACGTATATGCTTTCGGCCCAGAGCGGCAGCGTGGTGGCCGGCGAGAACACCTTCGGCGTGGGCCAATTCATGCAGCCGGGCTATTTTATTCTGCCCAACAGCCGCATCCAATTCCGCATCGCCCTGGGAATGAGCGACATTGACGGCGACGGGCGCAGCTTCGATGGCTACGGTCTGGATGTCGATATCGTGCTGCCCACCGAAGAAGCGCAGGGCGCGCCGGCGATTCTGCGCCTGGCCAACCGGCTTTTACAGCAACTGCGGTAGAATTTCGCCGGCCGGTCCCTGCAGGGCGCAGTCCACAATCTTGGAAACGGCGCTGGGCTCGGTGTTGATCTCGATCACTTTGGCGCCGGCGTGTTTGGCGAAAGGCACCAAGCCGGCGGCGGGATGGACCACCGCGGAAGTCCCGATCACCAGAAATACGGCGGCGG
>OKRF01000003.1:4999-7617 GCA_900290315.1 Candidatus Sulfopaludibacter sp. SbA3 | reverse complement strand
CAAGACCGCCGGCGTTACCGACTCCGGTTTTTCATGAAGTTTCGCGGGCGGAACGCCCATCCCTACAGACGACGGAAAACGATGCCGCGGTCACACCTTGCGATGCGCCCCGCAGGACTTGGGGTCAGGATGGATTCGCTGCTCCCCTCCTGCCGGACTCTTTCATTCCTTATTGCATGCCGGTTATCCCGGCGGCCCGTCTGTCTACGCCTTGACTGTATGGAACTCCCAGCCCTTGCGGAAGATCGGCTTGAGGAGCTTTTTGGCCTCGGCGTTATTGGTGATCCGCATCTTCTCGGGGTCGTATTCCAGCTTGCCCTCATGACGGAGCGCAATCACGCCCAGCAGCATCCATTCGACGAACGGCGCCGCGATATCGAAGTTGGAGCAGGCGGGGTCGCCGCCTTTGCAGGCTCGGATGAAATCGCGCATGTGACCGGGGGACCGCGTCAATAGCGGAGCCGGCATGCGGTAGTCCTTCATCTTCTCGACCGGAATCAGCCGGGTCACGTCACCGTAAGTGCCGGTGGTGAGCATGCCCTTGTCGCCGATAAAGACGCTGCCATCGGGCTGCGGAAAACGCAGCGGCGTGGTGGACGCCTTCAGAGCTTCGAAATCCGCCCAGTTGAAAACGCGGCCGGGAGACCGGAAGTCGTTGCCCACGGGACCGAATGCGCCCCGTCCTCTGCCGCCACCGCCGGGTGCGCCTTGCGCGGCAGCCGGCGCCCCTGCGGGAGTCGCGCCCGGAGCGCCTCCCGGGGCCGACGCCGCCGCACCCGCACCGCGGCCGCCCCGTCCACCGCCGCCGGCGCTGGGGGGATCGCCGAGCCATTCTCCTTCCGGAACGCCGGGGATTTTGGGAGTCTCCTTCAGTCCGTCGTACCAGAACACCTTCAATGCCGGCATGTTGCCGTAGGCGGCGAAATCGAAGCGGAGTACCGAGCCTTTGGGGAACATGAACGGGCTGACACCTTCCTTCTTGATGCACTCCACGCTGACTACCTTGCGATGCGAGAGATGCAGCGCCATGTTGGGCGCGCCCAGAATGTGGCAGGCCATATCGCCCAGGGCGCCGCAGCCGAAGTCGTAAAAGCCGCGCCAGTTAAACGGCTGGTAGAAGAAGCCACCGTTGCGGTCGGGCTCAGTCTTACCGGCGGCCGTGAAGGGCCGCTTTTCGGCGACGCCGAGCCAGAGGTCCCAATCCAGGGTAGAAGGCACCGGGTCTTCCTTAGGAATCTCCGTCAGTCCCTGCGGCCACATGGGACGGTCGCTCCAGGCGTGCACTTCGGTGACGCCGCCGATATCGCCGTTCCAGATGATTTCGGCGCACTGCCGCGTGCCTTCGTTGGAATAGCCCTGATTGCCCATCTGGGTGGCCACCTTGTACTTCGCGGCCGCCTCGCGCAATTGGCGCGCTTCCCACACCGTACGGACCAGGGGCTTTTGCACATATACGTGCTTGCCGCGCTCCATGCACCACATGGCGGCCGTGGCGTGCATGTGATCCGGGATGGCGACAATCACCGCGTCTATGTTCTTGTCTTCCTTGTCGAGCATTTTCCGGAAGTCCCGGTACTTCGGCGCTTTGTCAAAGCGCGTGAACATGTTGGCGGCGCGGCGCTCGTCCACGTCGCACAGGGCCACGATGTTCTCGGTCGGCGCGGCGGCCGAGATGTTGCTGGCGGCCTGCCCGCCCGCGCCGATGGAAGCGAAGTTCAGCTTTTCGTTGGGGGACTTGTATCCTGCCGATTTCAGTGTCGGCGAATTGCCGGATCCTATGGCCGGAATAGCACCGGCCAGCAGGCTGCCATAAAAGAAGTAACGCCTCGATATTGCCATTTGAAACTCCTTACACGAGACAACTTTTCACATAAGCGAGGCACTTCTTGGCCTCAGCAATAATGTCCGAACCCTCGGGGATCGGATACTCCAGTTCCAGGTTCGCGGGGAAGGGGTATTTCTCCTGTTTGAGGAGTTGCATCACATCCTTGATGGGAGTGTCACCCGTGCCCCATACGGCCACGTTGGGGCCGTGGTCCTTCTTGCGATCCTTCACATGCAGGTTGGTAATCCTGTCGTGGTGCTGCTTGATGAACGCTACGGCATCGTAATTGGCAGCCGTGAAGTGGCCGATATCCAGGTTGATGCCGTTATATTTGCCGTACGCCATCAAGGTGTCGTAGCTTTCCAGCGTGGCGGTTTGGTTGGGGTCGTTGGTCTGATCGTGGCCATGATAACCTACCATCAGCTTGTGCTTATCGGCCAGCGGCGCGATGCGCTTGGCCATAGTGAGCGTGGTGCTGGTACTGATGGCCTTTACTCCCAGACCCTTGGCCATGCTGAATCCGTATTCGATTTCCTCGTCTTTCATGCTGTCCTGCATGTTGTAGCAGAGCAGGGCGACGGTGACGCCGACATCGTTGAACTTCCTGGTGACGGCCTTCCAGGTGTTGGCATTCGCCGAAGCGCGCCATTGCGCCAGTTTCTCGATGGCGGCTTGCCGTTCGGCCAGTTGCTCCGGGTTTAACGGCGCACGGCCGCCGCCGCCCCCTTTTCGCCCGGTTGCCTGCGGAGGCGCCCCGCCCGCCGGCGGAGTGGCTGCTGCCGCTTCAGCGGGT
>OKRF01000003.1:0-4992 GCA_900290315.1 Candidatus Sulfopaludibacter sp. SbA3 | reverse complement strand
CCCGCCGGCGGAGTGGCTGCTGCCGCTTCAGCGGGTGGAGCGCCGGGGGGTGCTCCGCCGCCGGGTCCTCGACCCGCCCCGCCGCCACCCGGTCCACGTCCACCGCCTCCGCCGCCACGGCCGAAGGCTGGCATGGCGGGCGCGCCGGCCAACGATTCGCAATGGTTCGACATCAGCTCGCACTCGCCCAGCCCAATCTCGACGTATGCCTTGACGATGGCTTCCGGGTCGGGGCTGGCAATCCGGTTGAAGCTGTACGTAATGGCCCCGACCTGAACGCCCCCGAACTTCGAGTCGATCTTTTTTGCTCCAAACGCCCGGCTGAGGGGTACGGATGCCAGCGCGATCTTGCCTAAATCCCGTCGTGTAAAGTCCATGCGGTTCCTTTCAGTCCAGCTTATGCCCTGCCGAAAAAGGGATGTGCAATTCTGAAAATACACCGAGGCGCAGGTCGGACACCAGTCGATTTTTCGGTTCTGTACGTCTTTAGTTGGCGCTTTGGGCAGCCGTCCGGTTACCGGATGGCCGGGTTGCACGGTGTATCACCGTGAATTCCCTCAGTATAGCGCCCGGTGGCCCAGCGGGACGGCGGAGATTCCAAACGGCTCCAACAGTTGGCGGGCGCCCAATTCCATGAGGCCGATCTCGGTGGGCATCTGAAATAACAAAAATCCCTGCTCGATATGGCGGCGGGCCACCTCGGGAGTTCCGGCGGGACGGCCCAGGAACTTGCCATGCCGCTGCGCCGCCTCCACGATGCGGGCAATGGCGCGGTCCAGTGCTGGTTCGTTCTGCTTGCCACGGAGTCCCAGCGAGAACGAAAGGTCGCTGGTGCCAATGAAGAGGGCGTCGATGCCCGGAGTGGCGGCGATGGCGTCGATCTGCTCCACGGCCGATGCCTCTTCCACCACGCAGATGGTCATGACTTCCCGGTCGGCCGAATCGGGGTAGCTGCCGGACTGCGGCCACGTGCGGATGGCAGCCGCTGCTCCTGAGCCGCGTTTCCCGACGGGCGGATATCGGCAGGCGGCAGCGGCGAGGGCGGCCTTTTCCGGGGTGCTGGTGAAGGGAAAGATGACGCCGTGGACGCCCTGGTCCAGGACCCGTTTGGCGGTCCACAATTCGATGACGGGGACGCGGGCGAACACCGCGGCGGGCAGTCCGCGGGTGGCCAGCACGACCAGCCGCAACGTCTCCAGGGTCACCGGCGAGTGCTCCATTTCCACCCACAGGAAATGAAATCCGAGACTCGCAGCATGGGCCGCCGCTTCCACGGACGGCGTAGTAATAGTCACGCCGAATACAGGCTGACCTGCCTGCAGACGGGCGCGCACGGGGTTAGACCAGGCGGCTTGGTTGCTCACCATACGATTCTGCCCTATCGTGGGGCGCGAGGGAAGGGCCAGGGCGCGTACAATGAAGGGCAGACATGAGCATTGATGACTACAAGGTCGTACTGTATCGGAATCAGCCGGACGGGTGGGTAGCGGAAATTCCGGCCCTTGCCGGGTGCTATGCGCTGATGTCGACCAGGGAGCAGGCCTTAGCCGAGCTTGAACTGGTTTTCACGATGATTGCGGCTGAGTATCGTGATCAGGGTAAGTCTCTGCCCACGGACACCACCGAAATCTTCCATGCCTAGCGCACGAGCGGAAGAATTCCGCCGGGCAGCCGCACGGCTGGGATTTCGGCTGGAGCGCCAAGCGGGAAGTCACGAACGATGGATACACCTGGACGGGCGAGGTGTCACCATTCCGAGCCACGGTGGTCGCGAAATCGGTCCTCCGCTGTTCCATAAAATTCTGGGCCAACTCGGAATCGGAATGGAAGAATTTAAGCGCCTCAAATAGATCTTGAGTTGCCTCTCCAAGTTTGCGCGCACCCACCCTTGGGATAGCATCGTGCAGATGAAGACCCGCCGTGAATTCCTCGCTTGGATTGCGGCCGCGCCGGCAGCGGCGCAGGTGGCCAGCCTGGAAAGGCGCGGGCCCGCGCAGCGTGTCATCGTACTGGGCGCGGGACTGGCCGGCTTGTGCTCCGCGTACGAATTGCAGAACCAGGGCCACCGTGTCACCGTGCTGGAGGCGCAATTGCGGCCCGGTGGACGGGTCCGCACGGTGCGCGAGGGTTTCGCGCCCGGCCTCTATGGCGAAGCGGGGCCGGAGACGATTCCCGGCGCTCACGACCTGACCCTGCACTATGCGCGCACGTTCGGCCTGACACTGCTGCCCGCCAGAGTCGCAGGGACTCGTGCGTTCTACCATGTGCGCGGCCGCAGGATTCTTCCCAACGCCGAAGCCGTGTGGCCCTTCGATTTGACCGATGAAGAACGCCGTCTCGGCTATGCGGGGCTGCAACAGAAGTACATCGAGGCAGCCGTGCAGCAGGCGATGGCAGCTGGTTTTTCGCAGCAACCTGTCCGCGTCATGACCCGTTGGGATGCACGGACACCCGGCGCGTGGCTGCGTTCCGAAGGCGCGTCGCCGGGTGCCGCGGAGCTGCTGGCTCTCGGGTTCGGCGCCGAATTCGGCTCCGCTGCATCCTTCCTGCTCCATCTGTTGAACTCGCAGTACGACTCCCTCGACCCGCATCGAAGGCGGCAACGACCATCTGCCCGCGGCCTTCGCGAAGAAGGTGGACATCCGATATGGTGCGGCCGTCGTGGGGGTCAGTCAGGACGATCGCTCGGTGAAGGTCGCGATCCGGCGCGCAGGGGCCACCGAGAAGTTGCATGGCGACCGCGCCATCTGCACCCTTCCCTGCCCCGTGATTGGCAATCTGTTTCAGGACGCGCGACTATCAGTGGCGAAACAGCGCGCCATCCGCGAACAGTACTACTCCCGGACGGTCAAAGTCTTTCTGCAATCGCGCACACGTTTCTGGCTCAAGGACAACTTCAGCGGCAGCGTCACTACCGACCTGCCGATTGAACGGCTCAGCCCGGAAACCGGCACGGACGCCAGCGAGCGGGGCGCGCTGGCGGCGTACCCGATTGGCGCGTATACCGCGTCGCTGGAGTCGATGAGTGATGACGAGCGGATGGCGGCCGCACTGGGGCAAGCGAAGCAGATCTTTCCGGAACTAGCGCAGACGTTCGAAGGCGGTGTGACCAAATGCTGGGGACTGGATCCGTGGCAGCGCGGATCCTTCGCTTTGCATACGCCGGGACAGATCGGATTTATCGAGACGCTGGCCCAGAGGGAAGGGCGGATTCATTTTGCGGGCGAGCACACCTCGGCATGGACAGGATGGATGCAGGGCGCGCTGGAGTCGGCGCGCCGCGTGGTTCAGGAAATCAACGGATAGCCTCACTCGTGGCATAGCGCCACCTTGGGGTCGCCGCGGGTGGCCCGTCGCGCCGCGAAACAGCACGCGGCGAAGGCTTTGAGCTCGGCTTTCGAATCCTTGAGCATTTTTCATCTTGTTGTCCATGCGCCGATGGATGCGGCCTTCGTGGAGGGAATGAGGTTGCGGCTCTTGGCTTCTGACCCGGTACTATCATCGGTACCAATAGTCGTACTAAAGATATTAAGCTCTGTTACACTTTATTTGTCCGATGATTGCAGAGACACGCAAGCGATTCGTTTTTGACGATTCTCCGTTGCGGATTCCGGCTCCCGGGTGGAGCAATGCGGCGGCGGGCTTCGGGCATATGAGGAGGAATCGATGCGGATCGCTCTTAGCTTCCTGGCGTTCATGCCTCTGGCAGGCTTCGCGCAAACGCTGACTGTATCGCAGGATGCGCATTACGTGCCGGGCAATGGCACGAATTACGGTACGGCGACCACTATCACGGTGGGGAGTTCGTCGAGCGTCGGACTGGTGCAGTTCGATCTCGGCATTCTGCCTTCGAGCGTCACCGCGAGCCAGATCCAGAAGGCGACTCTGACACTTTTCCTGGATCACGTGGGCGCGGGCGGCACCATTAACATCGACACGGTGAGCACTTCGACGTCCTGGAATGAGTGGACAGTCACCGGAAACTCGCCACCGTCCTCCGCTTCGGTGGTGGCGACGGCCGTGCCCGCCAACACGGCGAACACGTACCTCACGGTGGATGCCACCGCGGCGGTACAGGGCTGGGTTACGAACCCCGGTTCGAACAACGGCTTCATGATTCTGGGGAACGGGAGTACGAGCGTTCAGTTCGACAGCAAGGAGAACGTGAACACCAGCCATTCGGCCACGCTGACCATCGTGCTGGCGAATCTCGGCCCGGCGGGACCGCCGGGAGCGGCCGGCGGCAATGGCAATACCATTTGGAGCGGCGGCGCGGCGCCGGTGGCGGCCACGGGGACGGATGGGGATTTCTATCTTCTGACCACCACCTCGTGTTTGTACGGGCCGAAAGCCGCGGGGGCGTGGCCGGGCACATGCACATCGCTGGCCGGCGGCAACTAGCAGGATTGGCAAATGAGGAAGAATTCGATGCGTCTCGTTTTTGGTGTACTGGCGCTAGCGCCGCTGGCAGCCTTCGCGCAATCGCTGACCCCATCGCAGGATGCGTATTACGTGCCCGGGAGCGGCACCAATTACGGAACTGCCTCTACCATCACGGTGGGGAGCTCGTCGAGTGTCGGACTGGTGCAGTTCGATCTCAGCAGTCTGCCGGCGGGCGTCACTGCCAACCAGGTGCAGAAGGCGACTCTGACGCTCTTTCTGGATCATGTGGGCGCGAGCGGCGCCATCAGCGTCTATACCGTGAGCGCTGCCACGCTTTGGAGCGAGTTGACGGTCAATGGGAACTCACCACCCGCCGCCGGACCCGTGGTGAAGGCGATGGTAGCGGCTGCCGCGGCGAACACGTTTCTCACAGTGGATGCCACCGCCGCCGTGCAGAGTTGGATTACCAGCCCGGTTTCCAATAATGGTTTCATGATTCTAGGGAACGGGGGCACGAGTGTTCAGTTCGACAGTAAAGAGAACACAAATACCAGCCATCCGGCCACGTTGAGCATCGTGCTGGCGACGGCCGGTCCGGCGGGCGCGCCC
>OKRF01000057.1 GCA_900290315.1 Candidatus Sulfopaludibacter sp. SbA3 | reverse complement strand
GCCCGGCCCAGCTCTCGAGCCATACTCGACGGCCAGGCCGTACTGGGCCTCGGCGAGCCTGGCGGTAGGGGAATCGGCGCGATATTGGCGCAACACTCCTTGGCCTGCTTCTGCAACTGCTCCAGCGAGGGGCGCGCGGGAAGGCGGCGGGCGGAATCCGGCATCACGATCTCCTTTCGTTTAGCCCGCGTCCGCACGACGGGCAGAAAGAAGATCAAAGTTGTACGAGCTGACTGACGGGTGGGCTCGGCCCTTTCCTGCGGACTGGAAGCGCCCTTTGCGCTCCAGTCTCGTGTATCAATTCTGAGAGAATGTGGACATGAGACGCCTGACGCTGCTCCTTGCCCTGGCACAGGCGAGTGCGGGCGAAACGACTGCCCAGCAGGAGTTCTTGAAGCGGTTCGTCGCCGCGGCAATCGAGCGGACCCATCACGTAGTCCGGTACGACCCCGCCTACGTGAAGATTCCGTATCCAGGCGGGGACGTGCCCGCCGGCACGGGCGTGTGTTCGGACGAAGTCATTCGCGCCTACCGCTCAGTCGGAGTGGATTTGCAAAAAGAGGTCCACGAAGATATGAAGCGGAACTTCTCGGCGTATCCACAGAAATGGAAGTGGCTCTCCTGGCGCACCGACTCGAACATCGATCACCGCCGTGTACCGAATCTCATGGTGTTCTTCTCGCGCATGGGAAAATCGCTGGCAATCACTCGCCGGGCGGAAGACTACGCGCCCGGCGATTTAGTCACGTGGGACCTTGGCGGCAATGTACCGCACATCGGGATTGTTGTAGACCAGAAATCGGGGCCCGGCGGACGTTATATGCTGGTTCACAATATCGGCCAGGGCCCCAAGATGGAAGACGTCTTATTCGACTGGAAAATCACTGGCCATTATCGTTACTTCGGGCCAGGACCCGTCTGAAGAAGTCTACTGGCCGCGGCCCGCTTCCGGCGGCTTGGGCATCGCCTCTTTGCTGAAGCGCGGAATCATCTGGTCGAGATTGGCGACGTGCCAGAGAGTGGCACTGACTTCCGTGGCCGCCCGCTTCACATCCTCCGGTACGATGCGCTCGTAGGTATCCAGGTTGGTGTGCCAGGTGAAGCTCTGGTATTCCACCGGATCCTGCTGCAGGCCCACGCCGGGCAGTCCCGCGGCATTGAAGGACGTGCTGTCGGTGCCGCCGGTGGCCCGACTATTCGTCACATTCGCGCCAAAGACGCCCCACTCTTCGAACTGTTTCAGGGCCGGACGCAGCACCACGGCGGCCTCGGGAGGTCCGAAGACACCCGCACCGCGGAGGCGGCCGGTGCCCGAATCCACATTGAAATAGCAATCCAGCTTGTACCATTCCGGCTTGGGATCTTCCGCCGTGCCGAAGTGCTGCGCCACATTGCCGAAGTGCTGCGCCACATAGGCCTTCGACCCGAGCAATCCCTCTTCTTCGCCGCTCCACAGCGCTACCCGGATGGTTCGGCGCGGCTTCAGACCCAGAGCCTGGATCAGGCGCGCGGCTTCCATCATGATGGAAGAGCCGATGGCGTTGTCCGTGGCGCCGGTGGCAGCATGCCAGGAATCCAGGTGGCCGCCCAGCATCACCACTTCATCGCCTTTGTCAGTGCCGGGAATTTCGGCCACCACGTTGTACGTCGTTTTGCCTTCGGGATACCAGTGGTTCAGGATACTGAACTCCAATTTCACCGTTTCGCCGTCGCCCATCAGGCGTTCGATGCGGCCGTAGTCTTCGTTGCGCATCACCACGGTGGGCACGGCCTTCTTTTCGTCGAAGGTGCGATTGTTGAAAGCGCGGATCAAGCCGTGATCCATGGCGGCATCGTTAATGCGGAGGAGGGCGCCGTTGGTCACCAGGAAGCCATCCACCTGCTCGGCCACCTGGGCAGCGGTGAGACGGCTCGGGTCGGGTGTGCCGCGCCCGCCGGCGCCTCCGCGGCCAAAGCCACGGCCGGCATTCGGATTGTTCGGGTCGTAGCTCTGCCGCACCTGCTCATCGTCGCGCCGGAGCGGGGCGGGTTCGAAATTCACCGGCACCACCGCGGCTTTACCCACTAGCACCATCTTGCCCTTGACGGTGGCTTTGTTAGCATCCATCCACGCCGTAAGTTCCGCCTGGGTGGGCTGCTGATATTGCGGACCGGTGGGACCGCCCCGGCCGCCGCGCCCGCCGCCTGCCGCGGCATCGGGATTGCGCGGAATTTCGGGGCCGCGCGGGAGCACAATCTCGACCACCGAGCCGGTAACAGTCCCTTTGGTAGAAGGTGTCCACCCGAGGACTTCGAATTTCAGATTCTCATGCACGGGCGCAACAATGTAGCCGGCCGCACGCTCATTCAGCCAGCCGGGATGGCCAAAGTCCCACGGTTCCAGGTGGGCGTTCTTGAATCCCCAATCGGTGAGTTGTTTGACGGCCCATTTGGCCGCCGCCTCGTGATTGGGTGAGCCAGTGAGGCGCGGGCCGTAACGGTCGGTGAACATGTGCAGGGTATGCATGATCTCGGAGTGTTCGGCCTCTTCACTGCGAATCCGGGCGAAGGTCTTTTCATCCACCGCGGTCTGGGCCGCCAACAGTGAGCACAGGGCCAGTCCGGCGAGCAGTTTTCTCATTGCCACAGCATACCGCAGCGGCGAGCCTCAGCGTTGACCAAAGATATCAGACTATTTTTACCTTTTTTATTTCCCTCTTCATCGTGGTGTAACCCTACGATTGCTAAAATCGCCTACATAAACGAGAACCAAAAGATGTGAATCTATTCAGCGGGTATCGCACCGCCCGGATTCCCCGGTTCCACGTTAATTTCTGTAAGGAGACTCACAAACGCCATGACTGCTAAATCCCTGCTCCTCGCTGGAGTGCTCGCACTTTCTACCTTATCTCTCGCTAGCGCAAAGACTTTCGAGATTTCTTTGGCCGGGCCCACCAAGGCCGGCAACTTGACCCTGAAACCCGGACAGTATCGCCTGAAAGTGGACGGCACCAAGGCCACCTTTACCGAAGTCGAGACTTCCAAGCAGTTCACGACTACCGTGAAAGTCGACACGACCGACAAGAAGTTCGATGACACCCGCGTGGATGCCAACAAAGAAGGCACCACGGATGTAATCAAGGACATCGAGCTGGGCGGCACCAAGACCAAGCTCGAGTTCTAAGCAAAAAAGGGGACAGACACCTTTTCCGAAAGCGGAATGGTCTCTGTCCCCTTTTTTTGCGTCCTGATCGGCCGTCGCAACCGGCGGCAAGACCGCCGGCGTTACCGAATCCTGTCTGCCGCACCGCGTTTCGCCATACAATAGCTGCATGCGAATTTCGCTTGCTCTATTGTTGAGTGCTGCTGCGTGGGCCCAGCCGCCCGCGCCTCCCCTGCCTCCCCCGTTGCGCCAGGCCGCACAACTGATCAACGATTTCGGCAATAGCGCGCGCTACGCCGCCGATAACGCCAAGGTTCAGGCGCCCGCTCCCGGTGAGGAGCGCGTGGTGTTCATGGGCGATTCCATCACCGATGGGTGGGGGCGCGGGGTGCGTGTGCCGTTCTTCCCCGGCAAGCCGTATATCAACCGCGGCATCAGCGGACAGACCACCGCGCAGATGCTGCTGCGTTTCTATCCCGACGTAATCGCGCTCAAGCCGAAAGCCGTGCTGTTCCTGGCCGGCACCAACGATATCGGCGGCAATCTGGGGCCGGTCACGCTGGAATCGATTGAGCAGAACCTAATGGCGATGGCCGATATGGCGCGCGCCAACAATATCAAGGTCATCATCGCCAGCCTCACTCCCGTATGCGATTATCACCGCCCGCAGACCGCCACCCGGCCACCCGAGAAAATCAACGCGCTCAATCAGTGGATCAAAGATTACACCGCGAAGAATAACTTCACCTATCTGGATTACTTCACCTCCACAGCCGACGAAAAGGGCTTCTTCAAAGCCGAGATCACCGACGATGGCCTGCATCCCAACGCCAAAGGTTACGAAATCATGGCGCCGCTGGCCCAGAAGGCCATCGATCAGGCATTGGGGAGATAGTCATGAACCATCAGGAGAATGAACGGCGGAGTTTCTTACAGCGGCTGCTGACTTTCGGCGGCGCCGCGGCCGTAGCGCCCGCCGCGGCGCAGGCCCAGAGCGGCAGCGGAGGCGCTTCGGAACTGGCGCTCCCCGCCTACGCCCGCGCGCAGAATTACCCGCGCGCAGAATTACCAATCGCTGAAGCAATCCAGCTACGACAGGACGGGCGGTAACGCGGATGCCTGGCGCGTGGCCGCGGGTGCTACCAGGGACGTGTTCCAGGCCGACGGCCCCGGCGTCATCAGTCACATCTGGTTCACCATCGCGGCACAGAGCGGCGACCATTTAAAGGAACTGGTGCTGCGCGGATACTGGGACGGCAACGCCAAGCCGAGTGTGGAAGCGCCCATCGGCGACTTCTTCGGGCTCAACCTGAATTCGTATTTCATTTACGAATCGAGGTACCTGGCCTGCTCGCCCGGTAAGTCGCTCAACTGTTATTTCGCCATGCCCTACAAGGGTTCGGCGCGCTTCACCGTGACCAATGAGGGCAAGCGCGACGTCAATTCCTTCTACTCCAATATCGACTACATGACGGTGCTGCGCCTGCCGGACGACGTGCTCTACTTCCATGCGCAGTATCGCCAGGCCGCTCCGTGCGTGCCGGTGACCAGCGACGGACCCAAGATCAATCTGGACGGCCGTAAGAACTATGTCTACGCGGAAACGCGCGGGCGCGGCCACCTCATGGGAGTTACGCTGGGCGTGCTGCAAAACGCCAACGGCTGGTGGGGCGAAGGCGACGACATGATTTTCGTCGACGATGAAAACAAGCCCATCATCAACGGCACCGGGTCGGAAGACTACTTTCTGGGAAGTTGGGATTTCGGTGGGCGCGATGGCGCGCAACCGTTTTCGCACGCCATGTACGGCGCTCCGCTCATCGTCAATGCGGAACGGACCGGCGGCCGCTACTGTTGCTACCGCTGGCACGGCGACAACCCGGTCACCTTCCAGCGCTACATGAAACACACTATGGAGCATGGGCACGCAAACGATCGCGGAGACAATTTCTTCTCGGTGGGCTACTGGTATCAGTCGACGCCCTACACGGACTTTCCGGAGTTGCCCCCGGTGGCAGCGCGGCTTCCCGTGGTAAAAACGGCATAATGAAACTCGCTCTCGTTCTCGCTCTCGCCGCGCCGGTGTTTGCGCAGGCGCCCTATAACGAAAAGCCGACCTACGCGCGCAGCCGGGAATTCGACCTGCAAAATCTCAAGCTGGAACTCTCGTTCGACCTTCCGGCGCGGAAAATCCTGGGCACAGCCACGTTGCGGTTGGAGCCTCTGGCTGGCGACCTGCGCGAACTGACCCTGGATAGCGCCGCGTTGAATATCGAAAGCGTCACGGTGGGAGGCCGCAAGCTGGCCTTCCAGACGGCGGATGACAAGCTCACCGTGACGCTGGACCGGCAATACCCGGCAGGCGCACCGATCGATTTCGTAATCCACTACAACGCGCAGCCGAAACGCGGGCTGTTCTTCGTGTTTCCCGATAAGTTCCACCCCGATCGGCCGCGGCAGATCTGGGCCAATGGCGATACCGCCGGCGGCAACAACCGCTACTGGTTCCCGGGCTACGACTTTCCCAACGATAAGACCACCACGGAAATGCTGGTGACCGTGCCGCCGGGTTGGCAGGTGCTCTCCAACGGCAAACTCGAAGGCGTCAGCGGGAACACCTTCCACTGGGTGCAGGATAAGCCCATGTCCACCTACTTGATTTCGCTGGTGGCCGGCGAATTCGATAAGGGGCAGGACAAGTGGACCGTGCCGGTGGAATACTACGTCCCGCGCGGCAGGGGCGCGGACATCCCGCGGACATTCGGCCGCACGGTGGACATGCTGCAGTTCTTCAGCGACAACATCGCGCCGTATCCCTGGGCGAAATACTCCCAGGCCATGGTGGATACGTTCGGCGGTGGCATGGAGAATACCAGTGCTACCACCGAAGGCGCCGCTTCCATTCTGGAGGCCCGCGATTTCGAAGACCGCAAGGCCGGCACCGATAGCTTGATCGCCCACGAGATGGCGCATCAATGGTTCGGCGACCTGGTAACTTGCGCCGACTGGCGGCACACGTGGCTCAACGAGGGCTTCGCCACCTATTTCGAAGCACTATGGGAAGAACATGCGTACGGCCGCGATGTCTTTGACTGGAAGGAACTGCAGGCGGCGCGCGGCATGACTTCGGGATTCGCGAATCCCGGTTCGGTGGTCCCCAAGACCAATTCCGAAGCGAATGGCGCGTACGGCCTGATCTATAACAAGGGCGGCTGGACGCTCCACATGCTGCGCGGCCAATTGGGCGACGCCCGCTTCTGGAAGGCGATTCAGCATTACACCAAGAAGTTCAGTTATCAGACAGCCACCACCAACGACTTCGTGGAAGCTGTGGCCGAAGCGACCGGGCAGGATGTGGAGTGGCTCTTCGATCAGTATGTCTATCGGCCGGGCTATCCGGAATTCGAAGTCTCGTGGGACTACGACGCGGCGGACCATCTGCTGCACGTCTCCGTGAAGCAGAATCAGAAGGTGGATGGCAAGCCCTCGCCGTTCCAGCTTCCGGTGGAGGTGGAGGCGGTGGGCGACCGCATGGAGCAGACATTCCACCTACAGGTGAACGGCGAGCCGCAGGAGTTCTATCTCTCCCTGAATGAGCGGCCCGTCACGGTGCTGTTCGATCCGCGCGACATCCTGCTGAAGTCGGTGACTTACCACAAGACTGGGGCGGAGTGGATCTGGCAACTGGAGCACGCCTCGCGCTCACTGAATCGTGAGGAAGCGGCGTACCAATTGGGATCGTCTGGCAGTTCCGCGGCAATCGCCGCGCTGGCGAGGGCCGCCGCCGGCGACACGTTTTACGGCGTGCGCATCGAGGCCGCCCAGGCGCTGGGGCGGACCAAGAGCGATGCTGCCGAGGCACCACTTCTGAAAATGCTGGCCGATCAGAATTCCGAAGTGCGTGCCAGTGCGGCCGGCGCTTTGGGCAACCTGACCAGGAGCACCGGCCTCATCGACAGGCTGATGGAGGTGGCGCGGACGGACTCGAGCTTCAGCGTGCGCCGCACGGCCCTGCTGAGTGCCGCCCGCCTGAAACCCGAGCACGGCCTGGACCTGCTCAAGCCGTTCCTGACCATGGACGCCCCACACGGCGAGATGCGCTTTGCTGCGGCGGCGGGGCTCGCGAGTTTGGAAGACGAGAGCGCGGCCAGCCTTCTGCTGGAACTGAGCCGCGATAGCGACGATCGCGTCGGTCAAACCGCGTTGCGCGGCCTCACCTCGGCCGGCAAGGGCAATCACGCGGTGACCGATCGCCTCATCGAAGCTTTGAACGAAGGCGGCGCCGCGGGCGACCGGCAGGCGGCCATACAGGTGCTGCGCATGCGGCGTGATACCGCAGCCCTGCCGGCGCTCGACCGCATCGCCGCTTCCGACGCACTGCCAAGCATCGCGCGCGCGGCGCAGAGTGCAGCCGATGCCATCCGCCGCCCCGCCGGCGCTCCCAGCGAAGACCTCACGGCCCTGCGCAACCGTCTGGCGCAAGTGGAAAAAGAGAACGCGGACCTGAAGGCGCGGATCGAACGCCTGGAAAAGAAGTAACCTGCGCCCACCGGCGTGCGCCATTAACCAGTTCCCCGTTCGAATAACCTGACATTTGACGGAGCGTATATAATACGCATCAATAACCCTATGAAAAAACTCGTAACAGCTTTGCTTCTACTCTGTGCCTATGCCATGGCTGACGGCCCAGTCACTGTGGCAATCCACAACGCGAAGATCGTGCCGGTAAGCGGCCCGGTCATCAACAAGGGCACAGTGGTGATCCACAAAGGCCTCATTACCGACGTCGGCGAGAGTGTGCAGGTGCCGGCCGACGCCTGGGTGATCGAAGGCGAAGGGCTGACAGTCTACCCCGGCCTCATCGACGCTTTGAGCACGGTGGGAATGCCGGGAGCTGCGCCGGCAGCGGCGGCTACGGGTGGACGCGGCGGCGGACGCGGCCAGACCACCACTCTAGCGGCCCCGACAGTAACGGCCACAGCAGCGCCGGCAACCCGTTCCATGGGACCAGAAGATCGCCCGCAGACCACCAGTTGGACTATCGCTGCCGACGAGATTTCACCCACTGACAGGCGTATCGAAACCGTGCGCAGCGGCGGCATCACCACCACCGTGACCTTCCCCACGCGAGGCATCTTCGGCGGACAGGGCAGCGCGATCGACCTGATGGCCGCCGAAAAGTCCGGCGAAATGGTGGTGGCCTCCCCGATGGGGCAATACATCGCGCTGGGCGGGGGGCGCGGCGGCGGAGGTGGCGGAGGCTTTCCCTCCTCCCTCATGGGAGTAATCGCTTACATTCGCCAGGTCTACCTGGATGCCGAACACTACAAACTGGTCAAGGACGCGTACGCCAAGGATCCCCGCGGCATGGAACGGCCGGAGTACGACCGCGCGCTGGAGGGAATCCTGGCCTCGCCGCGCATCTTACTGCCGGCGAACCGCCTGGTGGAAGTGGACCGCATGCTGCGCTTCGCCGCGGAGTTGAAGCAACCGACGATTCTCTACGGAGGCCGCGAGGCTTACCGCGATGGTGCAGCCGATCTGTTCAAGAAATACAACACGCCTGTGCTGATCAGCCTTCGCTGGCCGACTCTGCCTGCGGGCGCCGATCCGGACAATGAGCCCAACATGCGCACGCTGGAGGATATCGACAAGGCTCCGTCGGTCCCGTCGGTGCTCAAGAAGGCGGGTGTGAAGTTCGCCCTGTACTCGGATGGGATCGACGCAGCGCGCGACTTGCAGCGCGCGGTCAAAAAGGCCATTGATGCCGGGCTTTCCCGGGAAGACGCGATCCGCGCTATGACCCTCTCGCCCGCCGAGATATATGGCATCGACAATCGCTTGGGCAGCATTGAAAAAGGAAAAATCGGAAACCTGGTAGTGACGCGCGGGGATATCTTCGACGACCGCACCAGGGTGGAAATGATCTTTGTCGACGGCAAACAGTACAAGCCGGCGGACACCACTCCTACGGGCGGCCGCGGGATGGTCACGGATGATCCGGGAGGGAATCGATGAAAAAGCTGATACTCGCCGCGCTGGTGGCGCTCGCGCCCCTGGGGGCGCAAACGACGGTGATTCAGAACGCCACCGTCATGACGGTGGCCAAAGGGACTTTCAAAGGTTCGGTGGTCATCAAAGATGGCAAGATCGCCGAGGTGGGAGAAAAGGTGATGGTGCCGCAGGGAGCCACTATCATCGACGCCACGAACCAGTACCTCATTCCCGGTATCATCGATTGCCATTCGCACATCGCCGGCGATGGTGGAATCAATGAAGGCAGCGTCTCGGTATCGTCCATGGTCGATATCAAGGACATTATCAATCCGGAAGACATCTCCATTTATCGCGCGCTGGCGGGCGGCGTGACTACGGCCAACATCCTGCATGGCTCGGCCAATTCGATCGGCGGCAAGACCATCGTATTGAAGATGCGCTGGGGTAAGGATGCGCAGTCTTTGATCTTCGAAGGCGCGATGCCCGGCATTAAGTTCGCGCTGGGCGAGAACCCTAAGCGTGCCGGCAATCCGCAGGGCGGCCGCGGCGCCGCCGGGCAGACCGTGCAGGCTCGCTATCCGGCCACCCGCATGGGAGTGGAAGATACCATCCGCGAGGCATTCAATGAAGCCAAGATATACAAAGCCGGATGGGACGAATACCAGGCCAAAGTGGCGCGCGGCGAGCATCCCATTCCGCCGCGGAAGGACCTCAAGCTGGAAGCCCTGAAGGAAGTTCTGGAAGGTAAGCGCTATGTGCACGCGCATTGCTACCGCGCCGACGAGATTCTGATGCTGATGCGCGTTGCCGACGATTACGGATTCAAGATCCGCACCCTCCAGCACGTACTGGAGGGCTACAAGGTCGCCAAGGAGATTGCGGCCCACGGAGCGGGCGCCTCCACGTTCAGCGATTGGTGGGATTACAAGATGGAGGCGGTGGACGCCATTCCATTTAACGCCTCCCTGATGACCAAGAAAGGCGTGGTGGTGAGCCTGAATAGCGACGATGCCGAACTGATGCGGCACCTGAACAGCGAAGCCGGCAAGGCTATGAAGTACGGCGGCATGAGCGAGACTGAAGCGCTCGCCATGGTGACGTTGAATCCGGCCAAACAGCTCGGAATCGACAACCGCGTTGGCTCCATCGAGGTGGGGAAAGACGCCGACTTGGTGATCTACGATAAGTTTCCGCTCTCCGACTTTGCCAAGGTGCAGAAGGTCCTGATCGACGGTCACAAATACTTCGACCGGGACGAGGAAGTGAGCAGCCGTCCGGCCAAGGCCGCCGAGAAACAAAAGCTGCTCGATAAAGAAAAGCAGGCAACGCCGCAGAGGCAGGGGACGCCTACGGGCCGCGGAGGACGAATCGGATGAAGCTTCTTGGGATCTTACTAGCTTGTGGGGTGGCCGCCTTCGCCGCCGGCGAAACCATCCTGATCCGCGACGCGGATGTATATCCGGTTGCAGGAAAGGAAATGAAGGGAGTTTCCCTTCTGATTCAGGACGGAAAGATAGTGGATATCGCGGCCAAAATCGTGCCGGCTAAGGGTGTCCGCATTGTAGAAGCCAAAGGCATGCGGGTGTATCCCGGAATGATCGATTCCGGGACGGAACTCGGACTTTCAGAAGTCCCCGCCGTTCGGGAGACGGTAGATACCGGCGAGCTGGGCGAGTTTATGCCGCAGTTGAAAGCGCTGGTTGCGGTAAATCCGGACAGCGAACATTTTGGCGTGGTGCGGGTGAATGGCATTACCAGTGCCATGACGTTTCCTTCTTCCGGTGGCGGTGGTGGCGGACGGTTTGGCGGAGGCAGCCAGCAGTTGATTTCCGGACAGGCTGCCTTGATTCACACCGATGGCTGGACCTGGGAAGATATGGAGATCAAACGGAGCGCGGCCATGAGTGTGGCTTTCCCCTCACTGGGTGGCCGTGGCGGCCGCGGCGGCGGACAAATTCCCGATAGCATGTTAGAGATGCTCGGCCAGACAGGCGTTGCCGGCGGCGCGGCTAATGCGCGGCGCGCCTATGATGATGCGATCGCCAAGCTGAATGACTACTTCGACAATGCCCGGCGGTATCAGAAGGCCAAGGCGGCGCACCTGGCGGACTTCAAGACCGACCTGAAGTTTGAGGCGATGTTACCGGTACTCGAAGGTAAAGTGCCGGTGGCCGTGACCGGCGCCCGTGCTTCCACCATTCAGAATGCCGTGCAGTGGGCTAAGAAGCAGAATATCAAGCTGGTCATCCTGCAACCGCGCGAGATCGGCAAGGCGGCGGCCGACCTCAAGGCCGAGAACGTTCCGGTGATCTTCGGGCGTGTCCTGGCGCTCCCCGAGACCGAAGATTCGGCCTATGACGAAGCATTTACCCTCCCGGGGGAGGCGTATAAGGCCGGTGTAAAGATCGCTTTCGGCACCTTCACGAACGAGTTTGTGCGGAATATCCCATACCAGGCTGCCACGGCAGTGGCCTTCGGTCTTCCTTACGAAGAGGCCCTGAAAGCAGTGACTATTAATCCCGCACAAATCTGGGGTGTCAGCGACCAAATAGGCTCCGTGGAGAAGGGCAAAGTGGCTGACCTGGTGGTCACCGATGGCGATATCCTGGAGATTCAAACGCAGATCAAACACCTGTATATCAAGGGGAAGGAAGTCTCCCTGGAGAACAAGCAGACCCGCCTGAACCAGCGGTATTTGAACCGCAACTAAGTATGGGCTGGTAGCGCCCGCGATCTTGTCGCTGGTCAGTGAGCGCCGGCCGGCGGCAAGACCGCTGGCGCTACCCGCTTAGTCCCCCGTTTTCCTCACCGAATCGATCAAAATAGTTACAGGACCATCGTTTACCAGGTGGACCTGCATCGAGGCCTGAAAAACGCCTGTTTCGACTTTTACCGGCCCTCGCCGGGCGCTCTCTATTAAGTAACTATAGAGTGTCAGAGCCTGCTCCGGAGGCGCGGCGCGGTCAAAGCTAGGCCGACGGCCCTTGCGGCAGTCCCCATACAGGGTGAACTGGGAGATAATCAGCAGCTCACCGCCCGCTTCCTGGATATTCCGGTTCATTTTTCCCTGTTCATCCGGGAAGATCCTCAACCCAAGAAGCTTGTCCAGAAGGTAATCTGCGTCCTCCGTCGTATCCTCACGTGCAACTCCAACAAAGACGAGCAACCCGTTACGTATAGCCCCGCAGGTACCTCCATCTACAGACACACACGCCTCGGTCACCCGCTGGATTACCACTTTCATAGTACCGTTGCAGCCAAAATCGGCTCTGAAGTTCTTTATCATTTTGACACACTATGACTGTGCCTATGTTATAGTGTGCGGGGGAGAAAAAATGGCAAGAGGTAAAAGTACGGCCGACGTTACCACTTTACAAATGGCGCTCGTCGGCTATCAATACGAGAAACAGAAGATCGACGATCGCATCCGCGAGATCGAAGCGCAACTCAAAGGGAAACACGTCGCGCCGGCATCAGCCGCGGGTGAGAAGAAAGCTTCGGGCGTGAAGCGAGTGCTCAGCCCGGCAGCTCGCAAGCGTATCGCGGCTGCTCAGAAGAAGCGCTGGGCTGAACATCGGAAGCGCGTAGCGGCCCAGGCAAAAGGGGAGTAGGCCCGGCTCACCGGTTCAACTTACTTCGTTCCAAAGCAAAGTCCCACCCAAATCGGAGGGCGATGTTCTCAACAGAGCCCTCCCCTGCAATCAGTCCATCCCGAAAGAACACTGCCCTGTCGGCGATCGCCTCCGCGAACGAAATATCGTGCGTTACCAGGATCTTAGCCTGAGGTAACTCCACCAGCAGTTCAGCCAACGCACGCTGGCCGGGAGGGTCCAGGAACGTTGTAGGTTCGTCCAAAACCAATACTTCCGGGTCCATAGCCAGAATCCCAGCGATGGCCACTCTTCTCTTTTCCCCGGCGCTCAGGTGGTACGGAGCCCGGCTTTCAGCCCCTGCCATTCCTACCTGCTGCAACGCAGCCCGTGCACATTCCAGCGCCCGCTCGGGATCCATACCAAGGTTGAGTGGGCCGAACGATACGTCCTCTAAGACGGTGGGCATGAATAGCTGGCTCTCGGAATCCTGAAATACCAGGCCTATCTTTCTGCGGATAGCCGGAACATTCGTTTTGTTCACCGGCAGGCCGCAAACCTCGATGCTGCCTCGTCCCGAAAGCAGGCCATTGAGGTGCATGACGAAGGTGGTCTTGCCACTCCCGTTAGGGCCCAGCAGCGCCACTGTCTCACCTGGATTCAGGCAGAAACTCACTCCCTTGAGAGCCGCTGTACCATCGTCATAGCGGAAATGAAGGTCTCGTACTTCGACTAACGGTTGCATCAGAAGAACCTCTCCACGCCCATGCGCAGGACGATAGGAACTGCACCAGCCAGAAATAAGAAGGCGGCATCGGCAAGACGGAAGCGGCGCGATTTGAGAACTCGAAAATGGCCCGGGAAGGCGCGCGCCAGCATTGCGCGGTGAATCTCGCCCGCGCGGGAGTAAGAACGGGTGAAAAGCACGGCGAGCGCCCCGGCAGCGGCCACGAAGCGGGCCCTGCCAGACGCGAAGTTACTCATGGTAGATCCCCTGGACGCCGCGGCTTGGGCCATCTGCCGCGCCTCTTCGCAGATGACGAACAGATACCGGTACAGAAACTGCGCCACCATCAGGAGAAACCGCGGGGCGCCCAAGGCTTCCATGCCGCGCAACAGATCCGGGAGCGGCGTTGTCCCTACCAGCAGTAGCACGGACAAGGCCGAGAGATAACTCTTTAGCACCAGGGCCGCTCCTCGCGCGGCATCTCCTCCCGCCCAGCAAACCGCGCCGAAGAACAGCGTGAACGGCAAAACCAACGCAGATCTGGCCAGGGTGCCGCGGAGGGGCAATCGCGCCAATCGCAGCGCTCCGCACAACAGCACCACCAGCAGGCCCGCCAGCACCGGCAGGCCGCGATCAGCGGTCGCCACGGCCATCAGGAAGGCCGCCAAGGCGACAATCTTGGCGCGGGGATCCCGCTGGTGCAGCATGCTATCGCCGCGGCTCCAGCGCTCCAGAGCAACGTGATGCAACTTACACGCTCCTGTGGCGCGACGCTAACGCGCGGCCGCCTAGCATACAGGCGCCATAAATCAGCGCCAGGCCGGCCAGCCCCGCGGTAGCTTTCCGCAGCCAGGGGTTTTGCACGAAGGAAGTTTCGTAGCCGGTAAATGGTGTTGTAAACCAGAACCTTGCGTGCCCCAGTTTTTCGATTCCATCGGGCCCCGCGGCGGCAAAGAGGACGCCCACCACGGCCAACAAGACAGCCGCCAGCGCCACGCCCTTGGGCGCCGCCGGCCGTAGCACGGGCCTTTGTACCAACCCAGCCTGCATGCTCTCCAGCGCTTGTATGATGGCCAGTGTGATGGCTCCCTCCAACACCGCCGAGACGGCAAACAGAACCAGCGACAAAGACAGCACCGGCGCAGACATGTGGACTCCGGACAGCAGTAACTCCGATAGGGCGCACACCGCGCTTACCATCAGGGATAGCGCTCCTCCCCCAAAGATGGCCGCTTTGCGCCACCTGGTGCCGCTCCAAAGATAGTACGGCAGATATCCCGCCAACACTCCCAGCACCGCCATATTGAGGATGTTGGGGCCCAGCGCCAGCACGCCGCCATCCTGAAACACCAGCGCCTGTATGGCAACAATGGCGGTCATCACCACCGCGGCTGCCGCCGGCCCGAGTGTGAACGCCAGCACCGCGCCACCCACTAAGTGCCCGGTAGTACCGATTCCCACCGGAAAATTGATCATCTGGGCTGCAAATACAAATGCGCCCATCACCCCGAGCAGCGGCACCTTGCTCTCGTCGAAGCTGCGCTGCGCCCGCCGCGCGATGGCAGCCACCGCCGGTATCGCGGCCACGTCCAGGGCAGCCACCGCCGGTATCGCGGCCACGTCCAGCGCCGCCCAAACCTTCGTCGATAAGAATCCGTCCGGTATATGCAAGTTTGTCTCCGGGCACCAGACTTCCGCCGGTGCTAATATGTGTACGCATGAGCGGGCTCAGCCGGATTGGTGTAGCGATCGATACCGATCTTTTAAATAAGTTCGATCGCCTGATCGAAAAGCGGGGCTATACAAACCGCTCAGAGGCTTTCCGCGACCTGATCCGCGACGAATTGGTGGAGCAGACCTGGGAATCCCCCGATAGTCAGGTGGTGGGCACCGTAACCCTTGTGTACGACCACCATGTCCGGATGCTGAACGAAAAACTAACCGGCATTCAGCACGACTTTCACCACTCCATCCTCTCCACGCTGCATGTGCACCTGGACCACGACAACTGTCTGGAAGTGCTGGTGGTGCGCGGCAAGTCCGCGGCGGTGCGTAAGGTATCCGATGCGCTGATCAGCACCAAAGGCGTCAAGCACGGAACCCTGACCATTACCACCTCGGGAGCGGAACTCAAATGATAGTTGGAACGGGAGTCGACCTGGCGGAAGTGCCGCGCATTCGCGCCTCCATCGAAAGATACGGCGCTAAGTTCGTCCAGCGGATCTATACGCCCGCCGAGATTGCCTATGTGGAGCGCAAAGCGAACCGCTTCGAGCGCTACGCCGCCCGCTTCGCGGCTAAGGAGGCCGGGATGAAAGCCATCGGCACCGGCTGGCGCCACGGCGTAAGGTGGCACGACTTCGAGGTGGCCAACCTGCCCTCCGGCAAGCCGACTTTGCGCTTCCACGGCGTGGCTGCGGCCTTTGCTGCGAAGTTGGGAGTGAAGAATGTGACGCTCTCCATCACCCACACGGCGGAACTGGGAATGGCCCACGTAATATTGGAAGACTGAAAGCGCGCCTTCGGCGGTGGCAAGCTGAAGCGTGCCTCACCTACACCGGTGTCAGGGGCCGCGGGGCCGGTCTCGAAGCTTCGTCACTCGGCGGTGGTGGAGGCGCTTCCAGCTTATTGCACTCCTGGTAGGTATAAATCATGCGGTGAATCACCGTAAGGTTGGACAACACCGCAATCACCCACAACACCGGCGCCATGCGGTCGAATAGCGCCCCGATGATGATCAGGACGATGCGCTCCGGACGCTCCAGGAACCCCACCTTGCATTTGGGAATGGTGCATTCCGCCCGCGCGCGCGCGTAACTCACCATCACCGATCCGGTCATTACGATGGCCGTCAGTACGATGTAGAAGGGCCGGCTGATCGAGGAGTAGTAAACCAGCAGTCCCATGAAAAGGGCCAGGTCGGAATAGCGGTCGACCACCGAATCGAAGAACCCACCGAAGCGGGTGACCTGTCCGCTGGCGCGCGCCACCCGGCCATCCACCATATCGAACAGACCCGCGCCGATCACCACCGCACCTGCCCAGCGGAAATGGCCCACCGAAAACAGGTATGCCGCATATATGTTGATGACCAGGCCAATGAATGTGAGCACATTCGGATGAATGCGCGAAAGCGCCAGCCAGCGCACAATCTGAGTGATCGCTACCCCGAAGACCTTACCGATCGCCCCGGTAAAGGTCCATCGATCTTTACGTCTGGCAGCCATTTCATTCGACCACTTCGTGGATCGTGGTCACCTTCAGAATCTCCAACTCCTTGACACCCCCGGGACTCATCACCTTCACCTCGTCGCCCACCTTCTTGCCCAGCAGGGCGCGGCCGATGGGGCTGGTGGTGGAGACTCTGCCGTTGGCGGCGTCGGCCTCTTCGGTGGTCACCAGATGGTAGGTCATTTCCTCGTCGCGGCCGGTATCCAGCACCACGACGATCGATCCCAATCCCGCACGGTCCCGCGGGATCTTGGTGAAGTCGATCATCGATACTTCAGCCAGCCGCTTGCGCAATTGGCCCAACCGCGCGTTGACGAAACCCTGGCGGTCCTTGGCTGCATGATACTCGGCGTTTTCGCTCAAGTCCCCGTGTGCCCGTGCTTTGAGAATCTCCTTGGGAAGCTCGACGTGCAGCTCATGCTCCAGAATGGTGATTTCGTCCTGTAGTTTTTTCTTGATATCGATCATCGAGCGGGGAAAACTCCCAAGGTCACATTATAGCGGCTCGCAGCCGCCTTTCGCTCTCTTATTGGCCCACAATCGTGACCGTGTTAGACAGGCTGCCCTCTTGAATCTGGTAGACATTGATGCCCGGCTGGGAGGCGAGCCGCACCGAGAAAGCAAAAACGCTAGGATACGCATCGTCGACCGAGGTCAGCGAGCTCACCCGGGCGCCCGTAGTGACAGGCGTTACCGATGGCTGAATGTTGGGGATGGGGATCCCAATGGCGTCGGTGACGCGGAAAAACACCGTGTCCTGCGATCCGGCCGAGTCGAAAATCGGCGCATCGATGACGGTGATGTGGCCGAGTTGCCCGGAAGAGACCCCGTACCAATACGGCACGTGGGTGGTCACGCTGGATTGCACGCCCTGCACGTTGATGAAGCCTTCATATGCTCCCGGCGTCAGAGAACTGGCCTGAAACTGCACCGGCAGAGTCACGGAGGCCCCCTGATCCAGCGGCACCGAAGTCGCCGTCAATTGTGGCACCGGGGCGCTGCTGCTGGCGGGCGCAATGGAGATCTGGAAGGTGTCGGAAACGGTCCCCACGTTAGTGAGGGTCAGGCTGGAAGTGGCATTCACCGTTCCCCCGCCCACGCCAAAGCTGATCGAGACGGGGGCAGCCACCACCGTAGCATTCAGCGCCGAGAGCACATTCAACAACCCTGCGCCGCCCTGTTGGACGCTGGCAGCCGTCCCCGGCACCAGCGAGGCCGGATCCGCGGTATTGATCAGCAGCGAACGATATTGGTCGGGGGTCAGGCCGGGGCGTGCCTGCTCGATCACTGCCGCGGCACCCGCTACCAGCGGAGCCGAAAAACTGGTTCCCTGCGTGAGAGTATAGCCGGACGCGTCGTACAACTCACCGTTGGAATCCAGCTTCTGTGCCGCCGTGTAGATGTTCTCGCCTACTGCCAGCAGGTCCGGCTTAATCGAGTAATCGATGTTTGGTCCGGTGGAAGAGAAATTGGCAATGCTCGCCGGACTGGTGTAGTGCGGGCCGGGTGTGAACTGCACCGTCACCGCAAACCCGTTAGTCAGCTTCGCCTTGAGGGCCAGTCCATCGGCATTGGCGATAAAAACCGCCGGCAACGCGGCAGCCCCTACCCCCATGAGGACGAGTGGCTCGCCAGATACGTTATCGTACACTACCGCCGCCAGAGCACCCGCCGCTTGGGCATTATCGATCTTTGTTTCGAACGTGCAATTTCCGCGGAAAATCAGGGCGATATCGCCGGTGAGGGACCCCGCCGGAAGAGAAGAGCACGCCTGGCCGGTGCCATCCAGGTTGAAAACATCGATCATCGGCGCCGTAGTCGAGGCCGCCGGGTACGTCCCGCTGCCGGGTACCGCAACCAGGCTGCTGTTGTCCGGCAGCACCACGCTATCCGCGAAAAAGCGATCGTTAGTCCGGCAGCACCACGCTATCCGCGAAAAAGCGGTCGTTAGCGGAAGCGCCAGCGGCAATTACCGAGGGCGCATCGGCGGGCGAAGTCACGGTCATTGGATCGGGTCCCAGGTCATTCCCTAAGTCCCCTGCGTTGCCCGCCGCAGCCACTACAATGATGCCCAGCGAATGCAACGTGTCCAGATATTCCGCTTCGGAATCGTCCGTCAGGCGCGGCGCCTTCCCCCCGAGACTCAGGTTGATGATGTCCATACCATCGTTCACCGCGTCTTCCGCCGCCAGCATGATGGCATAGTCGGTAGTATCGTCATTGTACCCAGGCGTTCCGAACACCTTGTAGCTGCCCAGCCAAGCCTGCGGCGCGACGCCGCTAATAGTCGCCAGCGGACCGGCGTTCGACACTCCGGCCGCAACCATGCCGGTGGCCGTACCGTGCCCCACGTGGTCCGCCGCGGAGAGATCGGGATCTGAGTACGGCAACTGGTTGACGTAGCTCCGCGCCACAATCACTTTCTTATTGGTGAACTGCAGGTCGGCCTGGCTGTCCGCCACGGGGAAACCCGCCGGCATGGTGAAACCGGCATCGGCAAAGCCGGGATGGCCGATATCGATTCCCGTATCGATCATCGCGATCTTGATTCCCGCCCCGGCATTGGAGATGCCCACCTGGCTCCAGGCCTGCGGCACGTGGTGCAGGGGCAGGGCATGATCCAGCAGCAAATGGTAAGTACGGACCGGGTGGACTTTGACGACACCGGGAATCGAACCCAGGCGCGAGGCCTTGGCATCCGGGATCTCCACCATGAGGGCGTTGCTGACCGTTTCCAGCGAGCCCAGCACTTTGCCTTCGNNGGCGCGATGCTGCTCCGCATCCGCGGAGTGTAGCAGCCTCCGGGCAGACCCACGGGGAGCCGATCGGGCAACGTGAGCGCCTACCGATTCATTGGAAAGTTCCACAATATACCGATTGGGAACAATGTCCGCCGCAAATGCCGGCAGACACAGGAAAAGGACCCAGAGGCGCCTCATAGACTCTATACTTCGGATTCCTGCAGCGAAAGAAACGTTACAACAACTACAAATGTCTATATTAGCGCATTACTGGACCGTCAGGTTGATCGCCGGAGACGAAACGCCGCCCACGCTGATCACCAGCGGCTGACTGCCCGTCGGGGTATTCGCCGGAATGGCGGCATTCACCTGGTAGAGCCCGACATAAGGGGGAATGAGCCCGCTGAAACTGACTGCCAGGTCGACTCCACCCAGTGTGACAGTAGGCGTGACCACAGTGTTGGTAACTGCTGCCGTGGGTTCGCCCGATACCGGCGTGGCCGCTACCGGGCCCAATCCGTTGGCGTAGAGGGTGAGCGTATCGCCGCGCTTGACGGGTGTGCTCGATGTCACCACGGTGTTCGAGTTGGCATCCACGGTGGCGAACACGCCCGGCGAGGCGGCGGCCAGCGGGACGGTGTACTGCGCGGTGGCCAGGTAGTTCGACCAGACAGTCATCTGCACGGACTTCTGCCCCTGGAACTCCCATGGGATTTGCACGTTAATCTGTCCGGGGCTGACGTAAGTCAGGTGGCCGGGTACGCTGAGTCCGCCCCCATCGAAACTCACGCTGCCATAGGAAAGCGATACCGGAAGCGACGGGGTGGAGTAGGCTTCCGTAGCGTCTGCCAGGGCGCTGCCCTGAATGGTGATGTAAGAGCCCGGCGCCAGTCCCTGGCCAGCACGGAACGTAGCGCCATCCACTACGTTGGTGATAGCCGGATAATTGCGTGCATATCCCTGGAAGGTGTAGGAAAGGCCTCCCGCCGCGGCCTGGAAGAATTGATCTCCCTGTGTATTGCCCAGATTGACGTCGGCCGCGCCTAAACCGTAGTTCGCGGTCTGATCATCGCCGAGTGCGATAGACCCGCCGCCCTTGACCACGGAGAATTGGATCGGAGTATTCCGCACCGGAACACCGTACTGATCCACCAACCGGAACGCGATGGGCCACCCCTGATCGCTTACGCCGCCGAGGAACCCGCCATCGAGTATGGGAAACATATCGTACGGAACGCCGCTACCCACCAGGAACTCGTAAGGCACTCGCAGGGTGGGTCCTGCTCCAGTCACTTGAATGAAGCCCTCGTAGGACCCGGCAGCGGGCTGGGAACCGGAGGGCGTGACGTTGAGCGTGCTGTTGGCCCCCGGATTCAACGTGATGCTGGACGAAGACAGTTGCACGCTGGCACTGGAGGTGTCGCGTGGTTGCACCGACAGGTTGAAAGTGGCCTGGGAGTTGCTCACGTTGGTGAGCTTCAGAGTGAGCTTGGGATAAGCCGCGGCGTTGACCACGCCGAAGGAGAGAGTGGACGGTTCCAGCGTTGCGGCGATGCTCACCGCATCGCCAACACTCAATTTGCCGGCCCCTACGGCATTCACACGCGGGTTAGCGCTGCCATCCACATCGATCAGGTTCTGTGTGGTCGCCGTGTTGACTACCGCTGATTTCAGTTGGGCCGGGGTCAGGGTGGGAAACTTCTGCTTGACCATGGCCACTGCACCGGCCACCATCGGCACCGCGTAACTGGTCCCGGAGACGCCTGCATACCCCGTCGCGTTATAGGTATCGCCGTTGGGGTCGAGCTTCTGCGCCGCGGTGTAGATTCCATCGCCCACGGCTACCAGTTCCGGCTTCAAGCTCAGCACCGGACTGGGTGCAAAGTTGCCAAGGGACGGACCGCGCGACGAGTAACTGGCAACCTGATCCTGAGTGCCGCCAACCGTAGACAGGCTGGGATCGAGCGATACCGTCACTCCGGAATTGGCGTCGACGTAGTTCTTGAGAGCTATGCCATCGGTATTGCCAATCATCATGGCCGGTATGCCTGTATCCTGCGCGAACCAGGCGCTGTATATGTTGTCCAGGCCGCTCGATTGGTAGACGATGACGCCAACTGCTCCGGCGTTCTGCGCATTGTTGACCTTGTCACTGTAGACGCACGTGCCACGTTGAATGAAAGCGATCGCTCCGCTCAGCGATCCGGACGGCAGTGCGGTACAGGCCAGGCCGTCGTTGCCCAGTTGCGTAACATCGATCAGCGGCCCAGCGAGCGCCGCCGCAATGTGCGGACCATCGTTAAACAGGGCGTGGATGTTCTGCAGGTTGGCTGGCGCTCCGGAACTGGTGACATGCACCGCCTGAAACACCAGATGCGCATTCGTGGTGGCACCCACGGTGATGGCAGAAGGCGCGGTGCCTGGCGTATGAATCGAACTCAGCGTGATGGGCCGGAATCCACTGCCGTTATCGTTGCCTGCGGACGCTACCACGACCAGACCGTTCGCGAAGGCGCTCTCCACCGCTTGCGCGCGGACATCGCACTGGCCGTCGCAACTGGGGTCCACATCCAGCGGACCGTACTGGGCGGGGTCGCCTCCATTCAAAGAGAGAGTCACGATGTCCATGCCATCGGCAACCGCGTCGGTCAGAGCTTGGACGATAACCGAGTCAAAGGCGAAATCGTACACCCCGGGGGATCCGAACACCTTGTAGTTCCCCAGCAGTGCTCCCGGCGCCATACCTTGGATTGTGGCCACAGGACCAGTGTTCTGCACGCCCGCGGCGATCATCGCGATGGCCGTTCCGTGTCCCGTGCGGTCGCGTGGCGACGTATCGTCTCCGCTTCTCGCGGTGAACGAAGTGTAGTTCTGTGACACGTCCGTGGACACGTAGCTGCGGGCCACAATGACTTTGTTGTTGGTGTAGTTCGAATCGCCCTTGGGAAAGCCGGAAGGCGGCTTCGACGTGGTCTGAAATCCAGGGTGATTCTGGTCGATGCCGGTATCGATGATGCCGATCTTGATGCCCGCCCCGGCGTTGGACGCGCCTCCCAAAGCGCTCCACGCGGCCGACACATTTTCCAGGTTGAGGGCCGTATTCAGGTCGCGCTTCACTGGCGGCAGATACTGCACATGCATCACGCCCGGGATATTGCGCAACTGCGCGGCAGTCTCACGCGTCGTCCTCACGAATACCGCATTCACCAGAAGCTGCGAAGCGTACGTGACCGGCACGCTGCGCCGCCGCAACTCCGCCAGCACTACCGCCTGCGCCTGGCGAATCGCTTGCAGGTGAGCCCGGGCGGCAGAGCTATCCAGTTCCGCGCGCGAATGAGTCTTTTGGGCTACTGGGGCGTCCTGAAGTATCAAAGCATACTCACCCCGGCGCGCCAAAGACTGTCCGAAAGATACCCCAAGGAAGGCAAGGCAAAGAAGGATTCGCGACATAGCACTCCTCTCGAAAAGAAACAACCAACTTACCGCAGAGGCGCGGAGACGCGGAGGAAAACGCGGAGAAAACCAAGATCNNGCGCACATCGTGAACCCGGACCACATGAGCGCCGCCCAACACACACGCCGTCACCGCGGCGGCCGTGGCGAAGCGCGTCTCCTGTTCCGTTTCGTGACTCAGAAAATGTTTACGCGAAGGTCCCACCAGAATCGGCAGATCGAGCGAGCTCATTTCACCCAGCCGGCCCAGGATCACCGAATTCTGCTCCTTGCGTTTGCCGAAGCCGATTCCGGGGTCGATCACGATCCGCGATCTGTCGATACCCACTCCGCGCGTCCGGCTGACGGCCGCATCCAGGTCATGCATAATGTTCGCCATGGGGTCGGGCATGGGTGCCAGTTTGGCCCATGTTTCCGGCCTCCCGCGCATGTGGTTCACCACCAGGCCGGCATCGTGATTGGAGACCGTACGCGCCAGTTGCGGCTCCCACGTCAGGCCGGAAGGGTCGTTAATGATCTCCACACCCAATTCCAGCGCGCGCTCGGCCACTTCCGCCTTGTAAGTATCCACTGAAATGGGAATGGTCAGCCTGTCTTTGAGGCGCTTCAGCACCGGGATGAGCCGCCGCATTTCCTCCGCCGCGGAAATCCGCGCCGAGCCGGGCCGGGTGGATTCCGCTCCGATATCGATGATGTCCGCGCCCTGTTCTTCCAGTTCCAGGGCCCGCGCAAACGCGCGATCGGGGTCGGAATACTTGCCGCCATCCGTAAAGGAGTCGGGCGTCACATTCAGCACGCCCATCAAGACCGTTCGCTCCCCGAGTTTGATCTCCCGCTTCTTCAGCTTCCAGTAAAAGAGCTTTCTCACCCGTCTTCCAATCTCGCACTTTTGCGTCGGAAATTAAATGGGCCTTTAGAGTCGTGACTACTTCACCTGCACCAGAAAGTAGTTCTTCTTGCCGGAGCGTAGGGCGATGAACGACTCGGCATTGCGATGGGCGAGAGTGATTTTGGTGCCGGCGGCCACCCGCGCGTCGTTGACGTAGACGCCGCCGGCATCCAGCAGACGCCGGCCTTCGCCTTTCGATTTCACCATCGGGGTGAGCAACATCAGGTCCAGAATTTCCATGCCTTCCTCCAGTTGCGAAGCCGCCACTTCAGCCGCCACAATTTTGGAGGTTCCGCCCCCGTATAGGTTTTGCGCTTCGGTCTGCATTTCGCGGGCAACGTCCGCGCCGTGTACGATGGCCGTCACTTCGTACGCCAGCGCCTTCTGCGCGGCGCGCTGCTCGGGATGTTCAGCGATCTGCTGCTCCAGTTCTTCGATCTCCGCGTCCGGGAGAAAGGTGTAAATTCGCAGGAATCGCGCCACGTCCCGATCGTCTTGCCGCACCAGGTACTGGTAAAACTCCCACGGCGAGGTACGCTCGGCATCCAGCCACAGCGCGTTGCCGGCGCTCTTGCCGAACTTGGCGCCGCTGGCCGTCGTAATGAGCGGGAAAGTGAGCCCGTAGGCCTGCTGCTGCCGCAGGCGCCGAATCAGATCCGTGCCCGCCGTGATGTTGCCCCACTGGTCGCTGCCGCCGCCCTGCAGCCGGCACCCGTGGTGATCGAACAGGTACAGAAAATCGTTGGCCTGCATGGTCATGTAGCTGAATTCGGTGTAGCTGATGCCCTGTTCGGACTGCATCCGGCTCTTCACCGATTCCTTGGCCACCATGTAGTTCACGGTGAAATACTTGCCCACGTCGCGTAGCCAGTCGATGAAAGACATGCGCGACGTCCAGTCGTAGTTGTCCACCATCACGGCCGCGTTCGGGCCATCGAAATCCAGGAAGTGGCTGAGCTGCTTGCGGACCCCCTCGGCGTTCTCTTTCACCTGATCGGGCGAGAGCAGGTTGCGCTCGTCGCTGCGCCCGCTGGGGTCGCCGACCATCGCCGTCGCTCCGCCTACCAGCGCCAGCACCTTATGGCCGGCGCGCTGGAAGTGGGCCAACGCCATGATGGGGACCAGGTTGCCCAAGTGCAGGCTGGCCGAAGTGGGATCGAACCCCACATAAATGGTGAAGCGCTCCTTGGCCAGCAATTCGCCCAGTCCCGGGTCGGTGCATTGCGCGATGAGGCCCCGCTTTTCGAGATTTTCGTAAATGGGCATTGCGTAGTGGATTATCTGGCCACGGATGCACACGGATTTACACAGATGAAAACACTGTGCTATCCGTGTTTATCAGTGTTCATCCGTGGCTCCTAATGCGTTTTTCAGATCTTCGGAAAACTTCTGAATTTCCTGCACCTGTTCGGGCGCAGCCTCCACTTCGCTGCCCTTCGATACCAGCCAGGGCCGGCCGTCGCGCCAGAACAGGAAGGCGAGTCCTTTTTCGGTCATGTATCCCGAACTGCCCAGCGACCTGCCATGTACCATGGCCACGCAGGCTCCCCGCCCGTACAGGATATACTCTTGGGCCTCGGCGATCCGTTCAATCTGGAAGAGTTCGAAGCTCACATCTTGTAGCGGCCGAGGTCCTCGTCGTTGAGACCCTCCAGCCAGCGGCGCAGTTCTTCATTATTGGCGGCCTTATCGGCAGTGGTGGCCGCCTTGGACGAGGATTTCAGCACCGCCTCTTCCACATAAATGGGGCAATCCAGGCGCAGGGCGAGCGCCAGGGCGTCGCTCGGGCGCGAATCCACGCTGATCAATTCCCCGTCGCGATCCAGCCAGATCACGGCATAGAACGTGTCGTCCTTCAACTCGCTCACCACCACTTTGCGCAGCGCCGTGTTGAGGCCCATCAGCAGACTCTTGATCAGGTCGTGGGTCATGGGCCGAGGCGTGGACACCTTCTCGATTTCCAGGGCGATGGCGTTTGCCTCGTAGACGCCAACCCAGATGGGGAGCACCGTGTTGCCGCCGATGTCCTTCAAAATCACGATCGGCATGTTGGTAACGGGATCCATCATGAGCCCGCGAATTTTCATTTCCACTTCCATAGCGCGCCCTCCCCAACTCAATTACAACACAATTACCGGCGGCACACCGGCGGCAAGATCGCCGGCGCTACCGAACCGGCTGTACCCTACATTACGCTGTCGCCCACCAGGGAGTTGGGCCCTGAGCGCGTCACCCGTACCGGGAGGTACCGGCCCACCAGCGAGTCCCCGTTGGCATCCGGGTGACTGAAGTTGAGCGTGCGATTGTCGGAGGTCCTGCCAATCCACTGGCCCAGAGCCTGATTCCGGCCTTCCACCATCACTTCCTGAATGCTGCCGATCCATTCGGCATTCCGCCGGATCTGGATGGCCCGCTGCTTTTCCTGCAAGGTCAGCAGGCGGCGCTGCTTTTCCTCTTCGGAAACGCGGTCTTCCATGGCCAGAGCAGCCGTGTTGGGCCGCGGCGAATACTTGAAGCTGAAGAGCGAATCGTACTGCACTTCGTCCAGCAGATCGAGCGTCTCCTGGAAGTCCTTTTCGGTCTCGCCTGGGAAGCCCACAATAATGTCGGTGGTCAGCGAGTATTTGCGCCGGGCCGTCTTGAGCCACTCGATACGCCGCATGTACTCAGCGCGTGTATACAGTCGATCCATCGCCGCCAACATGCGGGAAGAGCCGGACTGCACCGGCAGGTGGACGTGGTCGCACAGCACGGGGTTGGCGTCCATCGCGTCCACAATGCTCTTCACGAAATCGCGCGGATGCGACGTGGTGTAACGCACACGCCGAATCCCCGGGACCTCCGCCACAGAAGTTGAATCTCGCTATAGCCCCGCTCGGCCAATCCACGCGCTTCGGCCATCACGCTCTCACTGGTACGGCTGCGCTCCGGACCGCGCGTGAACGGCACCACGCAATAGGCGCAGGATTTATCGCAGCCTTCGATGATGGTGATATAGGCGCGGTGCGGATTGTCGCGCCGCGTGAAGGGCGTATCGAACGTCTCTTCCGTATCCAGGCTCAGACCCGTGACGCGGCGGCTGCCGGCTTCGAGCTGTACCAGCATCTCGCCGAAACGCGGATAGCTGGCCGAGCCGCACACCAGGCTGACGTGCGGGGCGCGGTCGAAGATCTTTTCGCCCTCCTGCTGCGCCACGCATCCCAGCACGCCGAACAACTTGCCTTTGCCCGCGTCGCGTTTGAAATTCAGCAGACGGCTGAAAACCTTCTGCTCGGCTTTATCGCGGATGCTGCAGGTGTTGTAGAGCACCAGCGCCGCGTTTTCCGGCTGTTCCACCTGTGCATAGCCCTGCTCCAGCAGGGTGCCGATCACCTTTTCGGAATCGTGCACATTCATCTGACAGCCGAAGGTTTCAATGTAGAAGGTTTTCCCAGACACTATGTGTCCATTGTAGCCGAGTACGACAGACGATCGTTCTGTGTCGTCTGTCAATTAGGGGCGGACCGCCCCGCAAAGCGGGATGAAAAACCGGCGTTACCCGTTCGCTGTGCCGGTTTTTCGACCCCGTCGTGTTGCCTCTTGACACGACTCGCATATAGTACTAATTTTCTAGTAATGCGGAAGCTAATCCTCGCACTTGTAGTCTCGATCGCCGCCGCCCAGACGCAGCCGCCCGCGTTTGAAGTTGCTTCTGTCAAGCCGGCCGCTCATGCGGAAGGCAGATCGTTACTGCAAGCCCTTCAGGGCAGGCTCACTATGACGAACCTCTCGCTGCGTCGCCTCATCCTGATTGCCTACGGAGTCCAGGACTATCAGCTCACGGGAGATCCGTCCTGGATTGGTTCCGAACACTACGACATTGAGGCCAAAGCGGACGGCAACGTTTCCGTGCAGAAGATGGAGGGTCCAATGCTTCAGGCCCTTCTTGCCGAGAGATTCAAAATGACGCTCCATCGCGAGACCAGGCAGCTCCCCGTATACGAACTAGCGGTCGCAAACGGTGCGAGATTGCAGCTCTCGAAGGAAGGCAGTTGCACCCCCTACTCTGCGGATGCCCCGCCACCAGCCGCAACGCCCGGCCAGCCCCGCCCCACTTTCTGCGGCCTTCGAATAGGAACGGAAGAATTGAATCGGACACTCGACGGCAAAGGGGTGACCATGGCAGCGTTGGCCGCGAATCTGTCACGAACTTACAACTCGATGCTCGGAAGAAACGTCATCGATGCAACTGGGTTAACCGGAGAATTTGACATCCATCTGAAATGGGCCATCGACGATCTGTCGCATCCAACGGCCGGACCGGATCCAACAGGTCCATCGATCTTCACCGCCTTACAGGAACAACTCGGCCTGAAACTGAAATCGACCAAAGGCCCCGTCGAAGTCCTCGTCCTCGATCACATCGAGAAGCCGTCCGCGAACTAGTCGCGGCGTATCCTGCCGGGCCGCCCGAAATCCCTCATTTCGATTTTTCTGTAACCTTTGCCGAGAAATTCCCTATTCTCTGTAGGCGGCCCTTGAGCCGCAAGGGAAAAATGGCGGATCAGACTGGTGGTACACTTACTGGGCATACGATGTATACTCTGGCTGGAGAGAGGGGCTTCCCGGCCACGCGTTGGAGCCTGGTCCTGGCCGCCGGCGAACCGGAAGGCCGGACCGCGCTCACTTCCCTCTGTGAAAGCTACTGGTACCCCATTTATGCGTATGTGCGGCGGTGCGGGTATTCCGCCGAAGACGCCCAGGATCTGGCCCAGGACTTTATCGTACAGTTGCTTTCCGGCCGGTTTGTGAATCACGCCGATCCGGAAAAGGGGTGCTTTCGGGCGTTTCTGCTCGCGTCGCTGAAATTCTTCCTGTCCGACAGCCGGGACCGGGATCGCGCGCAAAAGCGGGGCGGCGGCGCGACTCTGCTGCCCTTTGAAATCGCGAGTGGCGAGGAATGGTACCAGCGCGAATCGGCGCACGAGGAGACTCCCGAGCGCATCTATGAACGGCGATGGGCGCGAGCCCTGCTCGACCGCGTGCTCAACCGCCTGCTGGACGAGTTTGTACGTCATGGGCGTCTCGACCATTTCAACCGGCTGAAGTTGTATCTGCTGGGCAAGGCGGAAGTGCCCTACGCCGAACTGGCCCGTCAACTGGGAACCTCGGAGGGTGCGCTGAAGGTGGGCATTCATCGCCTCCGAAAACGCTATCGCGATCTGCTCCGGGCCGAGATTGCTGAGACGGTCGACCACCCGTCGCAGGTCGAAGGCGAGCTGCGTTATCTTGCTTCCGCCTTGAGCGGCAGGTAGCCCGGATCACTGGCCCCCGGACGCCGGGCGCATGGTTTACGTGGAGGTCCTCATGGAACGCTGTCCGAAATGCGGAATTGAATTTGTGAGCGACGGTCTGGAAGGTCTTTGCGGCGCCTGTCTCATGGCGGAAGGCTTTGAGACCAGCGCCATGACGGTGCATGACGGAGGCTCTGGGACGGATCCTCAACACGCCCTGGAGTACGATTCGTTCGGCCCTTACACCATCCTGCGCGTGCTCGGTGAAGGCGGCATGGGCACGGTCTACCTGGCGGAGCAGCAGGAGCCGATTCACCGTCAAGTCGCGCTCAAGGTGGTCAAACCCGGCATGGACACCCGCCAGATCCTCACTCGCTTTTCCTACGAGCGCCAAGCGCTTGCCTTGATGGACCATCCGAATATCGCCCACGTCTACGATGCCGGCGCCACCGAGAAGGGCCGGCCCTACTTCGTCATGGAATATATCAACGGCGTGGCGATCACCGACTACTGCGACTCCCACAGGTTGAACACGGCCGAGCGCCTGGAACTGTTCGTGCCCGTCTGCCAAGCCGTACAGCACGCCCATCAGAAAGGCGTCATCCATCGCGATCTGAAGCCTTCCAACGTGCTTGTGACGGAGCAGGACGGCCGCCCCGTGCCTAAAGTGATCGACTTCGGCATCGCCAAGGCCATCGATCAGCGCGCCGGCGAAGAGACGATGCTCACACAGTTCGGTCAGTTTGTGGGAACACCCGAATATATCAGCCCCGAGCAGGCCGACGTGGTAACCAATGATGTCGACACCAGCTCCGATGTCTACTCGCTGGGTGTGCTGCTTTACGAGCTTCTGGTGGGTGCCGTGCCCAATGACCGGATCAAGCTGCGCAAGGCCGGACTGGCGGAGGTGCTGCGCATCATCCGCGAAGAAGAGGTGCCAAGCTCACCGAGTTGGGCCATACCGCGACCCAGGTAGCCGAACGCCGCCGCACGGACCCGGTGACGCTGCGCCGCCTGGTGACCGGCGATTTGAACTGGATCGTTCTGAAGGCGGTTGAAAAAACAAGACAGCGGCGCTATCCATCCGTTTCGGAACTGGCGGCCGATATCCGGCGGCACCTGGTGGATCAACCCGTGCTGGCCTGTCCGCCCAGCCGGATGTACCGCGTCCGGAAGTATGTGCGGCGCCACCGGGCGGGCGTGCTGGCCGCCGCGGGAGTGGCCGCGGCGCTGCTCTTCGGGTTTGCCGCCACCGCCTGGGAGGCTTCCGTGGCGCACCGCGAGCGAACCCAGGCGCTGGCCCATGAAGGCTTCGGCCGAAGGGCACAGCCAGGAGGCCACCGCGGAACGGGCACGCGCCGAGCTGCACGCCCGGAAAGCGCAACAGCAGGAGCACGTGGCCGAGCAGCAGAAGGCCCTTGCCGAGGCTCATCTGACCGACGTGCGTACACTCGCCAACTCCCTGCTTTTCGGGCTTGAAGAGCAGGTACGAGACCTTCCAGGTTCCACCCCGGCCCGGGAGACTTTGACGCGTCTCGGCACCCAGTATCTGAGCAAGGTATCGGTTGAAGCAGCCGGCGATAACCATCTGCAGCAGCAGTTGGGCGCCGCCTATCTGAAGATGGGCGACCTGCAGGGACAGCCGGGCCATTCCAATATCCGCGATATGGATGGCGCGCGTCAGAGCTATGCGCGTAGCGTCGCCATCCTGGAGCCGCAGGTGCGTGCCAATCCGGGGAATCCGGAGCTGCGCCACCTGTTGACCATCGCGACTCTCCGTAAAGCCCAACTCGCGGAGTCGCAAGAGGCACGGGACGCGGGCCTCACGCACGCCCGCCGGATGGCCGAGGAGCAAGCGGCCAGGCAGCCAGGTAACACGCAGGCGCAAAGCGATCTTGCCGAGGCCCTGTTGGCGGAGAACGATTCCGAATGCGCCCTTTGCAACCGTTCCAGGGAAGACGTGCACCGGGCCATCGACATCCGCCAGGCAATTCTGGCCAAGGGCCCCAAGACCCGGTCGGCGCAATGGGAACTGGCGCGGGCGCAGACCGTACTCGGGATTATCCTGGTGAATGACGCCGACCCGCAGGCTCTCCCCTGGCTCGAAAGCGCCCTCACTGCACTGAATGAACTTGCCCGGGAAGAGCCCGCCAACGTGCAGTACAAACGGGATCGCGCGGAAGCCCTTTCCGCGATCGCCTGGTCGCTCCCTGATAGCGGCCGTTACGAGGAATCCCGGCAGCGTGCGCGGGAGGCCGTGTCCATTCAGGAAGAGCTTGCCAGTGCCGATCCGGGCAATGCCGCTTTTCGCCGCGACCTGAGCACCTATCGGGCGATGCTGGGGCAAACGTTGTTTATGAGCGGCGGCGCCAGTTCGGAGGTAATGGACAGCCTCGCGAAAGCTGTTGCGGAGGCCACAGGGCTGGCGGTTGACCAGCCCCGCAATCCGGATCTCCAGCGGCGCATGGCTTCCTTCCATTTGGAATTCGCCGGTTACCTCACTTATTACACACCGGAACGAGCGGCCGCCCTGGCGCATCTTCGAGAGGCCGAGTCGATTGATCGCACCCTCATTCGCCAGCACCCGGGAGAAAAACGATACCAGCGCGATCTGGCGGCTTTACTGCCTCAATTAGGGGACGCTCTCGCTGACGGAAAGGACGCGTCCCTCGCTCTGCCCGCTCACCAGGAGAGCGTGGCCCTTTGGCAGCGCCTCTCCGCGGAAAGCAACGCCGCATTCGAAGACTTGAGGGGCCTTGCGGATGCGCGCGCTGCCCTGGCGGGCACGTACAATTCACTGGGTCGAAAACCGGAGGCAATTACGGAAGACCTGGCTGCCGTGTCGCTTTATGAGCGTGCGCTGGGCCGGAACCCGAAGCCGATCGGTACGCGGCGCTCCTTGGCTGAAACGCTTTCTAAGCTGTCCCTCGTTTATGATAGCCGCTCGGATTTCAGAGCCGCGGTGGATGCCTCGTTGAAGGCGCTGCCAATCGTCGAATCCGATTACACGGCGCATCCGGGAACGGAGGGAGCCACGCGTGCTCTTTGGCGGGTTCTCTCGGCACTGTACAACGAGGATGCGCATTTGGGCGACTTCGAGGGGGGGCTCCAGGCGGCACGGCGATGCGTGGAGATCGCGGAGAAGTACGTCGCAATGGCGCCGGAAGATCATTACCACCTGATTCTGCTGCGCACTTCTTACAACAACCTGGGTGTGATGTATCGCTTCGCCGCCAGGAGGCAGGAGAGCCTGTCGGCCAAACTCCAGGCGGCGGCCGTCTTCGACCGTTTCCCCGTCGGGAAGCTGAACGCATTGCTCCAGTTCGAAATCGCGCAAGCTTATTTGCCGGAAATCTTTGGCCTGCGCGTTTTGGAAGCGCAGGAAGACGCACTTCCCATTTGCCGGAAAGCGGTATCTCTGCTTGAGCCCCTGGTGAAGGGCGATCCAAAGAACCAGCTCTACCGCCCTTCGCTGGTGAGGGCCTATCGCGAGTTAGCCCTTACCGCTAGGGATCTCAACGACGTCCCCGCCTATATCGAGAATCTGGAGAAGATGCTGAAGCTCAGTCTGGAGACTCCTACCGAGACCGCGGGATTCTGGAGGGCACAGGCTAACGCGAAGCTCGATATCGGTCTTGGGCAAGAGTTGGCGGGACAGCCGGTTGCCGCAGCGCAGTCGAAGCGCGAAGCCATCGAATACTTCCAGCGAGGCCGCCGCCTCGCGCAGGCCCCGCTGTCCTCAGCGAAGCAGAACTTGACTGCATTGCGCGAAATAGCGCTTGCCGATCAGGGGATCGCATTCGTGGACGAACGGCTCGGCGATCTGAAGGCCGCCCTGGAATACCGGCGGGAAGCTGCGGCGTATGCCGGACAACTGAGCGCCGCCGACTCCGGTACTGCCGCCAACCGCGATCTCCTCGCCGATTTCGACGGCGCCGCGGCGCGCGTGCAGTGGTTGATAGACGGGAGTCCGAACAGAGTGACCCCCGGCCTCGCCCAGGGATGGAAGCTCTACTCGATCGAGTGCACCAACCACAACGACGCGGAATCGGGTGTCGCCGCGGCGAACAAGGCTATCGAAATGGAGAGCCAACTGGTTGGGGGTTCGCAGGCGGAGGCCCGCGTCCGCTTGGCTTCGGACCTGCAACAGGCCGGCTTGGCATACCTGATGATGGCCCACGGCTCCACTGGGCTGAACAGGCAAATGGCGCTGCAAAAATCGCTGCAGTCTTATTCGGAAAGCCGTGACCAGATGGCCGCCCTGAAGCAGGCGAGCGCTTTGCCGGCTGCTAAGGTTGCGGACCTGACCGCCGTCGCCGAGAGCATCGACAACTTGAAGGCGCGGCTCACCGCCTTGCAGGCAGCGAGCAGGGGTGAGCGTTAGTCCAACTTTCGCACTTCGCTGGTTTGGCTGGAGCTAAGCCTTTCAGAATCAGTGGAGGCTACCCAAAAGTCTTCACCACAGAGCGGGGCTGCCCAGCGGCCTGTTCTGACAAGATCCGGGGGCTTTGATCCGCGGCGGGGGTTGGGAGGGAAGGGTGATCCGGATCTGATTCAAAAGGGCCTGCACATCGGTTGCGTGTGACGGGGCAGCACCAGCCAACGGCCGTCCACCAACGCAATCAGCACATGTGCGTCGGCCCGATGTTCCAATTGATGGCGGATGGGCCGGATGCTCAGTTCGCTTTTCAACGAGCGGAACACACTCTCGATCTGCGTCAGTTGCACGTAGCGCGTCCGCAACACGGCGGGATCTTCGCTGGTGAGGTTGCTGCGCAGCAGATAATGGCCGTCGCGTTGTTCGGCGCCTTTGAGCTTGGCCTTATCCACTTGAAACGAGAACGTCTCGCAAGTGACCGCCTGGTCCCTTGACGGCGTCTGAATCTTCACGAACCCGAAAGCCCGGCCGGCTTCAGGGGTGACCCTGGTGATTACGGCGATTCTGGCCGGCTTCCTGCCTGCCCGAAATGCGTCGCGGATCGATCCGTTGGCCGCCTGCGGCACGAGTAAGGCTGGCCGCTTCCAGTTCAGCATCCTTCAATCCGGACACTATCATTTGTCCTGACAGCCTGCAAGGGAAGAAAGGGACTGTCGATGACATACAGCCAGGTTCCATCGGGCTGCTTACGAACCACCTCGGTGCTGAGGCCGCAAGTCGTGATTTCGGCTCCTGTCTCCGTCGGCTCGACCACCCAGCTCCCATGCAGCACCGCCAAATCTTGCGATTCGATCACGGCGCGCGTTTCCAGCATCATCCGGCCTTGCCGCGCGAGGGAACGCTCGAGGGACTTCCGCATGGCCTCGCGGCCGATCACACTCTTGCCGTCAACTACCAGAACGGCGTCGGGCTCGTACAAGCCGATCAGGCCTTCGAGATCGCCGAGGTTGAAGGCATCTCGGAAGAGTGCGTGGATTGCGGCTGGATTGTGTGCTGGCATCCGGTCTGAAACATCCTATCATCGGAAGGTGAAGGCAATTCTGGTGCATAGCGGCGGGCCGACGCCGGTCATTAACGCCAGCATGGCGGGCGTCGTGGAAGAGGCCCGGCAGCAGTCCGCGATCACCGGGCTCTATGGCGCCGCATTCGGGTTAGGCGGGCTCCTCAAGGAGCAGTTTGTCGACCTGTTCGCGCAGAGTGCGGAGACGATGAGCACCATCGCGGACTCACCCTCTTCGGCCCTGGGCACATCGCGCCTGGAGGTAGGCCCCGCCGAAATCGATCAGGTGCTGCGCATCTGCCGCGGGCACGACATCCGATATCTCTTCTATACCGGCGGCAACGGCTCCATGGCGGCGGCGGCACAGATCGCGTCAGCCGCCGGAGACGGCTTGCAGGTGATCGGCATCCCGAAGACCATTGATAACGACCTCCTGGAGACCGATCACACTCCGGGTTATGCCACCACGGCGCGCTTCTTTGCCTGCGCCGTGCGCGATATCGGGGCGGACAATCGGACGCTGCCGGGGCAGGTGGAATTTGTGGAAGTGCTCGGGCGCAATGCTGGATGGCTGGTGGCGGCCACTTCGCTAGTGCGCCATCACTCCGATGATGCGCCGCACCTGGTCTACTTTCCGGAGGTACGCCTTCCTCTGGAGCAGTTGCTGGACGATGTGGACCGAGTGTTCGGCCGGTTGGGCCGATGCGTGGTGGCCGTGTGCGAAGGGCAGTTGGACCAGCGCGGCGAGGCTTTCGGCGCCGACGAACGAGCCGGGTCGCGAGGCAAACTCGCCATGAACCTGGGGCATCGGTTGGCGACACTGGTGGGGGAACGGCTCAAACTGAGAGCCCGCAGTGAAAAGCCGGGGCTGTTGGGTCGCAGTTGGTGGAGCGATGAGCCGCGTCTCGATCGAGCGGAGGCGCGCCTGTGCGGTGTGGCGGCGGTGCGCGCGGCGTGCGAAGGCCGTAGCGGCGTGATGGTGACCCTGGTTCGCGATCCGGGACCGGCGTACCACGTATCGCCGGGACTGGCGCCACTGGAGAAGGTGGCGTCGGGCGAGCGCCTCTTCCCGGCCGAATGGCGGAACGCGGCGGGTAACGATGTCATGCCGGCCTTTCGCGACTATGTGGCGCCGTTGGCCGGCACAATCCCCAGCTACCCCCGTCTGAACGACATACACATATGAAGATCGATTCCGATTACACGCGCGCCACGCTGGTACGCCTGGTGCAGATGAATTCGATTAATCCGACGTTGGCGCCGGGAGCACCCGGAGAGCGGGAGATCGCCGCGTTCATCAAGGAGTCGCTCGAATCCATAGGACTCCGCGCGGAGATTCTGGAACCGGAGCCCGGCCGAACCACCGTGCTGGGGCGGCTATCCGGAACAGGCGGCGGCCGCAGCCTCATGCTGAACGCCCACTGCGACACGGTGGACGTGCCAGGTATGGCCGAGCCGTTTTCCGGCGCCTTCCGGGACGGCAAAGTTTACGGCCGCGGTGCTTACGATATGAAAGGCAGCCTGGCGGCCGGCATGGCAGCGGCCAAAGCCCTGGTAGACTGCGGCGCGCCGCTGCGTGGCGATTTGCTGGTGGCGGCGGTGGCCGATGAAGAGTACGGCAGCTTGGGCACCACCGATCTCATCCAACGCGTGCAGGTCGATGGCGCCATTGTCACTGAACCCACGGCGCTCGAAGTCTGCCTGGCCCACAAGGGATATTTGTGGGTCGAAGTGGAGATTACCGGCCGGGCCGCGCACGGCAGTAAGTTCGACCAGGGCATCGACGCCAATATGATGATGGGCAGGTTCCTGGCGCGTTTGAGTGCCCTCGAACGGGAGTTGCGCGCTCGCCCGCCACACCCGCTGNNCAGCGGAGGCACGGGGCTCAGCACGTATGCCGCCTCCAGCAAGGTGCAGATCGAACGGCGGACGATTCCCGGCGAGACGGAAGCGCAGGCCGTGGCGGAGATTCAGGCGATTGTGGACGCGCTGGCAGCGGAGGACGCGCAATTTCGTGCCGAGGTGCGCCCCTTCTTCGTGCGCAATCCGTTCGAAGTTTCTCCCGATGCGCCCATCGTGCAGGCGGTGGATCGCGCCGTCACGAAAGTGCGCGGCAAAGCGCCGGCGCATTTCGGCGATACACCCTGGATGGACGCGGCGCTCCTGCAGGAGGCCGGCGTCGAGACCGTGGTCTGCGGCGCCACCGGCGGCGGTGCACATGCGGACGTCGAGTGGGTGGAACTCGCCTCAGTCATCCAACTGGCGGAAATTCTCGCTGAAGCGGCTCTCGAATACTGTGGATGAAACTTCGTGGGACAGACGGAGCGCCGGGATAAACCGGCATGCAATAAGGAATGAAAGAGTCCGACAGGAAAGGAGCAGCGAATCCATCCTGACCCCAAGTCCTGCGGGGCGCATTGCAAGGTGTGATCCGAAGCGTGGACAGGGGTAGCGGCGGGCAGGGTATAGAGCTTCGAAAACTACAAACTGAGGTCGGCGACCTCTATCGCCTGTAGGGGAAGGCAACACGCGGTCACGGCGGTACATCGCGAGCCGGACGGCGGACCCACGTAGTCTAAGAGCCCAGGCACGCTGCGAAATTGCATGCACGAGAACCGGGAGACCTCCTTACCGGCTGCGCGCGCCAGCGGCAGTCCGGCCGGAAAAGGCGAAAGCCGTACCTCGATATGGCAACGTATTCTGGGACGGACGCGTGCGCCATCGTGGACAGAGCGGCGGGTCTGACCCCAGATCCGCATGCTTCCCCACGGCCAATGAGTCCGGTCGGGGGCGTGGATACGTTAGCGTATTTCTGAAATCGACGACTTAGCGATAGCTAGCTTAGCAGCCGCCCAGTCAACTAAAACTTTAGGAGCAGATTACCGATGGGGTCCGGGCGATGACGATGATGGTAAGGATAGACGGTGAAATAAGAAATGGATTGGACTAAACCGATGAGGCAGTGCCGAAGCCGGGATGCTTGCAGCCACAGAGATCCTCTGCCAGCGGTACGCCAGGCGATGCCGGTAAGCGGCGTAGCCGACAGCGCTGGCTGTCCACGAGGTCTACGAGTGGGCGGTTTATAAGGATGAACTGTCCCGGAGTGAATTGGCTCGGATCAGCGAAAGGACAGGCCCGGGAGCCTGTCCTTACTGAGGAGAACTGGTATCGCAAGCCTCCAGTCCTGTGACGCTGTAATTGCCGTTGTGCGGCCCCAAACGAGAACCCGTAGCGGATCCAGGCGAAGCCTTGCCGTCTTAGAACTCGAGCTTGGTGTTGGTGTCCTGCAGTTCGATGGACTCGATCTGGGAAACGCCGTTTTCGGTCTTAGTGTCGACAGCGGTGTTTTCGAACTTGCTCTTGGCGGTCTCGACCGTCACCGGCACCATGACGCTCTGGCTGTTTTCCACGTTCACGAATTGAGCGAAAGCTCCGTTGACCTTCACCATGTAGTGGCCAGCGCGCAGCTCGGTTTTACCGGCCTGTGTGGGGCTGTTTAAAACGATTTCATAGCTCTTGGCGCTGACAACGGACAGGCTGGCGACAGCGAGAGCGGCAACCATCAAAATGGATTTCATCTTAAGTTCTCCTCTTGTTTTTGTGTGATTTGCGAGCGCTTGTGGCTCGCAATAGTAAGGGCGCGGAGGGGGTGGGCAGGGTAACTACCGTCTAGAGGGTATATTTCAGCGGAACGTGTAACTGACGCCGAAGAGGGGCGTGAACTGCTGGAAGATGCCACGCGCCGTGTTGTGCGGAGCGGGAACAATCTGCTGTCTGGGGAAAGTGGTCAGGTAATCGCGGAACTCCGCGCGCAGTAGCAAGTGGGGCATCAGGCGGAACTTCACTCCACCGCCCGGGCTGAAGACCACTTTCCATACGTCATTCGTGGTCAGAACGGCGATCTGCGGAATGGGCTGCGGAAACGGCTCCGGACCGGCAATGATGTATTCCTTCGCGCCCGCGCCTCCGGCCAGAAACGGCCGCCAGCGGTGCTCGCGCGTTTTGAAGTGAAAGAGCAAGTCGACCGTGAGCGCGTCGGACTGGCCCTGAATATCGGCTTTCACACCCGGCGCCTGCAGGAACGGGTGGCCGTCATGGTAGAGATAATTAAACTCGGACGAGACGTACTTGGAGAAGTCGTCGCCCAGAGTAATGCCGGCGGCGAATCGGTTGCGAATGCCGGCTTGCGCCGTTCCAGCATNNTCCCACTTCGTACTGTTGGGCCCAAGCGGCGCCGGCGAATAGAATCGCGATTGCGTACTTCATAGCAAGTTACTTCCCGTTGGCACGGCCAAAGAACCGGATCCGCACCACAAAATGCCGGCCCTCCTGCCCCAGGAATTGCAGGAATTGCGGTGTGCCGGTCACATTGTTGACCGTGGTGGGATTGGCCTGGTTGGTGAGGTTATCGACCCCGCCCCGCAGAGCGAAGCGGTATCCCCGGAGCGTCACCATGCGCTCGATGGCGATGTTCAGGTCGAAGTTCAGCGGATAGCGAAAAGAATCGATCGCCCCGGCGACCAGCCCACTCGGATCGCGAACGGAAAACGGATATCCGGTGCGCAAATCGGCGAGCGCCGAAACCGCCCAGTTCTTCCTGGGCAGCGGAAGGTAGCACCATGCCAGCAAACGATTGGGCACGTCCCAAGGCATGGGAACCAGATTCGCGAGCACCTGCAGCGATTGAGCGGTGTTGGGATCCAAAACCGCATTCGAAAGCGCCCGCGAGTGGGTATAGGTTGCCTGCCATTCGAATTGCCCCGCAAGGGTCTGGCGGATGGAAACCTGCTCCATGTCGTAATCGTCGCGGCGAAGATTGGTGAGTTGGTAGACGCCGCCGGATTCTCCGCTGGGCAATGGCAGGAGCGAGGGAGGCGCATCCGGCGCGAGTGTGTTGAGGAACGTGAACTCATCGGTGCCGCGGCGGCGCAGATACTTGGCAGTCAGATAGAGATGCGTGGCAATCTGACGATCCAGGTCCACGCTCCAGTTGCCGGCGCGAGGCAGTTTCAGCGGCTCGCGCCCTGTTGCGAAGGTTGTCGCCACCGGCGGCCCCACAGGCGTGCCATCGGCCCGATAAGTCGTGGTGACGGCCACCTGGTCGAGCGGCTGTCCCAGCATGTTCATGGTGACGGCATCGTGCGTCACGGAATAGCCGCCCGAAATCCTGGTGCGGCCCGAGGCCAAGGGAGACCAGGAAAATGCCGCGCGCGGCGACCAGGCGAGGCTGTCGATTTGCCGGTCCCAGTCCTGGCGAATCGCCAGGTCGAGTTGCAGGCGCTTGGAAAGACGCCAGGTGTCGATCAGGAACGACGAGGCTTCGGTATCGCGCAGGTGAAAGACAGCAGACGAGAGAAACAGCGTTTGCGAGATCAACTGCCCGGAAGCGTCGAGCGCCTCGTAGCCCGTGCGGCGGAAATCGGCGTTGTACCGGATCAGGTCGGCGCCGGCGCCGGCCTCCGGTTGATGCGAGCCGGCAAGCTGGAACCGCGGCAGGTAAGCCTGCAGGATGCCCTGGTCCCGCGATGCCCCTTGCGTCGCGTGCAAAAAATAGTTGCCACTGTTGCCCTTTGCCCTGCGGCGAGAAGGCGTACAAACTCTGGCCCTGCGGAGTCTGCGTGACTGAGAAATCATTGTGGGCGTAGCCGAATTCCAGCAGCACACCGCGGCCGAAATACTTCTGATCCTTGATGCTGCCAAAATACTCCCGGGTGTGCACGGTGGACGTGGTGGATACCGGATTCAGCGGACCGAGTCCCACGCGGTCTTCGTTATCGACGTTCACCAGGAAATCGGCGAACAGGATGTTGGACGGTGTCAGGTTGATCTGCGTGTGCAGCAGGTTGCTGCCGGCCCACCCGCTGCGCGTATTCTGGCCGCTGGGCAACCCCGTCACGAGCGACTCAGTGTATTCGGAAGAGAATGTATCCGAGAACCACGCCCGCCCGCGGACAATCGGCCCGGAGACCCCCAGCCGCGGATACCAGTTGCCGAGGTGCAGACCTTGTTGCAGATTTACGCCGGGAATGAAGTCGGTGGTGGTGTAGTGGAGGGAATCGGTGCCGTTTTCCGTACTGACGGCCAGAACACCGGCCGATCCTTTGCCAAATTCGGCGGCCGGCCGGCCCGAGGAAACGTCGACGGAGCGAATGCCTTCCACCGCGAGTACTGTCTGAAACTGACCCGAAATCGGATTGGTGATGTTGAATCCATTGAGAACGTACAGCACCTGGTTTTCCGAGGATCCGTTCACGTGCAGACCGGCGGGGTCCAGGACCACACCGGGCATGAGTTGCAGCGAGGTCCGCAGGCTGTGGCTGTTGGCGTAGGGAACGTCGTTGACTTCCGTGCCGGTGAGGTTTTCCTGGTTCTGTGTGCGGCCCACATCGAGTGGCGAGGTTTCCGCGTTGACGTTTTCGGATTGGAAGACCTCGCGGACGCTGTTGATCACCAGCGTCAGTTCCAGGGCGGTTTCGACATGGATTGTGCGGTCCTTCAGAGCGTAGTAGCCTTCCCGTTCCACGCTCACGAGAAAGTCGCCCGGTCCGGGCAACGCGAGGCTGAAGGAGCCGGTCGGGTCCGATTGGGCAGCGGCAAGGGTCGAACTGGCTGCGGTGCGCGCCGTGACGCGAGCAGCGGGCACCGGCGCCTCGTTTTCGTCCACCACCCGGCCGCGCAAGTCAGCCGCGCCAAGCGGAGCAGCCGTCAAGGCGAAAACCGCGACAATGCAGAGTGTCCTCAGACTTGACACGGGACTCTCCTTACAAGATAGCAGTACGAATTCATTTCAGTCGGCGTGGGGTGGACTTCAGCCCGCCCAACCGAAGCTGCACGAAGTCCCCATCGAGCGTGAGCACGCGGGGTCGCGCCGGCGGTCTTGCCGCCGGTTGCACTGGCCGACCGGCGACGAGATCGCCGGCGTTACCTCTTAAAGCGAGTCGTACGAGATGAGCTGGTAGGGAAAGTCCTTCCTCCAGGGCTTCTGCAGAAGTTGGGTTTCGGACTCAAAATCCGGGTGCCCGGGGTGGGTCATCAACTCCACCACCGACATGCCTGCGAAGCGTGACCGGTCGAGCTCCAGGAAGGCGTCGAAATTCCCGCAGCCATCCGGGGTGCGGAACCCGCATCCGTAACGCAGGACGCTGTTATAGAAGACTTTCTTGGCCAACAGGGAGCGGGGCTTCCATTCATGGTCGCCAAAAACGTTCATGCTGATGCGGGCGCGGCGAATGCCAAAGCGCTTCCGCAGAGCGCGGAGAACCAGCAGGAACTGCGGCAGGTTGTGGACATGATGGTGCGAATCCAGGTGGTTGACCGCAACACCGGCGGCGAGAACCCGCTGAATTTGGGCGCACCATTCCTGGTAGACCGCTTCACGCAGGGAGGCGCTAACCCAGGTCTCGCGGATCACGGGCTTGAACTCCCCACTCTCGTCCAGCAGTACTTTCAGTGCCGCCGAGTCGGTGAGCGGACGAAACTCCGTGCAGTTGAGGTGCACACCGAAGCCGCGATTGGGAAGACGGCGGGCCATGGCCAGAGCCTCTTCGATGTGTGGGGCATTGGCTAGGATGGAAGCCGAGGTGAGCTTGCCGCAGGAGAGCAGCTCGAAAATCCTGCGATTCACTTCGGGCGTTCGTCCCCAATCGTCAGCGTTGATGATCAATTGCAAGGGGGGAGCTTTCCGCCGGTGCACAATCTGAGACCGTCCATCGGACCCGTTGGAAACAGCGGCATGCGCCGAAGCGAAAACCTCCTGACAGACCGCCAGCGTCTCCCGCCCTACCGATTCCCACCCGCGGCGTAACACACCGCTGTTGGCCGCCCGGTCCCAATCCCGCGTGAGAGCCTGCTTGAGTGCGGATGCCAGTTGCTCCGGTTGGCGCGGCGGCACCAAAAGACCGGACTCCGGCGTGACCAACTCGGGTATTCCACCAACATCCGTGGCGACCACCGGCGTACCCATAGCGATCGCTTCGATCACTACGTTGGGGCAGCCTTCCGTATAGCTAGGCAGGCAGAACACGTCCGCAGCCGCCATCCATCGCGCCACAATCTCGGTTGGTTGGGCGCCCAACAGGTGGATGTGATCCTCCAGTGCGGGCGCAACCGATAGTTTCCCGTGCCCCTGCCCCACCACGGTGCCGCCAATGCAATACAAATGGACATTGGGATCTTGTGCCGTCAACGTCTCCATTGCCTGGAACAGGTCGTGAAGTCCTTTTAGAATCGTCAGCCGCCCCACATACAGAATTACTTTCTGCTCCCGGCTCACTGTCAGCAGTGCGCGCGCTTCTTCACGGTTGCGATAGTGGAAGGTGGTGGAGTCGCACCCGTTTCGGATGGTGTGCACGCGGCTGAGTGGGATGCCGAAACTCAAGACGCGGTCCACCATTTCGGAGCTGACGGTCAGGACCGCCTGCGCCTGCCGCAGGGTCTTGCCCACCAGGTACCGGCTGACCGAGTCCTGGATCCATCGCAGGTCGGAACCTCGCGCGCCGACGATCACAGGCACCCCCAGCGACCGGCCGGCGTTCGTCGCGCCCATTCCCTCCGGGTAGAGCCAATATGCCAAAATCAGGTCCGGACGGAAAGCGCGCAGGCGAGGCAGCAGGTATTTCCCGCTCAACCATCCGTTTGTGGGGCGGCTCACCAGCGGTAAAGCAGGGTATCCGAAGTAGTGCGTACGCAGGCCGGAAAGTCTGAAGTCCGAGAATCCTGCAATATCCGCCCGGCTTAACCGGCCCTCCATCCACGAGGGATAAAACGCCAGCGGGCAGAAAACTTCAATCTGCGCGTCTGTGCACCGCGATAGTTCCAGCACCGAATGATAGATGGGAAGGCCGCGGTGAAGCTCTCCGGGGACCGGAAACAAAGGTGTCACCACGGCGATCCGCTTCAGGGACGCCATCGACGGTTCGGCTCTGGACTCCACTGACGTGCCAGAGTCGCTGTTCATAGGCGTATTCTCAGTTTGCAGATGCCGGCACGTGCACTGCGCAACCCAGGGCGAGGTTTCCCCGGCGAGCAGCTCCTTCCTCTTTTTAGACAGTATATACCCGAACCGTGAATAGTTAAAGTTGCCTCCCTTGATTCCGCGCAGCTCTCCAACTTTTTTGATTGCAAATACTTACACACGAGAGCAGCGAGCCTCCACGGACGCCTGATGCGCATTTTGGACCACTGGGAGCCTCTATCAGGACACATCATTAAATTCGCAACTCCTACGTCAGTCGCGTGTTGCAATAGCCCGTTTGAGCTATATAATGAGCTAGGTCGTTGACTTTGCTTTCGTCGATCGCCTTGCCTGGGGTTATCCGGCTGCTGAGGAGCTGGAAGCCCGCCCGGCGCGCCACTGGGAGTATTGGAGCAAGAGGAGTAGACGCCAGACATGAGCATGGCAAATGAAACGGGGTCCGTGCGCCATTCGGGTGGTTCAAAATGATCAAGCCAGAAACGCGCCAGGCGTCTCCGGCTAAGAAGAGTTTCATTCTCCGTCCCTTGGTGGCCGTGGCCCTTTCCGGAGGGATCGTACTCGCCTGGGTGTATTTCGATTCTTTCGTGTACCCAGCCGTGCTGACATGCCTCTGGTTTACCGTGCTGGTCTTGGTGGTCCGGAGGAGGGCACCAGGAAAGCAGGTCGCGTCCTCCGGTCCGGAAGTGCGCCATTCCGCTCTGTCCAGATTCTTTAGAGAACTCGTGAGGCTCGACCGGGAAAAAAACTGGGGCGGATAGCTCACTCTCGGAGTGCCGCCGCCAACTCCTGCCAGTACTTCACTACGGGAGCCAGCAGCAGGTCAGCCGCGCCTCCCCAACGGACCCCCGGTCGGATAGAGTAGCGCCGTGTCCCACACGACATCCCGCATGCGGAAGCCCACTTTGTCCACGCCCGCGAGCGTGGCCAGTTTCGGCGCGCCACCGTACAGTGCGGAAAGGCGCCGGCTCTGGTCACAGAAGGCACAACGCGCGCATCAGCCACTTGACCCGTGAGCGCCTGCGAGGGCGTGCCCCAATCCGTCTCCAGCACCGGCTCCCAGATCACCAGTACGCGCAGGTCGCGCCTGCCGTTTGCTC
>OKRF01000156.1:5589-7288 GCA_900290315.1 Candidatus Sulfopaludibacter sp. SbA3 | reverse complement strand
CGGCGTTCCACCGTGCAGGTATTCGCAAAGGGCGCCCGCGGCGGGGGATCGGGCGTCATCTGGAAGAGCGACGGCCTCTTCATCACCAATGCGCACGTGGCGCGCAACACCGAAGCGCAGGTGCAACTATGGGATGGCCGCCGCCTGGATGCCCGTGTGACCTCTCTCGATCCGCGCCGCGATCTGGCCGCCCTGCGCGTGACGGCATCCGGTCTCGATGCCGTCACTCCGGGCGATTCGCAAGCGCTCCGTGCCGGGGAATTGGTGATCGCCGTCGGCAGCCCATTAGGATTCGCCGGCGCCGTCTCCACCGGTGTCATCCATTCCCTCGGTCCGCTCGCGGGAATGGGCCGGCAGAGTTGGATTCGCGCAGACGTACAACTCGCGCCAGGCAATTCGGGAGGTCCGCTGGCGAACGCTCAAGGACACGTGGTGGGGATCAACACCGCCATCGTGAACGGTCTGGGAGTGGCCGTTCCTATAAGCGCGGCGGTGGAGTTCGTACGTCGCGGCGCGCGGCCTTCCCTCGGTGTGGTGCTTCGGCCGGTAAGGCTCGGCATGGAGATTCTCAGGGTTGAGCCTGCTGGTGCAGCCGCCGCGGCATCGCTGCACGAAGGGGACATCCTGCTGGGCTCTTTCGACGATCTCAGCGATGCGCTGGACTCCGGCCGTGAAGTGGTGCGCCTGCGCTTCTTCCGCGGCGGGATCGAACGCGTTCGCGAAGTCTTCGTCCCTCTGGTTGCGAGGGCGGAGGCGGCGTGATCCGCGTCCTGGTCGCCGCAGCATCGCCGGTGACGCGTGTGGGGCTGGAAACGCTCATCGCTTCCAGCCCCGGCATGGAACTGGCAGGTGGACGCTCATCGCTTCCAGCCCCGGCATGGAACTGGCAGGTGGATTCCCGGACCTGTCCGCGGTGGAAGCGCTCCATCCGGACGTGGTTCTTTCGGCGCTTCCTCTGGCCGAGATCCCGTCGCTGGCCAACGGTTGGCTCCCTGCTTATGTGCTTTTGGGCGGCGATTCGCCCTCCGGCTGGACGCAGGAGTCGGTGCGCCTGGGCGTGCGCGCCCTATTGCCGCGCGACGCTTCGGCGGAGCAGATTCTGGCCGCTGTGGAGTCTGCCGCCGCCGGCCTGCTGGTGGCGGATCCGCGCGAGTTCGAAGCGCTGCTCCCTTCCTATACCACATCGGAGCCAGCCGTCCTCACCGCCCGTGAGCTCGAAGTGCTGCGCATGATGGCCGAAGGCGCGGCCAACAAGCAGATCGCCTGGAAGCTCAGTATCTCTGAGCACACAGTGAAGTTTCATGTGGCGTCCATCCTGGGAAAACTGAACGCGGGAACACGAACCGAGGCTGTAACGATCGGCATCCGCAAGGGGCTGATCCTCATCTAACGATCATGTCGAAAATGCGCGTGGTACAGGTCCCCTACGCCAAAGGGCCCTTTGAAATCGTCGAGCGGGATATCCCGGAGCCGGGAGCCGGACAGATTCGAATCAAGGTGCAGGCTTGTGGAGTCTGCCACAGCGATTCATTGACGAAAGAAGGAAGCATCCCTGGCATCGCGTACCCGCGCGTGCCCGGACACGAAGTGGTGGGCGTCGTCGATGCGGTCGGCGCCGAAGTTCCCGGGTGGAAATCTGGTGAGCGCGCCGGCATCGGCTGGAACGGAGGCTACTGCGGCTTCTGCGACAACTGCCGCT
>OKRF01000156.1:0-5580 GCA_900290315.1 Candidatus Sulfopaludibacter sp. SbA3 | reverse complement strand
GGTGAGCGCGCCGGCATCGGCTGGAACGGAGGCTACTGCGGCTTCTGCGACAACTGCCGCCGCGGCGATTTCTTCGCCTGCCAGACGGGCACCTACATCACCGGCATCACCAGCGATGGCGGATATGCCGAATACCTGGTGGCGCGCGCCGAAGCAGTGGCACGAGTGCCTGAGGGGTTGTCCGCCGTGGAGGCGGCCCCGCTGATGTGCGCCGGCGTCACTACGTACAACTGTCTCCGCAACACCGGGGCGCGGAGCGGGGATATTGTCGCCGTCTTAGGACTGGGGGGACTCGGCCATCTCGGCGTGCAGTACGCCGCAAAAATGGGCTTCAAGACCGTGGCCATCGCGCGCGGGCAGGATAAAGGAGCGCTGGCAAGCACGCTGGGCGCGTGGAAGTACATCGACAGCCGGACGCAGGACCCGGCGGCGGAGTTACAAAAGCTGGGCGGCGCTAAAGTCATCCTGGCGACGGTGACGGCCGGCGACGCGATGGCCGCGGTTTTGGGCGGCCTGGGTGTGAACGGAACGCTGATGGTGGTCGGCGCCGCTCCTTCCATGCAATTCGTACCGTTCCAACTCATCGGCGGAAAAACATCGATCAAGGGCTGGTACTCCGGCATGGCGATCGATTCGCAGGATACTCTCTCGTTCAGCGTGCAGACCGGAGTGCGGTCAATGAACGAAGTCTACCCCCTGGAGCGCGTCAACGAAGGCTACGAGCGTATGATGAGCGGCGAAGCCCGCTTCCGCGTAGTCCTCTCGCTAGGGTAACGCCGGCGGTCTTGCCGCCGGTGGCACAAACCCCTAACCCCTGTACTTCCTACTGCACTCATCGCTGCAGAAGTACACCGTCTGGCCATTCACCGTCCGGCTGAGGCTGGCCGCCGTTGAGACATACGTCCCGCACACGGGGTCTTTCTTGAGTTCGCCGCCGGCCTGCACGGTTGGCGGTGCCGGGCGGCCCATCGGCTGCGTGCTGGCATGAAAGGCTGTACGAATTCCGCGCAGGAAGCTCTTGGCGATGGACAGAATGAGCAAGAAAACCAGGATGGGAAAAACGAGCTCGACAAATAAAGAGCGAATCATGGAGTGGGGGCAGGAGCCCGAGCTCCCGCCCCGGTAAAACAGTTACTGCTTTTTCTTCTTCTTGTTGGCGTCCGGATTCTTGAACTCGGTCTGAATGCTCGCGCCCAGCGCTGCCAGCATGTCCTTGGCGCCTTGCGCGTCCTTGCCGGTGGGCGCCAGTTCCAGGTACTTCTGGAATGCCTGCGCCATTTCCGGCGGGGCCGATACCTTGCCGTCCGCGCCCGTAGTCATCTTGGCCGACAGGCAAACGCCGTACTGATAATATGCGTCGGCGTAAGTGGGGGTCAGTTCAATCGCTTTCTTGAAGGCCTCGCCGGCCGGGTCGTATTGGCTGGCGTTCACCAGCAGCGCGCCCAGGTTGAAGTAATACTTGCCGCCATTCGGGGGATCCAGTTGCGCCGCCTTTTGCAATTCGGTCTGCGCCTCGGGGAACTTCTTGTCCTTCGCCAGAGCCAGCGCGTAATTGTTGTGAATGCCTGCGTCGTCCGGTTTCAAGGCCAAGGCTTTATTAAAGGCGTCCAACGCCTTCTGCATATTGCTGTCGAAGTCCGCGCCGGTCTTGGTGATGGCCAGTCCCTGGTAAGACGCCGCCAGATGGCTCCATACGGCGAGCTGTGTGGGGTCGAGTTCGGCGGCCTTGTTAAGAAGTTCAATGGCCTGATCGTAGTTCTTGGCGCCTTCCGCCGCCAGCCCGTCGTTATACGCCTGATTGAGCGCCTGGTTCTTCTTCATCCGCTCGGCTTGATCCTTGATCTGCTTTTCGATCGCCGCCTTCTGCTCGGGCGTCATGTTCTTTTCGAGATCTTTGGGGATCGCGCCGGACTCCACCGCCTTTTGCATCTCGGCCTGTTTGGTGGCCTTGTCCATCGAGGCGGCCTTCAGGTTGAAGTCTTCCCGGTGCGGATCGCCGGGGGACGTCCTCACGCCCTTGATGTTGTCGACTTCTTTGCCGTCTACTACCACCGTGATGTTGTATACGCCGATGGGCAGGCCGGTGTAAATGTAGTGACCCTTCTTGTCGGTCTTGGTCGGGTAGTTGCCTTTGATGTCCGTGCGGACAATCTGAATCTGCGCGCCCTTGAGCGGCTGCCCGTCTGTTCCCTTCACATCCCCTTCGAGAGCCGTAACTTGGGCGAGCGAAGTGAAGGCAAGAACCAGGAGTCCGGCGGTGGCCAATGCCAGGTTGCGGAACTTCATAGAACCTCCAACATTGAGACTAGCGTGTGTGAAACTCCAGTATACAATATTTGCATTATTTCACTGGTCGAAGAGGCCAATCTGATCCTTGGGCGCCTCCTTGCCCTTGCGCCGATTCAGTGGGCTGCCTACCACCCCCAGCACCTCCACCGATTGCACCGCCGCACGGGGTACAAACACCTTCTGCACGTTCCCGAAGGAGTCCGGCGGGATCACGGTGAATCCCTGAGGCTCCACTTGCAAGAGGTTGTTCGGCATCACTCCCTGCAGGATTTCCCCGTCCCGGAACCGGAAACTCACCCACAGACCCTCCATCTTGGGACGGGTATAAAAAACCTGCCTGTCGGTTTCGCTGCCGGCATCGAAACTCCGTACGAACGAGATCGTGCGAATATCACTGTATGGGACGGTTGTGATGTTGCCTTCGGCAGACAGCACCTCGACGCCCGTAGACTGCAGATAAGAAGGGGGATTCACGTATCCAGCCAGAGTTTCCTTATCAAACCGGCGGATTAACGCTTTTTTGGTGGTGGATGCGGCCAACTCGACCCCTTTTTCACAACCATGTTTCAAACATTTCGGCGCTTATTGTATCATTGGCACGATGTCTGAAGTGCTCGCGGCAAACTCGGTCCTGCACGGCCAGACGGTCGCGTTTCTGAATTTCTGCCGTATAGAGAAGGGTCTTTCGGGCAATTCGCTGGATGCCTATTCCACTGATTTATCAAGGTTTAGCCAGTTTTTTGCCGACTCCACGACGCTTCCCGGCACGGAAGAACTGCGTCATTATCTGGACCATTTATACCAATCCGGCTTGAGCAGCCGGACCATCGCCCGCCACCTGACCACGCTGCGGAACCTCTACGGTTTTCTCCTGAGGGAGGGAAAAATCGCTACCGACCCCACCGAATACCTGCGCAGCCCCAAGCAGTGGCAGAAGATCCCCACCTTCCTGAATCTGGAGGAGATCAACAAGCTACTGGAGGCTCCCGACCGGAACAAGCCCACCGGTCTCAGGGACTGGGCCATGCTGCAATTACTGTACGCAACCGGACTGCGAGTTTCCGAATTGTGCCGCGTCGGCATCGGCGATCTCGACTCCGCGATGGGCATCGTGCGGACTCTGGGCAAAGGCAACAAACATCGCCTGGTTCCAGTGGGTCAGTGTGCCTTGGACGCCGTGGAGGACTATCTCGACAATGGCCGCCCCAAACTGCTCAAGGGAAGGAACAGCAAATACCTTTTTATTACCGCCCGCGGCAGTTGCCTCACCCGCCAATGCTTTTGGAACCAACTGACGGAGTACGGCAAAAAGGCCGGTATTTTCCATGGGCTGACGCCCCACGTGCTTCGTCACAGTTTCGCCACCCACCTGTTAGAGGGGGGAGCCGACCTGCGGAGTGTGCAGGTCATGCTGGGGCACGCCGACATCTCGACCACCCAGATTTATACCCATGTCATGCGGTCGAGACTTCGGGACACCGTTGAGAAGCATCATCCCCGGGCCTGAGCGGAGCAATTCGCTCGGAAACATTTTGGAATAAGCGAGAACGCTTGCAATGAGCGACTACATCTACATGCTGGAAAGCCACCTGAGTCCGGATCAGAACCGGGTGGTGGAGGACGTCCAGAAGGCTGCGGGACAGGCCGGTATCAACTTGTTCCTGACTGGTGGAGCGATGCGCGACATGCTGGCCGGATTCCGCATTCGCGACCTGGATTTCGTGGTGGAAGGCCCGGCGCTCAAAGTGGCGAAAGCCGTGGCCGAACAGGGCAGCGCCACGATTGTCGCTACCGACGAGAACCGCAAGAGCGCGGAGCTTGTCTTTCCCGGCGGTGTCACTGCCCAGATTTCCATGTCGCGGCAGGAAAAATATGGACGCTCCGGATCCAAACCGCAAGTTACCCCGGCTACCATCCAGGAAGACTTGCGCGGGCGCGATTTCACTTGCAATGCCATCGCCCTCTCGCTGAACAAGGCGTCGCGCGGGTTATTGCTCGACCCCATGAACGGCTTGGCCGAGATCGAGCGCAAAGAACTCCGCGCCATCAGCACCTACGGCTTTTATGACGATCCGTCGCGCCTGTTGCGGCTCATCCGCTTCCGCGTGCGGCTGGGCTTCACCGTGGAAGAACGCACCCAGATGCAGGTGGCCAACGCTCGCGAGGCCGAGGTGGAAAAGCTCATTCCGCCGCGCGCGTTTGGGGAGGAACTCCGGCGCATCAGCAGCGAAGAGAGCCCTTCTGAGATTCTCAAGCTGCTGGAAGAGGCGGGACTCCTGGCTCTGTTTTCGCCCGCCCTCGCGGACGCCAAACTCAATCTGCAGGGCATCGCCAAGTTCGAGAAAATCTGCCGCATGCTGCCGGACGATGTGCGGCACCGCGCGAGCCGCTTGGGGCCGTTTCTGTACATACTCACCGAGAAACTTGCGGCCAAGGAAAAGCAGGCGCTTATCAAATCCACCGAGATGGCCAAGGCCGATCAGGACGCCTGGCAGAAGCTGGAGGCCCGCTCCAAAAAGCTGGAGACCGCTCTGCGTTCGGCGCGCATCCACAAGGCTTCACAGGTCTATCACATTGTGGCCGCGGCCCAGCCCGATGAAGTGATCTTCCTGCTCTACCATTCCGCCTTCAAGCCGGTGCAGGAGCGGCTGCGGAACTACTACCAGAAATACCTGCTCACCATCCAGGAAATTACGCCGGAAGAATGGGCCACGGTGGAGGGCACTCCGGGCACGCCCAAATACAACAAGGCCCGCGACGAATTCGTCACTCATCGCCTGGACCGCCGCATCAAAAAACCAGTGCCGGTGGAAGTCGCGCCGCCACCTCCGCCCCCTCCCAGTTCCTGGTCAACGCCGCAAACCGCCCTGGCACGGAGGGGCCGGTAACGCCGCCGATCTTGTTCGCTGTTGTGGGACAGACGATCACTTTTTGTCGTCTGTCAATTAGGGGCGGACCGCCCCGCAAAACGGGTGAAAAACCGGCGGGGTAGCTGCCGGTTGCACTCGCCGACCGGCGACAAGATCGCCGGCGTTACCCGTTCGCTACGCCGGTTTTTCGACCCTGTTGGGACCCGTTCGCTACGCCGGTTTTTCGACCCTGTTGGGGCGCCCGTACGCGGGCAGCGATAGGTATGAAAATGGGGGGGGGGAACGCGTCGGGATTTGCGGCGGACACACGGCTCGGGATTTTCGAGGGTGTCGTCTTCGATGCAGCGGCGGTACCACGACCGAAGCGAGCCACAAAGCCCCAACCCCCTATCCCCAACCCCTGTTTTTTGGCCGGCACTCC
>OKRF01000173.1:4939-11249 GCA_900290315.1 Candidatus Sulfopaludibacter sp. SbA3 | reverse complement strand
CGCCCGCGGAACTTCATGAAACGCCGGCGGGTAACGCTGGCGGCCTCGCAGCCGGTTGCACTCGCCGACCGGCGACAAGATCGCCGGCGTTACCGTCGCTCGACCGGTTTTTCGACCCTGTTGGGATGGGCGTTCCGCCCGCGGAACTTCATGAAACGCCGGCGGGTAACGCTGGCGGCCTCGCAGCCGGTTGCACTCGCCGACCGGCGACAAGATCGCCGGCGATACCGACGCACGTTCCGGAGCTTGCCGCTAGATTGCCTGGCGCAGAGGACGGTAGCGGCGGCTGGCGCGTAAGCCTATCAGATCGGCCACCTTACCGAGAAAAGTCGGGACGTTTTCGGTATAGATGGCCATCATGGGATGGCGATTGGAGAGATAGCGCCGCTTCAAAGTGAGCTCATCGGACTTGATCAGTGCCGTCGCCGGCCGGTAGTCTTTGACCCGGGCATATGCCAGCACGGTACGGCCCGCGGGCCGCGAGCCGAACTCGTAATCGCTCAATACCAAGGCGTATCGTCCGGAATCGAGCTTTGTCAGGGCTTCGGCGGGCGTGGCGGCTACATCGACGGAGTACCCTCCAGCCTGCAGGAGCGTCCGGAGCGTCAGGCGCGGTGCCAGGTCCCCATGTACCAGAAGCACGCGAGCCAAGTTCAGCGACCGGCGGCTGCCGCCGATGGGCGAACTGGGGAGCTTACTCATTCTTTTCAAGTTCAACTTTAACCGATAACGCCCAAATCGTAGCCAGTAAATTTTTGTAAAGGCGCTCTTCATTGGACTTCTTTGAGTTTCACCTCCGGCAAGACCGTTTCAGCGATGCCCTGAGAGTTGTGAGCGCTGAAATCGGTAACATTCTTAAGTATCATCAGGGGAACCCCTGAGGCGTGCTGAGCTTTCAGGTTATTGAATTCCGCCCCGTGCACGTCGCTCAGAATCACCGCCGGCCGCATGTCGTCCTTCATGACGCTGACCTGTACGTCGTTCATTTCCAACCCCTTGACGTGGCGGACAAAGAAGCCGTAGGCGGGGATATCGCCGAACATGCGTGGCTCGGGGTACGCCGTCTCGTTTTCCAGCAGAACCAGGTCGGCCTGCGCTTTAGTGCCGCCTCCCTGGTAGTAGATCCGGATGTTGTTTAGCCGGACGTCTTCGATATCATGGCCGGGGATGCCGCTGATGATCGAACCGTACCGCGGGTCGGCGTTGTAGACCACGAAGTTGCTGATGTTGATGCGGCGCAGGGCCCCAACCGAAGTGCCCTCCGGAGCCCGCATGCGAGCGCCTAAGCGCAAGAAAATAGGAGAATTGAAGATATCCCGCATGGTCACGTTGCTGATTGTGACGTCCTCCAGGAGGCCGCCATCCACGGTCTCCAACGCGAGCCCCCGGCAATAATCGAACACCACGTTGGAGATGGTGATGTTCTTGAAGCCTCCGTTCGATTCCGTGCCGAACTTCACCCGTCCTGTGGGTCCGGCGTTCTGTCCCGCGTTGTTGTACACCTGTTTCTTCTGGTAGGTGCCATCGAGAAAGGTGCCGTTGTCGTATCCCGACACCAGGCTGTTGGTAATGGTGACGTCTTCGGTCGCGCGGGCGAATCCCAGCGCGTAGTCACTTTTCAGGCAGATGCCGTCATCGTACGGAGAGTTCACACTGCAGTTGGAGACGTGCACGTGGCGGCAGGAGTCGATATCCATGCCGTCGCGGTTGGTATCGATCTTCAGGTTGTCGATGGTCAGGTTATCCACGCCGGTGGCCAGAATGGCGAACCAGCCGCCCATCAGGACGGAGAAATCCTTGAGGGTCACGTTGCGGCACAGCTTGAGGGCGATGGCCTTGTTGCCAACCGGCTTGCTGGTGTTGCGAACCAGGCCCTTGCCGTAGATGCGGCCGGTGCCCAGAATCGAAATGTTTTCCAGCCCTTCGCCCCAGATCAGGCTGTTGTGGAAATGGCTGTGGCCGAAGTCCTGGAGCTTGTCCCATTCGTTAGGCTCAGCCTGATCGTAGGCGGCTGGGTCGTCGGAAGCCAGAATGGTGGATCCCTGGTCCAGGTAAAGGGCGATGTTGCTCTTCAGGTGAATCGACCCGGCGAGAAACGTGCCCGCGGGGAAGTAGACCGTCCCGCCGCCTGTCTCCCCGGCGGCGGCGATTGCCTTGTTGATGGCCGGGCTGTCCAACGTTTTGCCGTCGCCGCCGCGCCGTATTTCGTGACATCGAAGTAGCGCGGATTGTCCGCCGCCGCCAGAAGGGCCGGGAGGAGAAGCGCGAATGTAGTGAGTTTTCGCAAAATGAGAATCCTTTGTTTCACGCAAAGGCGCAAAGTCGCTAAGAAAGCAGCCAAGAAAGCCAAGGTGTTCTTTGCGCCTTTGCGTGAAAGACTTAGAAGATCAATTTCAGTCCCAACTGCATGGTGCGCGGCAATTGGCTGGTCCCCGTGATGGTGCCGAACGATTTCGATGTGACCGAAGTAGACGGATCGCTGAACTGGGTATGATTCAACGCGTTGATGAATTCGGCGCGGAACTGCAGGTTGATGCTCTCACGGATCCTGGTGTTTTTCAGGGCCGAGAGATCCATCATGCTGATCCCCGGTCCACGGATTCCCGAGAAGCGGCTGGAGAGAACTCGCACATCATTCGACCTTTGGTCGTTGGTGTTGGTGTCGAAGGCGCTGGCGTTGAACCACCCGTAGATGCTCCGCTGGTCCGAGGGAAGCAGAATCGACTGAATCGGAGCGAAGAGGATGGAATCGCCGAATCCCATGGCATCGCCGATCTGCCATTGATAAATCCCCTGCACCTGCCATCCGCTGATGACGCCACCCGGTACGCTCCGGATGGAGGACCCGAACTTTCGACCGTGCCCGAACGGCAGCTCGTAGATGCCGCTGGTCACGAAGCGCAACGGCCGGTCCTCGCTGGAAACCACTTTTTCAGGCATCAGATCGGTGCTGTTCAGGTAGCCGGTGGCCTCCATGAATTTCGACCAGGTGAAGGCGGCGGTGAGGGTGTAGCCCGCCGAGAATCGCTTTTGGAATTGGGTCTGCAGTCCGTGATACCAGGAGTAGCCCTGGTTATCATTGATGTTCAGACCGGTGAACTCGGGATAGGCCTTGAGCAACTGGCTCACCGTAGTCGTCTGGCCCGAGAGACCCGTGCCGGGCAGCAGAGGGTAGAAGGGATTCGATACCGCAGCGGACAGCATGTTGATAGTGGCGGTATCGCGAACCGGCGAAGTACTCAGATACTGCCGCGGCGTCACTACGTAGTTGCGGCTGATGAACAGGTCGGTACCGCGATTGCCGACGTAGGCGATCTCGACCACTGCGTTCTTGCCGATCTGCCGCTGAATGCTGAGCTGCCAACGCTCACTGTAAGGCCGCTTCAAGGTATCCGGGAAGGCGGTGATGCCGTTTCCGGCGTAGGTCAGCAGACCCTGCGAGGAACCTAGAACCGGAAGCAGCCCGCCAGGAAATGGATTGTAAGTGCTGGAGCTATAGCTCAGACCATTATTCACCGATGCGGTGAGGCTCGTGGTCTGGCTGAAGCCGGTCTGGTTCACAGCCTGGCGGTCGAGATCGTCAAAGATCGCATACCCGGCGCGCAACACCGTCCGGTTGTCGATCTGGTAAGCCAGGCCGAGGCGCGGCATGAGCGGCATGTTGTTGGTCTTATAAAGCTCGCGCGATTGGCCGTTGACCCCGGCAAAGAGAAGTCCGCCCATCACGGTGAAGTTGGAGACCGGCACTTGCGGGATAGGATGAGCAGCGTAGTTGGCCGTAGCCACCGCGCTCAAAGGATTCGCCGCCGTGGCGTCGAACTGCGTGACGGTGCGGTTGTAGCGCTCCTCAGCCGGCCGTTCGATTTCGCTCCGCAACCCGACTGTCAATGTGAGCCGTGTGCTGACCTTCCAGGAGTCTTGCGCATAGAGACCGCCGATGCGGTAGTTCTGCGCATAGCTGGCCTGCTGGTCCATGCCGCCGGAGGTGGGCTGGCCCAACAGGAAACTGGCGAGTCCCTGGCCGAAGGTGGCGGCGGGGGTGGTATCGGTCGCCACAGTATAGGTGGTGCTGTAGGCCATAGATCCAAAGGCGTGTCCCAGGCTGAAGCTGGTATCGCGATAGTCGCGGTACTCGCCGCCGAACTTGAAGGTATGGGCGCGATGAACCCAGGTGACGTCGCCGGCCGCAGTGTAGGTGTCGCCGGCGCTCGCATTCACCGCATCCGATGCCAGGTTGGGGAGTCCGGAGACGTTGATGTTCGGCAGCCCGGGCGCACCGGAATAGACCGACCCGACCTGGTTGATGAAGGTGGACGAGAAGCCCAGAGCCGGGAGATTCGCCTTGCCCACGGAAATGGGCGTGGAGCCCTGGGTGTACCGGTTGTAGGTGGCCCGCGTGTTCAGAATCACGGAAGAATTGAAGATATAGACGTCGTCAATTCCCAGGCCGCGGCTGTCGCGGAAGAAGTTCCAGCCGGAGCTTTGGTTGAAGGCGATGCTGTCCGGCTCATTCAAATTGCTGTAGTTGCCGCGGACAAACAGGCGGTGCTTATCGCTGATGTTTTCGTCGAAACGAAACACCGTGCTGAGAAAATCGTTGTCCTGGTAGAGCGCCTGCACATAGTTGTTGGTGCCATCGCTCTTGGGCACGGCGTTGGGCGTCAGGTTGAGGTAGGTCTTGATAATGTTTTGCGCGATGGGGTCCAGGCGCGCCGAGGGAATGATGTTGCCGGGGAAGGCCGTGCGCGCGAAATGGCCGCCGCTGGTGGCGACGGTGCTCAGGGGATCGTAGATCTGATAGCTGCTGCCATTGGCCAGAAGAGCGGAGAAGTTGCCGGCCTTTTCGGCGTCGGTGGGCAGTGTATAGAGAGCAGCAGTGCTCTTCGGGTAGCTGTTGGCGATGCCTTCATACCCGAACATCCAAAACGTTTTGTTCTTGCCGTTATAGACTTTGGGAAGGAGCACTGGGCCGTTGAAATTGAATCCCCACTGGTTTTGGTGATTGTTGTCTTTGGGAAGCCCGTTCAGGTTTGAAAAGTAGGAATTGGCGTTGAGATCGCGGTTCTGCAGCACTTCGTGCAGGTCCCCATGCAGCAGGTTAGTGCCGGATTTGAGGCTGAAGCTCACGGCCGAACCGGCGCTGAAGCCGCGGCTGGCGTCGAAAATCGCAGTCTCGATCTTGAATTCCGAAATGACGCCGGAGGGCGGAGTGTATCCGATATTGCCGCCGGTGCCGCTGGTACCGCCGGCATTGTTGGATGCGCCATCCAGGGTGAAAGCCAGGTCGTTCTTGCCAACGCCGTTGATGGCCAGGCTGGAAGGCGTGCTACTGGTGAAGGTCTGAGTCTGGTTGTTGGTGGAGAGGTTGACCACGCCCGGTCCCAACTGCGCCAGCATCAACGGGTTATCGTAGTTGACTGGCAGATCTGCGATGCGGTGGCTATCGACGATCTGGCCGAGCGAGGCGGTGGAAGATTCCAAAATGGGCGCCTGGTCCTTCACTTCCATGGTTTCGGTGGTACCGCCTACCTCCAACTTGACGTTGAGCGTGACAGCGTCCTGAATCCGGACCGCGATGCCTTTCTGCTCGAACATCTTAAACCCAGTGAGAGTCACCGTAACGGTGTAGTCTCCCGCCACCAGGTAGGGCATGGTGAAGTCACCGGTGGCGTTGGATGTCACTGTGGAGACAACGTTGGTGCCGGTGTTGATAGCCTTTACTACGGCGCCGGGGACCATGGCGCCGGAAGGATCCGTAACGCGGCCCAGAATCTGGCCACGAGTTTCCTGCGCCGGCATCGCCAGGGCGGAAACAAGAATACACGTGCAAAGAAGAGCGAATTGCCTCAAGGTCAACTCCCTAACAACTTGGTTAAAATGCGATACTCCATTGTTTCGGCGAAAAGGCGGGCCGGCAAGGTTCCTAACGGTGCTTAACGGTCCCTTAACTGCATGAATTAAAGGGCAAAAGAATCGTTATATACTGGATGGAGGCATCGCAAGGGGCGTCAGGGCATGAAGGGAACAGCACATCTTCCCGAACAGGATTCGGCGGTGGTNNCGGCCAGGAGGACCTCAAAGAGCGCAGCATTGGGGTGGAAGCCCTGCAGCGATCGCCCGATTACGATACCAGTGAAGATGCCATTGTCCGGGTAACGGCCAACGACGTGCGCAAGCGATTGGCGCAGTACTATCAGAGCGAAGGCGCACATACCCGCCCGATCATCGCGCTGCCGCCGGGATCGTACGCGGTGACCTTTCAGTGGCCCACTCCCGCCGCAGCACCGCCGCTGCCGCCTCCCAGCCGCCG
>OKRF01000173.1:0-4931 GCA_900290315.1 Candidatus Sulfopaludibacter sp. SbA3 | reverse complement strand
TGGCCCACTCCCGCCGCAGCACCGCCGCTGCCGCCTCCCAGCCGCCGCAATCGGACGATGCTGATCGCGGGCGCCGTCTTGCTGCTGGTAGCCATCGCGGGAGCAGCAATCGGGATTCCGGCATGGCGCGCGCGAACCGCGCCGCCGGCGGCCCATAGCACCGCGGCGAAGGGTAGGCCGGACCCCTTGTGGTCTCGCCTGTTCAATCCGGGCCAAAAGACCAACATCGTGATCTCCGACGCGGTGTATCGCGAGTTACAGCATTTTCTGGGCCGCGACATTTCGTTGAGCGAGTATCTGGCGCCAGGTTATCCCGGTACTTTGCTGGCCGGCGCCCGGCCGGAAATGCAGGAGGCGATCGGTTTTATAGGACGGCAACAGACCACGTCGGTGGGGTCGGCCACACTGGGCTCGCGCCTGCTGGAGTTCGGCCATCGCATGGGCGGTGACGCAGTCATCCGGTACCCACACCACATCAACGCGCGCGAGTTCGATACGGACAACTTCATCCTGCTGGGCAGCCGTCTCAGCATTCCCTGGGTGGAACTGTTCGAACCGTCGCTGAACTTCCCGTTGGTCACCGATCCGGCGACCCACCAGTTTTATCTGCGCAATCGGGCTCCCCAGCGCGGAGAAAAGGCCGAGTACCGTGAATCGGCCAACCAGGAGCAGACTTACGCCGATATCGCCCTGTTGCCGAATTTGCGCGGCACGGGAACGGTGCTGATTCTCAATGGAATCGACATGGTAGCGGCGGAAGCGGCCGGCGAATTCGCCATGAGCGGCTCGCTCTCGGCAGCGCTGACGGAAGCGAAGGGGCGGGCGGTGGAGATTCTGATTGGGGTGCAGGCGATCGCGGGCACGGCGTCCCACGTGCAAGTGGTAGCGGAGCGGCAGATCAGTCCGGCACGGCCCTTGTAGTCTGGTGAGCCTGGCGCCATATGCCGGCAAGATTGGCGACCCCCCACGCAGCTACTCGCAGCGGAGGGCGGGAATGATTCCGAACAGGAGAGACTTGGGTAGCGTGCTCCCCAGAGAGCCAGCGGGATTCCGCAGCGGAAGCCGCCGAGAGACAGGTACAGCATCCCGCTTAGCACCGGCCACGTCACGCGGCCAGGGTGAGCGCCCAGCTTGAGGCGGATTCCGGTTTCCCCGGTGCGGCGCGTCACCGCGTATGCCATCAAGCCGTACAGCCCGAGGCCTGCAGTGTCATGGCGTGGGAGATGGAAAGGTGCCGGTCCGCCGCAGCGACTTCTCGGAGCGCCTGGCCGGGCAGGTTGATTCCGGTGCGGTAGCGCAATTCGAACGACATGAATCCCGAGTGAAATTCCTGCTCTGTGCCGTGCTGAAACAGGGGATGGTACAGCCACAGCACGAGGCCGATCGCCGCCGGTTGCACTCGCGGACCGGCGACAAGATCGCCGGCGTTACCGAGTCGCTGGGCTCGTGCACACCTTTATAGAGCGAGTCCTTCACCACGCCGGCGATAGTGCCGTCACACTACCATCTCCCAAAACCACAGACCCTTTTCGGCGGCGTATGGGCTGCCGGTCCGGTATTTGCAAGTATCTGGCAACCGCTTCGTGGGTAAAACCGATGTCCAAGCAACATTTGAACTCCACTTGCAACTCAGTGTCAACTGGAAAATCAGATAAGTTCCTCCTCTAGCGGGTATTGGGACAGGGAGTCGCGCCGCGGGTTTTCCCTTGACTTTCGGGCCGGATTTCCCGAAACTTCCCTTATGCAAGGCAAACCAAAAGTCATCGCGGCGCTGAACGAAGCGCTCAAGGAAGAGTTGACTGCGATCAACCAATATTTCCTCCATGCGGAGATGTGCGAGAACTGGCACTACGACAAATTGGGCGCCTATATCAAGAAACAGTCCATCGATGAAATGAAGCATGCCGAGGCGCTTATCGAACGCATCCTGTTTCTGGATGCGACACCGAATCTCACCGAGCTGATGAAGCTCTCCGTGGGCCAGACCGTGAAGGAACAGATCGCCAGCGATCTCAAGCTCGAGATTGACGCGGTAGCGATGTACAACCGGTTCATCCAGATCGCCCGTGACGAAGGCGACAATGCGTCGCGTGAGTTGTTCGAACGTCTTCTGAAGGACGAAGAGGCTCACGTGGATTGGCTGGAGGCACAAATGCATCAGATCGGCGAACTCGGCTACGAACGCTACCTGAGTCAGCAGATTCGGGAAGAGAAGTAGGGGCCGGCCGGTTTGGCGGGCGAAAGCGCCTGCCCCATCAGGAAGGGCAGCTAAGGGATGCCCCGCCGTTGTACAATGGCTAACCAATCGGAGACGCTATGAACATCGGGAAAGTGATTCGTGCGTGCGGGCTTTTCGCCGCATTGTCTTTGAGCCTGTTTGCGCAGACGAACTACGAAGGCGCGCTGAAAAACCTGCGATTCCGCAGTATCGGACCTGCCACTATGGGAGGGCGAGTCGATGATTTTGCGGTGGTGGAATCGGCGAATCCTTCCATCGGCGACCTGGCGTTGGCGCCATCCAACCCTTCCATTCTGTATGTGGGCACGGGCGAGCCGAACAACCGGCAGAGTTCCTCGTGGGGCAACGGCGTCTATAAATCGATGGACGGCGGCGCGACTTTCACTCACTTGGGACTAAAGGAGACGCATCATATCGGGCGCATCGTGGTGCATCCCACCAATCCGGACGTAGTCTACGTGGCGGCGCAGGGTGACCTGTGGGGCGCCAACAAAGAGCGCGGCGTCTACATGAGCACCGATGGCGGCGCGCATTGGAACCTGACGCTCTTCGTTAACGAAGATACCGGCGTCAACGATATCGCCATCGATCCGCAGAGCCCCAACATTCTCTATGCCTCGGCCTATGAACGGCGCCGCTCGGTGTTCGGATTCAGCGGCGGTGGACCGGGCAGCGGCCTGTACCGCTCGACCGACAGCGGCCTGCACTGGACCAGGCTGGGAGCGGCCGGCGGACCCGGCAGGGGCCTGCCCGCTGGAGACCTGGGCCGCTGCGCCCTGGACGTGTACCGCAAGAACCCCAATATTGTGTATGCGCTGGTGGAGCACAGCACGCTCGGCGGAGTGTACCGCTCGGAAGACAAGGGCGCCACCTGGGCGCGTATGAGCGAGACGAACCCGCGGCCCTCTTACTTCAGCCAGATCCGCATCGACCCCAACAACGACCAGAAGATCTGGCTGGGCGGGGTCAACATCTACATGTCCGAAGACGGCGGCCGCAGCTTCGTGCAAAGCCGCTTCCGCGATGTGCACAGCGACGTGCACGGCATCTGGATCGACCCCGCGAATTCCGATCACATGTTGAGCGGCAATGATGGTGGTGTGTGGGTCACCTGGGATAGCGGCCGCAATTGGCAGCACATCAATAACATTCCGCTCGCCCAGTTCTACGAAGTGGCCTTTGATTTCCAGAAGCCCTACCATGTGTGCGGCGGACTGCAGGACAATTACTCCTGGTGCGGACCCAGTTCCAGCACACAGCAGACCGGCATCGGCAACGAGGACTGGTTCACGGTGCAGGGCGGCGACGGGTTTTATAACCGCATCGATCCGAGCGACCCGAACATCATTTACGCCGAATCGCAGGACGGCAACCTCTCGCGGCGCGACCTGAAGACCAGCGAATCGAAATCCATCCGCCCGCAGGAGGCCACCGATACGGAGCCGCGATATCGCTTCCAGTGGAATTCGCCGCTGATGATTTCGCCGCACTCTCCGAAGACGATTTACTATGGCGGCAATCACCTGTTCAAATCCACCGATCGCGGCGATACGTGGCAGGTGCTGGGCGAAGACCTTACCAACAACGCCAAGCGCGATGAGCAGAAGATTCTGGGCAAGGTTCCGGACCAGACGACGCTATCGCGGCACGATGGCGTGGTGGCGTGGCCCTGCATCACGGCCATCGCGGAGTCCTACAAGAAGGCCGGGGTGCTGTGGGTGGGCACCGACGACGGCAATGTGCAGATGTCGCGCGACGATGGGAAGACGTGGCAGAACGTGGTGTCGCACATTCAGGGCGCGCCCAAGGGCGGCTACGTGAGCCGCATCGAGCCCTCGTACCAGGAGGAAGGGGCGGCGTACGTCACGTTCGATAATCACCGCAGCGCGGATTACGCGATCTACATTTTCAAGACCACAAACTACGGCGATTCGTTCACCAGAATCACNNCGGTGCATGTGATCCGCGAGGATCCGGCCAACAAGAACCTGCTGTTCGCGGGCACCGAATTCGGCATCTTCGTCACTTTCGATCGCGGCGCCAACTGGCACCGGATGAAAAACGGGCTGCCCACGGTACCGGTGTTCGACATTCAGATTCATCCCCGCGAGCACGATCTGATTCTGGCGACGCATGGGCGCTCCATCTGGATCATGGATAACATTCGCGCGCTGGAAAGCGTGAGCGACCAGGTGTTGAGCAGCGACTTGAAGCTGTTCGACGCGCGTCCGGGTACTGAGTGGAAGATGGCGAACTATCGCGGCTTCCAGGGTACGAGCAACTTCTTCGCCGCCAACGCGCCGAACGGCGTCGTGCTGGATTATTGGGCGAAGACTGGCGGCCAGGCGCGGGTGACCGTGACAGACAAGGCTGGCAAACAGATCCGGCAAGTGAACGCGCGCGCCGAAGCGGGCGTGATCAACCGGACCACGTGGGACATGCGTTATGACTCGCCGATCCCGACGGGCGGTGGCGCGGGTGCGGCCGGCGGCGGTGGCGGCGGGGGACGAGGCGCGGGCGGTGGTGGCGGCGGTCGGGGAGGACGCGGCGGTGGCGGCGGACGCGGTGGAGCGGCGGCAGCGCCTGCGGCCGTCGCGGGAGAAGCGGCTGCGGGAGGAGCACCCGGTGAAGCGGCAGCGGGCGAACTGGCCAACGAGTTCGGCGCGGCCGGCGGCGCTGGTGGTGGCGGCGG